>JBKJRX010000015.1:0-3168 GCA_046593155.1 Lacunisphaera sp.
TGACTGCGTTTTTTCCACCTGCTTCGCGTGCCGCCACTTCTCGATCTCGCCGTGGTTGCCCGAAAGGAGCACTTCCGGCACGGACATGCCGCGGTAAGCGGCGGGACGCGTGTATTGAGGAAAGTCGAGCAACTTGCTGGTGAAGCTTTCTGTCGTCAACGACTTTTCTTCCCCGAGCACACCCGGGATGAAACGGGCCAGTGCGTCGATGACGACGGCCGCCGCAAGTGTGCCGTTGGTAAGCACATAATCCCCGATACTGACCTCCTGATCGATGACTTTTTCACGGATCCGCTGGTCAATTCCCTCGTAATGGCCGCTCAGCAGCACGAGGTGCTTTTGCTGCGAGAGTTCCAAGGCGAGGGCTGGCGACAACGGCGTGCCGTCGGGAGTCAGGTAGATGCGCCGGCATCCCGGGGTCGAGATCTGCTCGATGGCGCCGAATACCGGCTCGCACTTCAGAACCATGCCTGCACCGCCACCGAAAGGCCGGTCGTCGGTCGTCCTGTGCTTGTCGGTCGCCCAGTCGCGGAGGTTGTGAACCTTGATCTCGAGCAGCTTCGCCTCCTGGGCGCGCCCCATCATGCTCTCGGACAGGAAGCCATCGAGCATGTCGGGAAAGAGGGTCAGGACGTCGATGCGCACAGGAATTCAAATAAACGCGGAGACCGCGGAGGGCACGGAGAAAACCAGCACCCAAAAACAAAACCCCGGATTGCTCCGAGGTTGGTGAGCCGGGACTTCGCGTCCTCCGCGATCTCCGCGTTAAAAGGATCAGGCCGCCGGGGCGGCCGCGGCGCGCTTGGCGCGCTTGATCATCGAATGCATCGTCGCGGTGGGCTTGGCACCCTTCGAGACCCAGTAATCGACCCGGTCGAGCTTGATGGTCAGCGTGTTGCCCTTGGCGCGTGGGTTGTAGGCGCCGATCTGCTCGACGGCGTCACCATCGCGGCGGGAGCGCTCCTCGGCGACGACCACACGGTAGTGCGGTTCGTTCTTGGTGCCGACGCGGGAAAGACGGATTTTGAGTGCCATTTGATGTGTCTGGTTACTTAACGGGAAGCGGAATTGCGGTTGGAAAAGGGTCAGAATGGACGGAACAACTTTGCCCTTGTCAAGCCCCCAGTGCCACCCCTGCATCCGACCCTTAACGCACCCAATTTTATGCTCAAAGCCGGTATTGTCGGTCTCCCCAATGTGGGCAAGTCCACCCTCTTTAACGCCCTGACCCGCAGCCGCAAGGCTGAGGCGGCCAACTACCCGTTCTGCACCATCGACCCCAACGTCGGCGTGGTCATCGTGCCGGACGAGCGGGCCTACGCCCTCCAGAAGATCGCCAAAACCAACGTCGTGGTGCCCGCCGCCATCGAGTTCGTGGACATCGCCGGCCTCGTCGCCGGTGCCAGCAAAGGTGAGGGCCTCGGCAACCAGTTTCTGGCCACCATCCGCGAGGTCGATGCCATCGTCCAGGTCGTCCGTTGCTTCGAGGACAGCGACGTCGTCCACACTATGGGTGGCGTGGACCCGGTCCGCGACATCGAGGTGATCACCACCGAGCTCGTGCTCGCCGACCTCGACGCTGTCGCCAAGCGCATGACCAAGACCCAGAAAAATGCCAAGGCCGGCGACAAGGAGGCCATCATCGAACTCGCGCTCCTGCAGAAACTGGAGCCACACCTCAACGCCGGCAAGACCGCCAACACCCTGCCCGCCACCCCCGAGGAAGTCGCGTTGATGAAGCTGTTCCAGCTGCTCACCGCGAAGCCCGTGCTTTTCGCGTGCAACGTCGCCGAGTCCGACCTCGCCACTGCCGAGCAAAACAAATTCGTCCAGAAAGTCGCGGAATATGTCCGCACGCACCACGATGCCGCTTACGTGCCGATTAGCGCCAAGATCGAAGCCGAGCTCATCGACCTGCCGCCCGAGGAGGCGAAGGCCTTCCTCAAGGATCTCGGTGTCGACGACTCCGGCGTGTCCTCACTCATCAAGGGCACCTACGCCCTGCTCGGCCTGATGACCTACTTCACCGCCGGCGAAAAGGAAGTCCGCGCCTGGACGATCAAGCAGGGCTGGAAGGCCCCGCAGGCCGCCGGTGTCATCCACACCGATTTCGAAAAGGGCTTCATCAAGGCCGAGATCGTTTCCTACGAGGATCTCATGCGTCTCGGCTCCGTCGCCGCCGCCCGCGAAGCCGGCAAATACCGTCTCGAGGGCAAGGAATACGTCTTCCACGACGGCGACGTGGCGCTGTTTCGGTTTAATAACTGATCGGTGCGGTAGGTTGTGGAGGCGGGGTGCCCTCACCCCGCGGGTTTGGGGTGGCACACCGCTTCCAAGTTTAACTCAATGCTCCGCGCCGCCGGCTGACCGCGTGTCGCGCTTCGTGCGCACAGCCACCTCGAGCGCGCACGTGATCGCCGCCGTCATCGTGTCGAGCGGCAGGCTGGGCTGTCCCGCGTTCGCCTGCTCCGGCAGGAACGGCACGTGAATGAAACCGCCGCGCACCTTTTTCTGTTTCCGGAGTGCGTGCATCAGGCCGTAAAAAACATGGTTGCACACAAAAGTGCCCGCGGTCTGCGATACTGCCCCGGGGATGCCGCGTTGCTTAAGTGCGGCCACGATCGCCTTGATCGGTAGCGTGGACCAATAGGCCGCCGGGCCGCCGCGCACGACCGGCCGGTCCACTGGCTGTCGCCCCGCGTTGTCCGCGATGCGCGCATCATCGACATTGATCGCCACCCGCTCCGGTGTGATCTCCGTGCGACCGCCCGCCTGCCCTACACAAACAACGAGCACCGGTTTCGTCGCGCGGACTTGTTTCTTCAACTCGGCGAAGGCCGCACCGAACACACACGGGAGCAGCGCTCCGACGATACGATGCCCGCCGATCACCGTGCCGTGCAGTTGCCGGGCGATCTCGCCCGAGGGATTGATGGACTCGCCGCCGAACGGCTCGAACCCGGTGAGCAGGACCTTCCGCATCTCCGCTCTTCCGCGTTTCCGCGATTTCTTCGTCTTGGTCATGTTCAGAACCGATACACACAGGCCGCCATGACGACGACATTGAAAATCCAGATCGCCGCCGCGAACGGTGCCTGCGCCTTGATGACCGCGAAGTCGTCCTTCAGTTCAAGCAGGCGCACCGGCACCAGGTTGAAGTTTGCCGCC
>JBKJRX010000078.1:0-5695 GCA_046593155.1 Lacunisphaera sp.
CCGAGCTGGTGGGCCGGGCCCAACAGTTCGACTCGAACAACCAGAACGAGGCGCGCCGCGCCTTTCAGATCGTGAATGCCAGCGCCGGCTACACGTGGACGCGATGGACGTTTACGCTCTGGGCCAGAAATCTTTTCGACGAGCCCTACGACAAACGCGTGTATTTCTTCGGCAACGAGGATCCGGACTATATTGAAACGCGCTATGAGAACCGCGCCGATCCGCGTCAAATCGGCGTGACCGCGGCGTATCGTTTCTAACTGACGCGGCTCGCCGCGTCCTGGCGCCGCAGGAGATACATCGGCGTGGTCTCGAAGTTCTTGGCCGTCGTAAGATGGCCCACGTATTCGGAGGTCACGCCGCTGTCCGGCTCAAGCCTCAGCAGCGCCGCGAAGCCGGTCGTCACGTAGACCTCGCCCGGAGGCGTGCGCGGCTCGATCCGCGCGGCGCGGGTCAGGCCCCGGCCCATCACCATGTTGATCCGCAACACCGGATCATAGACGGGCACCAACGGGGCGACATGGCCGCCGAGCCGCAGGGAGAGATCGGCGGGCAGGCCTGCGGCCGCGAGGTCGATCGTGTGCAGGCGTTCCTGCAGCTCGAGCGCGACACGCGCCCCGTTCACCGCGTTGTCGACCACGAGGAAGAGACCGTCACCCCAGGTGTTGCGCACGATCACGTGCTCGCCGAAACGGTCGAGCACCTCCGCCACCGGCTGCATGACCGTGGCGAGGAATAGCTTGATGTGCTCGTCATGCAACCGGCTGAACCCTTTGAAGTCGCCGAAGAGCACGGCGTGGATCACCCGCTTGGCGGAGGGCGTGAGGAAGGGGGCCGTCGGGGTGGTGCGCGTCGAGCGGACGGGGATGACCTCGGTCGCGCCGCCGGCGAGCCGCCATTGCTGCATATCGTGGGCGGTGCCGGCCTTGTCATGGGCCTCGTCGCCGTCAAACACGGCGAGTTGCCATACGCGGGTATCGATGCTGGCCGCTCGGTTCATGGCCTGACCCATGGCGATGCGGCCAGCGTAGGCGAACAGCACGTCGTCGCCGTTGTAGGCGCTGTCACTGGCGATCGTGACAGAGGTGGCGGTGCCAAGACAGTGCCGGAAGCGTGCGGTCCAGTCCGGGCCGGCTGGCTCGACGCTGATGGCGATGAATTCGTCGATGGCGAAAGGCAGCACCACATGCAGTTCAACTCCGAGTTCCAGCGCGATTTCCGCGATGATGATGTCCGCGCCATTGGCCAGCGAGCCGTGTGCGAAACCGACCTGGTGGCTCTGCAACTTGGCGCGCACCTCCGCCGCCACGCCCACCTGCTGCTCGTGGGGGAAACGGGCGCGGACCCCCGGCGGGGCCGTCATGTGTCCGCAAAAATGAATCACCTCGGGCTGGGCCAGCACCTCGACGATCGGCGCGGGATCGATGCCGGTCGCTTCGCAGAGAAAGCGGAGCTGGCGGCGGGTGGTGGCTTGGGCTCCGTGATCATCATGGTGGGCGCCGGCGACCGTCGCCAGCGCGGTCATGGCTCCGGCCGTGTCACCGAGCACCAGCAGGGCCTCGGCACGCGTCACCCACGCCCAGTAATGGCCGGGGTCGGCTGGGCCGGTGAGGTCGGCGGTTTCGCGGACGGCAAGCTCAAGGACGTGTTGCGCCAATTCGTGCGCATGATTCTTGTTGCCAGCGATTTGCCAGAGAGTCGCGGCGTTCACCCCGGCGTAGGAACGGCCGAGGCGACGATAGACATCCTCATACGCCGCGGCCGCCGCGGCGGCCAGCGCAGGGCGGTCGGGCAGGGCGCCGCGCAGGGCCTGGTCCTTGGCGATGCGCGCGGAAAGCGCGGCGATGTCCTCGGCGAGCGCCGGCGGCAACAGGTCAGCGGGCAGGCTGGCGGCCAGGTCGGCTGCCTCGGCGGCCGCGCGCTTCGAACTGCCGGATCGGGCCAGGGCCAGCACGCGGAGATATTTGATTTCCGCGAGAGCCACCGGAATGAGGGCAGGTTGAAACGTGTGCATCTCGGCCTCCTCCGCCACGTCGTAGGCGGCAAGGTATTGGCCACGCCGGATCAGGCCGCGGATCGCGCTGATCGCCTCGGTGCTGCTGGTGGCCGGCAACAGGGCCGGCTTCGCGGTGGGGGCGGGGGAGGACATTCGGCCTTACTGGGCTGTTTGAACGGGTGCCAGTGAGGGTTTGGGCTGGCAAGGCCTAAGCATTATCGCCATGAACTTCCGGGAGTTATGCCGGACAACACACTACGGTCCGATGCTCTAAGCGGGACCGAACGCTCAACACACAACTTTTAACGTCCAACGCTGAATGAAGGAGATCAAATATGATTTGGAGGAGCGTTTGTTGGAATTTGCCGTTCGCATTGTCCGCGTGACGGAGTCGAGGCAGCGTTCTCCGGCCGGGGTCCACGTGGCCGACCAGTTGTTGCGTTCGGGCACGTCGCCGTATGGCCATCATGGCGAAGCGGAAGGGGCGGAATCACGGGATGATTTTATCCACAAACTGAAGGTATGCTACAAGGAGTTACGTGAAGCGCGCCGCTGGTTGCGGCTGGCGCAACGCGTCCCGTTGGTCGCCAAGCCGGGATTGCTGGAAGGATTGCTGACCGAGGCCGAGGAGCTGGTGCGTATTTTCTCCGCGAGCCTCCGCACGGCTGAAAACAACCGGCCGAAAGCCAGCCATGAGCGTTGAGCGTTCAGAGTTGAACGTTGAGCGTTCCCCGCCGCATGGCGGGGTGTTTCTCAGCTATGCGCGGGAAGACACGGACGCGGCACGGCGCATCGCAGAGGCGATGCGGGCCTTTGGCGTCGATGCATGGTTCGACCAGGGTGAATTGCGCGGCGGCGACGCGTGGGACGCCAAGATCAAGAAGCAGATCCGCGAGTGCGCGCTGTTTATGCCCATCATCTCCGCCGCCACGCAGGCGCGCGGCGAGGGTTACTTCCGCCGCGAATGGAAACTTGCTGGCGAGCGCACCCACGACATGGCCGGCAGCCGGACCTTCGTGGTGCCGATCGTGATCGACGAAACGCCCGAGTCCGGGTCCGAGGTCCCGGAGGAATTCATGCGGGTTCAGTGGACGCGGCTGGATCACGGCACGCCGACCCCGGAGTTTATCGCGCAGGTGAAGCGGCTGCTGGAGGGTGGCAAAACCCTGAAGCCGGGGCGCCTCCGCCCGGGAGAACGTGACAGGGGCGTCGCCTCCCCGATGAGGCAATCACCCGCCCGCCCCGGCTGGCTTAAGTCTAACTTGTGGCTGGCGATCCTCCTGGGGGCGTTCATCGGGGTGGCGGTTTACTGGGCCACGCGGGCGCCCGTGCCGGGGCCCGCCACCGCCAACCCCTCGCCCCAAGCCTCTAGCCTTTCGCCAGCTGTCGCGGCTCCCGCCGCCGACAAATCCGTCCCGGCGGACAAATCCGTCGCCGTGCTGCCGTTCGCGAACATGAGCGAGGACAAGGATGCCAATGCGTTTTTCGCCGACGGCATGCACGAGGATATCCTGACGAATCTCGCGGTGATCCGCGATCTGCGGGTCACCTCGCGCACCTCGGTGATGGAGTATCGCGGCACCACGAAAAAAATCCGCCAGATCGGCGCGGAGCTCGGGGTCGCCTACGTGCTGGAGGGCAGCGTGCGCCGCGCCGGCAACAAGGTGCGCGTCACCGGCCAGCTCATCAACGTCGCAACCGACGAGCACGTGTGGGCCAAATCCTACGACCGCGACCTCACCGACATTTTCGCCATTCAGTCCGAGCTCTCGCAGGCCATCGCCACCGCGCTCTCTGCCGCGCTCTCGCCGCAGGAAAAATCGCAGATGGAGAGCCGGCCGACCACCAGCCTTGCCGCCTATGATCTTTATCTGAAGGCGCGGGCTTGGGACGAAGGTTTCGATCCGAACTCCACCCGCGCGCAAGTCGAGCAGTGGTTGCTCGACGCGGTGAAACTCGATCCGGCTTTCGCCCAAGCGTGGGCCTCGCTCGGCAGCGTGCACACCTTTGCTTATAGCGGGAACGAGGACCGCACTCCTGAACGTCTGGCTCGGGCCAAGGCCGCGATCGAGACCGCCGTGCGGCTCGCGCCGGGAGATCCCGTGGTCATTGAGAATCAGGGCAACTATTTTTATTACGCCTTCAAGGACTACGGGCAGGCGGCGGTGCACTACCGGCGTCTGCTGGCGCTCAATCCCAACTCGGCCGTCGCCTATGTGCAACTCGGGTTCCTCGAGCGCCGGCAGGGGCGGTGGCTTGAGGCGTTGGCCTACATCCGGCAGGCCGTGCAACTCGACCCGCGCAATCCAACCATGACCTTGGAGGTGGGCGATACCCTCCGCGACTTGCGGCGTTATGATGAAGCGGCGACGGCGTATGCCCATGCCGCGGAACTCGCGCCGGACAATTTGGAATTTGCAAGTGAGGCTCCCGCCGTCGCGTTCTACGCCCGCGGCTCGAGCCGCGAGATGGAAGCCTGGCTGGCCAACGCCAAGCCCACGGCGACGAATGCTAACCAGCTGCTGTCCGTCCGCCGGGATTGGGCCCGCGCGCGCGGCGACTGGGCCCAGGTCGCCGAGATCAACCGGCAGCACCCCTCCATTGATCCGATTGATGATCCGCATTGGGAGCAGGACTTCGAGGTCGTGCGCGACTTGGTCGGCCACAATGAGCTCGCCGCCGCCCGCGCCCGGGCGAAACAACTCCTGCCCGAGTTCAACGCCCTCGTGGAAAAGCAACCGACCAACGCCGGCCTCTGGCGGGGGCTCGCCTTCCTTCATGCCTACGCCGACGACCGGGAGTCCGCCTTGCGCTGTGCGCGGCGGATGAAAGAACTGCTGCCCGAGTCCGCCGACGCCAAGGAAGGCCCGGGTTACAGCCGCGCCTACGCCCAAGTTTTGGCGTGGACCGGCGACAAGGACGGCGCACTCGCCGAGTTGGCGCGCCTGCTGCGCACGCCGTGCGGAGCCAATGTTCACGCGGCGCGCTACAATGTCGACTGGCTGCCCCTGCGCGGCGATCCGCGCTTCGAGGCGCTGCTCACCGACCCGAAGAACAACGCGCCGCTGTTCTGACGATGTCCGAGCCCACCAAAGCCGTTTTTCTATCCTACGCCCGTGATGACGCGGCGGCGGCGCGGCGCATCGCGGAGGCGCTGCGGGCCTCGGGCCTCGAGGTGTGGTTCGACGAGAACGAGCTGCGCGGGGGCGACCAGTGGGACGCGAAGATCCGGAAGCAAATCAACGATTGCGCGCTTTTCCTGCCCATCATTTCGCAGCACACGCAGGAGCGAGGGAAGGGCTATTTCCGCCTCGAGTGGAAACTCGCGGTCGAGCAGACGCACCTGATGGCCGAGGGCATGATCTTCCTCGCGCCCGTCGTGGTTGATGAGACGTCGGAAGGCGGGGCGCTGGTGCCGCCGGAATTCCTCAAGGTGCAGTGGACGCGGCTGGCTGGCGGGCTGCCGACGACGCAGTTTATCGAACAGACCAAACGGCTTTTGAGCGGAGAGCCCGAGGCGAAGAGCAAGGAGCGGAGCCGAGGACCGACGCCAGGGTCCAGCCCGGGGTCGAAGAAATCCTCCGTCGCCGGCTGGATGTGGGCCGTGTTGGGCGTGGTGCTGATCGGCGTTGTCGCCGGGGTGGTGCTGCTGCGCCAACCCGCGCCCGTAGCGGCGAGCGCCAGCGAGCCGAAGCCCGC
>JBKJRX010000148.1:0-14375 GCA_046593155.1 Lacunisphaera sp.
TTCAACGCCAAGTCCCATGTTCGCGGTGTCATCTCGATGGCCCGCTCCGCCCACCCTGACTCCGCGGGCTCGCAGTTCTTCCTCTGCCACGGCGACGCCAAGTTTCTCGACCGCCAATACACCGCCTTCGGCCAAGTCACCAAGGGTGACGAGGTGCTTGAACAGCTCGCCAACGTCCCGACCAAGTCGGGCGGCGGCGGCGAGAAGAGCACCCCCATCGACCGCGTCGCGCTCGAGAGCGTGAAGATCGTGGCGCAGCCGTAAGGCCTCCCGACCACTCCCTTCAGCCCGCACCCCCCGGTGCGGGCTTTTTTGCGCCCGGCCTCAGTCCTGCGGCGCCGGTCGCACGACGGCCAGCATCTCCCGGGCCTTCGCCACCAGTTCGGGCGGCAGGTCGCCGGGGCGGGCCGGCCGCTTGGGAGCCGACGGCCAGAGTTGAAAGGAGATAAACCAAACCAACGATGCGTTTCATGCGAAGGAGGGGGAGAATTCTGCCGCCGGACTACATGCGCGGCTTGGCGATGCCGCGCTGCAGGACCGGATCACGCGATCCGGGGCGGGCGGCGGGCAGGTTGTCCCGGTTCACGGGGCGCTCCTCCACCCGCGCGAGCGTGTGCTCCAAGCCGTAGCGAACCCAGTCGTTGGGATTCATCCGGGCCACCTGGCCGAGAAGCTCTGCGGCCCCGGCCTTGTCACCCAGCCGCAGGCGAATCACGGCCAGCGCCAGGAGCGTGCGAGGCTTGTCCTTCAGGTCAGCAAACTGTTTCTGGATCAGGTTGACGTTGGCGATCGACGGCTCCTGCGCCGCGGCCTCGACCCACGCCAGCACCTCGTAGGCCGACGTCTGGGCGGGTGCGAGGCGGATTGATCGTTGCAACAGGTCCCGCAGCCGGGCGGCGGATTCCTCCGGCAGGCGATATGAGAGATCAA
The DNA here is from genome assembly GCA_046593155.1 of Lacunisphaera sp. Classification (GTDB taxonomy): domain Bacteria; phylum Verrucomicrobiota; class Verrucomicrobiia; order Opitutales; family Opitutaceae; genus Lacunisphaera. The sequence continues at coordinate 931 of JBKJRX010000148.1, forward strand.
AGCGCCGGAAGCGTTGCCGGTCCTCGTATTGCGCCAGCTCATGCATGACCGCGGGATTGGTCGAGCCGGCGTCCATTGCCCGCCACCAGCGGTCGGCCGCCTGATCCCAATCCGCGTCCTTTAGTGCTTCGGTGCCCAGCGATTCCTGCACGCGCGCGTCCTCCGGGGCGCCCGGTGCCACATAGAGCAGGGCCAGCTTGCCTGCGGGCGCCCGGTTCACCCGCAACGCCAGCTCGGCCAGGCGCAGACGGATCTCGTCCAGGGGCACCTTGCGCATGCCATAGCCCTTGGCCGGCGGTATCGCCGGCAGGGTCAGGCGGCGATAACCGTAGCGGCCGGAACGGAAATAGCTCTCCAGCGTGCCGTCCATTTTCTCGTAGGTCATGCCCAGCGACTCCTCAAACATCCGCCGGGTGGCCGCCGCGTCGAAGCCCGCCCCCTGCGCGAGGGTATGGTCGACAAACGCGCTGACCTTTTCAGACGGCAGCTTGTGCTGCCCGAAGTAGAGGAAATGCATCATCGCCCATGTCTGGTCATGAAACACGTGGTTGCCTTGGTTCGCGAGGAAGGCGTTCGACTGCTGGTCGACGCCGAACATCACCTCCACGGGCAGTAGCCGCGCGGTCTGCAGGCGCGAGACCTGGTTCGGGTCCGCCTTGCCGAGCTCGAATTTGTCCGCGATGAGGTTCAGGTTGCTGATGATTCCCGACATGCCGTAGGCAAACCAGGTCGGCGGCCGCTCCCCCATCAAACGGAACAGGTGGTAGGTGTAGCAGCCGAACGCGAGCCGCTGCGCCGCCTCGTAGGTGGGCAGCGGCGCCACGGTCATGATGCCGCGGTCGGGGTCCGCATGATAGAAGGCGGACAGCGTATCAATCTTCCGGACCCGTTCGGGCTTGTAGGCCTCGAACGTTTTTTCCCGGGAGAAGAAATAAACCGTCACGGGCACAGCGCGGGCCACGCGGAAGCCGAACGTCTCGAAGAAGATCGCATGCACCAGCTCGAGGTTGTGCAGCAGTTCGCGCGATTCGGACTCGGAGTTGCGGCTGTAGATTTCGAAATGCGGCGACTGGTAATGCCGCCATTTCTCGTCGGCACCGGGGATGGGATCGGCCGGGCCCGCGCCCGCCAGACGGACACCGGCCAGCGCCCCCACGAGGCAAAGCCGGGCCCAAAACATGGAAATCATCATGAGAGGGGTGTGCAGTTGGCCCGCTGCCCGCCCATTCAGGCGCAGTCGCCCCACCCCGCAATCCCAAATCCACCGGCGCGGCGGAGGCAGTCGCGGTCGTCACCCAGGTCTTCATGCCGATGCACTTCGCCGACGTGAACAAGCTCACCTTCCCCGCCTACGACCCGCATTCCCGCCAACCGAGCTACAAGGCCTGCGCCGTAACTGTGACTCGTATTGAGGGCGAACATCCGGCAACCTGAACTTCATGCCCGTCGACCAATACCGCCGCGATATCGATTATCTGCGCATTTCACTCACGGACGTCTGCAACCTCCGCTGCGTCTATTGCATGCCCGAGCACATGGCGTTCCGGCGCCCGGCAGAGTTGCTCACGGATGCCGAGCTGTTCCGGCTCATCGCCCTCTTTGCCCGGCTCGGTTTCCGCAAGATCCGCTTTACCGGCGGCGAGCCTACGCTGCGTCGCGGCTTGGTGGAACTGGTGCGGCATACCGTCCGCCAGCCCGGCATCCGGCAGGTGAGCCTGACCACCAATGGCCTGATGCTCGACCAACTCGCGCAACCGCTGGCCGACGCCGGCCTCTCTTCCGTCAACGTCTCGCTGGACACCCTCGACCCGGCCCGATTCCGGGAGCTCACCCGCTGGGGCAACGTGCGCGACGTGCTCGCAGGGATCAAGGCCGCCGCGGCCGCCGGCTTGCGCCTCAAGCTCAACGCCGTGCCGATCCGCGGCGTGAACGACACCGATGGCGCCGTCGCCCTCGCCAGGCTCACCCTGGAACACGACTGGCAGGTGCGCTTCATCGAGGTGATGCCCTTTGCGAACAACGCCGGCTTCCAGACCGGCCATATCGTGCGCGAAGCCGAGCTCCGCGCCCGGCTGGAAGAGGCGCTGGGTCCGCTCGAATCGCTCCACGCGGGCCAACTCGATGGCGAGGCCCGGATGTTCCGGGTGCCCGGCGCCCCCGGCGCGATCGGCTTCATCAGCCCGGTTTCCAGCCCGTTCTGCGCCGCCTGCAACCGGGTGCGGCTCACGGCGGACGGGCGGCTGCGGCTGTGCCTGTTGCGCGATGACGAAGGCGACCTGCGCGAGCTGCTGCGGGGCGGGGCCAACGACGAGGAACTGGAGGCGGTCATCCGGTCGGCGATCCACCGTAAACCGTGGGGCCACGACTTGGCGCGCGACCTGATCCCCATAAGCCGCGGCATGTCCGAGATCGGTGGTTGAGCCCCGGCACCATCCGGCCACCCTTACCCGCCCGATGACTTCCACCCGCCGCCTCACGGTCCGGTTCTTCGCCCTCCTGCGGGAGCAGGCGGGCTGCCGCGAGTTGACGCTCGACACGGCAGCGCCCACGCCAGCCGCGCTCTACTCCGAGCTGATGCAAACCCGCGGCCTGCTGGTTCCACCGGCGATCCTGACCTTCGCCGTGAACGAACGCTACGTGCCCGCCGACGCGCCCCTTGCGGCCGGAGACCGGGTGACCTTCATCCCGCCGGTCGCCGGAGGCTGAACGATGTTCGCCCTCACGGAGCAACCGATCGATGCCGCCGCGCTGCGGGCCCGCCTCCAGCGGCCCGAGGCCGGGGCGCTCGTGGTCTTTGAAGGCTGGGTCCGCAACCACCATGGCGGCCGGGCCGTCACGCGGCTTGAATACGAGGCGTTCGCCGAGATGGCGCAAAGCGAGGGCGAAGCCTTGGTCGCGGAAGTGGAACGGGAATTTCCCGGCGTGAAGATCGGGTGCCTGCACCGCTGCGGTGATCTCGCGCCCGGCGATGTCGCCGTGTGGATAGGGGCCACGAGTGCGCACCGCGACGACGCCTTTCGCGCCGCCCGTCTCATGATCGAGGAAGTGAAGCGCCGCCTGCCGGTGTGGAAAAAGGAACACTACCCCGGCGCCGCGCCCGTGTGGGTGAACTGCACCCTGGACACCGGCGTAGAGCGAGTGCAGGACGCCGCGGAGTTCAGCCAGCGGCAGACCGCCCTGCCGGAAGTCGGCGACGCGGGCCGGCAGCGACTCGCGCAGGCCAGCGTGCTCGTGGTTGGCCTGGGCGGACTGGGGTGTCCCGCGGCCCTGTATCTCACCGGAGCGGGCATTGGACAGCTCACGCTGGCCGACGGCGGCAAGGTCGAGCGTTCGAACCTGCATCGGCAGGTTCTTTTCGAGGCGGGTGATATCGGCGCGTCCAAGGCCTCGCGCGCCGCGCTGGCGCTGCGCGCCCGTAATCCCCACATCGCCGTCGACGCCCTCGCCGCCGACGTGACCGGGGCCAACGCACGCGCCCTGATGACCGGTCGCACGGTGGTGCTGGATTGCACAGACAACTTCACAACCCGTCTGCTGTTGCACGACCTCTGCCTGGAACTCGGCGTGCCTCTGGTGCAGGCGGCAGTCCACCGTTGGGAGGGCGTGCTCAACGTCTTCCGCTCCGGTGAAGGCGGATGCCTTTACTGCACCGGATTGCCACCGCGACCGAACGAACTCGATGCCACCGGCAATTGCGCTGGAGCGCCGGTCTTCGGCCCCGCCGTCGGCCTGCTCGGCGTGCTGCAAGCCGCGGAGGCGATCAAGGTCATCCTGGACCGGCCGGCGGAGGAAATCGCGGCCCGGCACACCCTGCTGGTCGACACGCTGACGACGGAGCTCACGCGCCTGGAGCGCCCGGTGCGCGCAAATTGCCCCTATTGCCGCGGGCGCGCCCTGCCACAAGCCGCCGCGGGCGGCGACGCCGGCGCCTCACTGTGGATCGATCGGACCGAGCTGACGCGCCTGAACGCACCGCGCTTGGTGGTGCTGGTCACGGCGGAGGAACGCCGTGAGTTCGAGGCACCGGAATCGGCCCGCGCGCTGGATCCAACCGACACTCCCGCGCTGAATCGCCTGGCGGATGAAACCGACGGCGCGTTGGTGCTGGCGTGCCCGTTCGGTCTGCGTAGCGCCGCGATGGTCCGGGGGCTGCGAGCCTCCGGCCGCAGCGACGTGTTTGCGCTGGCCGGCGGCCTGCCGCGGGCGCGACCGGGCGGTGACGGGAGGGCGCGGACATGATGCCCGCTGTTTTCCTGGTAGTCGCCGCGCTCTACGCCGCCGTTGGACACGGCGGCGCGTCGGGCTACCTGGCGGTGATGGCGCTCGCCGGATTCGAGCCGGTGGCGATGAAACCGACGGCGCTGGTGCTCAATTTGCTCGTGTCGCTCATCGGCACGGTGGCGTTCGTCCGGGCGGGACATTTCTCGTGGCGCCTGTTCTGGCCGTTCGCGGTCGTCGCGGCACCGTTCGCCTATCTCGGCGGCGGCTGGAATTTGAGCGCAGCGGCTTTTCATTGGTTGGTCGCAGGCGCCCTCGCTTTTGCGGCCGTGCGTCTCTTCCTCCCCGCACCGCAGCGGACGGAGCTGCGTCGGCCACCGGCCTGGGCGGTGGTGGTCGCTGGGGTGGGGATTGGATTTGTCTCGGGCCTGATTGGGGTGGGCGGAGGTATTTTCCTGACTCCGCTCATTCTCTTCTGCCGCTGGTCGGACACGAAGACCGCCGCGGCGGTCTCGGCACCGTTCATTTTTGTCAATTCCGCGGCGGGCCTGCTCGGCCATGCCGGCTCACTGCACAATTTGCCCGCCTCCTGGCCGTGGCTGGCCGTCGCCGCGGCGGCCGGTGGACTGCTCGGCTCCCGCTGGGGCAGCCACGTGGCGCGGCCCACCCAGCTCCGCCCGGCCCTGGCGCTGGTCTTGCTCGTCGCTTCGGTGAAACTCGTCCTGACCTGAGACACTCTGCCTATGCCTGACAACCCGCTCATCTCGGTGAACGACGTGCTCGCACGGATCGATTCGGAGGTGGCGCCGCGCCCGGCGAAACCTGTGCTGCTGGCGGAGGCGTTGGGCTGCGTGCTGGCTGACGATGTGCTCACGGAAAACGACCAACCGGCTTTCGACCGCTCGGCGATCGACGGTTTTGCGGTGAAGGCGGGCGCCCCGGCGGGAGATTTCGTTCTGGGCCGGGACATCCTGCCGGGCGATCCCGCCCCAGCCTCCCCCGCTCCAAGAACGGCGTTGCAGATTTTCACCGGGTCCGCCCTGCCCCGGGATTGCGGCTTGGTGATGCAGGAGGACGCGACAGTGCAAGGTGACCGCGTGACGCTCAAACGGGACGCGACGACTGATTGGATCCGCTACCGGGGCAGTTCGGTGCGGGCCGGGGCGCGCTTGCTCGCCGCCGGCGACCGGATCGGGGCCGGCGAGATTGCCGTGTTGGCATCGGCCGGCGCGGTGCGTCCGCGGGTGATCCCGGCTCCGCGGGTTCTGCACCTCACCACCGGTCGCGAGGTGGTGCCCGCTGATGCGACGCCGGGACCGGGACAGATCCGCGATACCAACGGCCCGCTGGTCCAGGCGCTGCTCAAAGCCGCCGGCGCCGTGCCGCTTCCCCCGCGCCATGTGGATGAAAGCACCGACGCCTTGGTGAAGGCGGTGCAGACGGCCGGTGACTTCGACTTGCTGCTGGTTTCGGGTGGATCGAGCGTGGGCGAACATGACCGCACGCCGCAGGCGCTGGCGGCGCTCGGATTCAAACTGCTCGTCCAGCGCGTGAACGTCCGGCCCGGCAAACCGCTGCTCGTCGCCCGGCGCGGCGAGCAATGGGCGTTCGGCCTGCCGGGCAATCCCGTGTCTCATTTTGCGGCGTTCCATGTTTTCGTTGCCCGGGCACTCCGACGGATGCGCGGCCTGCCGATCACGGCGTTCCCGCGAATCCGGCTGGGGGCGGGCGCCGCGTTGTCACTTTCGGCCCGGGAAACCTTCTGGCCAGCGCAGCTCGGACCGGCGACCGTTTGTCCGCGACCCTGGCTCGACTCCGGTGATCTGGCGGCGCTGGCCGGGGTCAACGCCCTCATCCGCCTGCCGGCCGGTCATGCGTCGGCAACCGGTGACGAAGTGGAGGTTGTCGTCTGTCCCGAACCCGTCTGACTTGATCCTGCCATGAAGAAATCTTTTTCCCACCTCGATGAGCGCGGCGCAGCGCGCATGGTCAATGTCGCCGGCAAGCCCGTGCAGCACCGGCGCGCGGTGGCGACCGGCACCCTGGTGTGCGCCCGCCGCACGATCCGCGCCCTCCAGGCGGCGGCGCTGCCCAAGGGTGACGTGCTGGCGGTGGCGCGCATCGCCGGTATCCAGGCGGCCAAGCGCACCGCCGAGCTGATCCCGCTGTGTCACCCGCTGCCGTTGCACCAAGTGACCGTGGACTTCGCCGTGAAGGCCGACCGGATCGACATCCGCGCGGAGGCCGTCACCGAGGGCAAAACCGGCGTCGAGATGGAGGCGCTCACGGCGGTCACCGTGGCGGCACTTACCCTCTACGACATGCTCAAGGCCGTGGACAAAGCCATGCACATCGAGGGCGTCACGCTCCTCCTCAAGGAGAAAAAATGAAGGTGGGACGCGTAACCCTCAGCGACCGCGCCAGCGCGGGGATCTACCAGGACCTGAGCGGACCGGAGATCGAACGCGTGTTCCGGCAGGCGTGGGACGGCGAATGCGAGTTCATCGTCCGCCTGCTGCCGGATGAGCGCCCGGCGATCACCGCGGCGTTGCGCGACCTCTGCGACCGCGAGGCATGCGCGCTCGTGATCACCACCGGCGGCACCGGCCCGACGCCGCGCGACATCACGCCCGAGGCGACCAAGGACGTGCTGGAAAAGGAACTGCCCGGCTTCGGCGAGGCGATGCGGATGCGAAGCTTTGCCACCGTGCCAACGGCAATCCTGTCCCGCGCGACCGCCGGCGTGCGCGGGCGGACGCTGATCATCAACCTGCCGGGCAACCCCCGCGCCATCGGTGAATGCCTGCCCGGGCTCGTCCCGGCGATTCGCGAGGCATTGCGGCATCTGACGGAATCCCCATGAGCCGGGCCCAGCGGACCGGGTCAGTGACGGAGGGGGCGCCTTCAGGAATGTAGGGCCGGCGCTTGTCGCCGGGCCGAAGGAGGTCCGCCGGCGAGCCGTTTCGACAGGCTCAAGGCCCCGAGCTTGTCGAGGGGCGGCGACCCTACAAGCTGGCGCGGCTCACGAATCGAATCCGACCGCCTTGGCGACCGCGTCGTAGGTGATGCGGCCGTTGCGGGTGTTTACACCCTTCGCGAGGCCCTTGTGCTCGCTCAGCGCCCGCTCGACGCCCTTCTGCACCATCATGGCGACGAACGGCTCGGTGGCCTGCGTCAGGCCCATCGTCGAAGTGCGGCCGACCAGCGCCGGCATGTTGGGCACCGCGTAATGGATGACGCCGTGCTCCTTGTAAGTCGGCTTGGTGTGGGAAGTGGACTTGATGGTCTCGATGCAGCCACCCTGGTCGATGGCGATGTCGCAAATGACGCTGCCGGGGCGCATCTGGGCGACCATCTTGTCGGAGACGACGATCGGCGCCTTGGCCGCGGGAATGAGAACCGCACCAATGAGCAGGTCGGCGTCGGCGACGGCGTGCTCGATGTTGGCGGGATTGGACATGAGGGTGACGATCCGGCCGCGATACTCGATGTCGAGGGCCTCAAGTTTTCGGGTGTCAAGATCGAGCACGGTTACGCGGGCGCCCATGCCCGCGGCCATCTGCACCGCGTGCGCACCGGAATTGCCGGCACCGACCACGACCACATGGCCGGGCATCGTGCCGGGAATGCCACCGAGCAGCACGCCGGAACCGCCGAGCTGGGACTGAAGAAAATAGGCACCGATCTGGATCGAGAGCCGGCCGGCGATCTGCGACATCGGTTTGAGCAGCGGAAACTGTCCGTCCACGCCCTCGACCGTCTCGTAGGCGATACCGAGGATGCTTTTGCGGCACAGTTCCTTGGCCAGCGCGGGGCCGGCGGCCAGGTGCAGGTAGGTGAAGATGGTCTGACCCTGCCGCATGAGGTCGTATTCGGCCTCGAGCGGCTCCTTGACCTTCAGGATCATGTCGGCGGTTTTCCAGACCTTCGTCGCGTTGGGGGCGAAGGTGGCGCCGGCGGACTTGTATTCGTCGTCGGTGAAGCCGGCGCTGATGCCGGCCCCTTTCTCGATCAGCACCTTGCCGCCGAGCGCGGTCACTCGCCGGCACAGGCTGGGGGTCATCGAGACGCGGGTTTCACCAATCTTAATTTCGCGGGGAACTCCGATAATCATAGGCGGTTATGACACAGGAATGGGCGCGGCCATGCAATCCTGTAGCAGCTGGTAGGGCGCGGACTCCGTTCCGCGCAATGCGGCGGCGAAGGGACTCGCCGCCCTACCCCTTTTTCTGGCCCGCCACCCATGTCTTAATCTTTGTCTCCAGAACACTTAGGGGAACGGCGCCATCTTTCAGCACCTCGTCATGGAAAAGCCGGACGTCGAACTTCTGGCCCAATTCCTGCGTGGCATGGGCACGCAGTTCCTTGATCTTCAGTTCGCCAAGCTTGTAGGCCAGTGCCTGGCCGGGCCACACGATGTAACGGTCGATTTCAACCACGATGTCGTGCTCCGACTTGCTGGAGTTGGCTTTGAAGAAGTCGATCGCCTGCTGGCGTGACCAGCCGAGTGCGTGCATGCCGGTATCGGTCACGAGCCGGACCGCCCGCCAGATCTCGTAGGTGAGCTGGCCGAACTTGTCGTAGGGATCGGTGTAGAAGCCCATCTCCTCGCCGAGACTCTCGGAATACAGCCCCCACCCTTCGACGAATGCCGTGTAACCGCCATACTTCCGGAAGTCCGGCAGATCCCCCATTTCCTGCGCGAGTGAAATCTGCAGGTGATGGCCGGGCACGGCTTCATGCAGGGTCAGCGGTTCCATCTCCCACTTTGGCCGCGTGTTGAGCGCATAGGTGTTCGCATAGAAGTAGCCCGGACGGCCCGAGTCGGTCGCGCCGGGGAAATAATAGGCGGTCGTCTGCGACTTCTCGGCATAGGCTGGCACCGGCAGCACGCCATAGGGCGTGCGCGGCAGCGTCTTGAACAGCTTCATCAACTGCGGATCGGCCCGCTTGGCGATGTCGCGATAGGCGCGCAGCAACTCCTCCTTGTCCGTGTAGAAGAATTTCGGGTCGGTCTGCAGATAGATAAAGAATTCCGGCAGCGTGCCCTTGAAGCCGGTCTTTTCCCTGATCTTTTCCATTTCGGCCCGGATGCGCTTCACCTCGGACTGGCCGATGTCGTGGATCTGCCGGGCCGTCAGATCGGTGGAGGTCTGCGTCCTGATCCGCCACGCATAGAATGCCGCGCCGTCCGGCAGCGCCGTGGCGGCAATCGTCTGGCGGGCGCCGGGCAGGTATTGCTTCGTGATGAATTGCTCGAGCCGCTGGAATGCCGCCCGCACCTGCTCGGTGTAGGCTTTCGCCGCCGCCGCTCGCAACCGCGTGCCCTCCTCACCGGGCACGGTCGCCGGCAGGTCGTTGAATCCGTGCAGCAGAGGACTTTTGAAGGCTTCCTCCGGAATCTGGTTGAGGACTTGCTGCGGCACATCGCGCAGGGTCACCTGCGGCGGCGTGACGCCGGCCTTCAGTCCCCGCTCCAACAGCGCAATGACCTGGTCGACCGCCGCTGGCAGGGCCTGCAACCGTGCCAGGTGGTTTTCCAGCTGCGCCGCGGTCTGGTTCGGCATCATGCTGAAGAGCTGGGCGGCGTCCTGCTGGATGCCGTTGAGCTGGGTGATCTGGTAATACTCGGTGGGGAAACGATTCCCCTCCAGTCCTTCCTCGGCCTGACGCTTGAAGAGGTCGTAGTTGACCTGATCGCCCGCCGACAACTGGGCGCGGTCAATGGTGGCCAGAACCTTGAGCGGCCGGTCGGTTAGCCCGCGCCGCTCGGCGACGGCGGCCGCGGACAGGTCGGTCCAGCGCATGTCGTAGCCGGGCACGCCGAGATAAGTGCCGTATTCGGGAAACACGTCGATCATGTAGGCCCAGTCGACCTTGAAGAGTTCGTGCAGTCGCGTGGCCTCGGCAGCCTTGCCCTTCGCGTCAACGATGGCCTGGTAACGCGGGGCGAAGTCCTCAGCCTGGGTGAACGCAAAAAAAGCGGTCCAGAGCCCGAGGACCGCCGTGAGAAAACGAAGTTTGCTACGCATGCAGCCGAGCCTTGAACTTCCCGACAACGACGCAACCCCGCAATGTCCAAGCCGCTCACCCTCATCGTTGCCTGTGCCGAGAACCGCGTCATCGGCCGCGCCGGAAAACTCCCCTTCGACATCCCGGAGGACAAGGCATGGTTTCACGAAAAAACCGCCGGCCAGACCGTCGTCCTCGGCCGTATCTGTTTCGAGACCTGGCCAAAAGTTCTCGCTGATGGGCGCCAACCGGTGGTGATCACGTCGCAGCCGGAACGCATCCGAAGCGGCGCGGGACGTAGTCTTTGCCCTACCGGTAGGGCGGTCACTCCGCTGACCGCCGCGAATGTCCCCGCGGCCCTCGCCATCGCGGAAACCCTGCCGGGTCAAATCATGATTTGCGGCGGCCAGCGGATCTACGAGGAGACGCTGCCAATTGCCGACCGCATCCTGCTCACGCTCGTGCACGCGGAGGTCCCCGGCGACACCTGGTTTCCCGAATGGCGGCATCTGGCTTGGCGTGAGACCTGGCGGAAAGAGAGCCGCGACGCGAACTACCGCTATACGTTTTCGGTTCTGGAACGGTAGGGCGCGGACTCCGCTCCGCGCCTGAGTCCGGCGGTGAAGGGACTCACCGCCCTACCCTTTCCGCGTCGCATGTGCTTTCGCCACCACGACATATTTCTCCGCCCAAGCACGCAGGCCGAGCAGTTCCTTCTCGGTGAGTGCGCGCACGACCTTGGCCGGTGAGCCGAGAATCATCGAACCCGGCGGCGCGACAAAGCGCTGCGTCACCAGCGAGTTGGCGCCCACGATGCAATGATCCCCGATCTTCGCCCCGTCGAGGATGGTCGCCCCCATGCCAATCAGACATTCATCGCCAATCTCGCAGGCGTGGATGATGGCGCTGTGGCCGATGGTGCAGTAACGTCCAACCTTCACGCCATAATCGTCTGCCAGGTGGACCATCGCCAGGTCCTGGATGTTCGTCCCCTCGCCGATGTCGATTGAGTGGATGTCGCCGCGCAACACGCAGCCATACCAGACGCTGCTGTGCAGTCCGAGAGTCACATCGCCCAGCACGGTGGCGTTGGCGGCGACGAACGCCGCCTTGGTCGTGTCCGGTTTTTTGCCCAGATGCCGGGCCAGGCGCTGTTTGAGGTCCATGCGCCGACGCTAGCCGGAGTTCGCTGGGCGCCAAGCTTGCAGTCAGTGACCACCCTTGGGCGGAAGCGGTTTGCCGCCCGCCAGCCAGACCACCAGGCCCAAACCGCACACGGCGCTCACCGCCAAGGCGGCCGCCAAACCGCCGAACATCAGGATAAGATCGATCAAGTTCATGTTTTTGTGGCCCGTTGCTGTGACGATGAATCCGGCTTGCAGTTACCCTGCCAGCGGAAATCGGCCGGCCGGCCGGAAACTGCCGGCCTTTTACCCGATCTTCACGCCGGCGAAACAAACCACCGGGGTATAACCACTACCCGCCACCCGGCCGGCTGCTCAGATAACGATTCCCGCGATGGTGGCGGAAAGATACGAGGCGAGCGTGCCGCAAAGCAATGCCTTGAGCCCAAGCTTGGCGAGATCTGTGCGACGTTCCGGCACCAGCGCGCCAATGCCGCCGATCTGCATGCCGACGCTGCTAAAATTAGCGAACCCGCAGATCGCGATGCTCAGGATCAGCAGGCCCTTTTCGGTGACGATCGGCACGCTCTTGTTGGTCAGGTTCTGGAAGGCCACGAATTCGTTGATCGTCAGTTTTTGCCCGAGCAGCGTCGCCACATTGCTGATGTCGGCCGATGGCACGCCCATCGCCCACGCCATCGGGTAGAACAGTTTCCCGAAGATCCAGTTCAGCGAAAGGTCGAAGGTCGGGTTGAACAGGTGGCCGATGGAAATAAGGATCCAGTCGATGCAGGCGATGACCGCGATGAAGCCGATGAGCATCGCGATGACGTTCATGGCAATCTTGAAGCCGTCGGCGGCGCCGTGAGAGACGGCGTCGATCACGTTGCTGTAGTCACTCTTCACCTCAAGCTTCACTGTGCCCATGGTCTGGCTCTCCAGCGTCTCGGGGAAGACGATCTTGGCGATGACGAGCGCCCCGGGCGCCGCCATGAGCGAGGCGGTGATCAGCTTCGGGGCGAGGTCCATGCCGGCGGCGGCGCCCATGTTGGCGTAGACCACCAGGATGCCGCCGGCGATGCAGGCCAGGCTGCCGCTCATCGAGGCCAGCAGCTCGCTGTTGGTCATACCGGCGAGATAGGGCCGGATCATCACCTGCGCTTCCACCTGGCCGACAAACGCGCTGGCCACGTTGCTCAGCGACTCCGCGCCGCTGACGCGCATGATTTTGTTCATGGCGCGGGCGATGACCGCCACCACGCGCTGCATGATGCCAAAATGATAGAGAATGGCCACCAGCGCGCAGACGAGGATGATGGTTGCGGTGACGTTGAAGGCGAAGACGAAGCCGCCGAACATGTAATTGCCGATCTTGCCGCCCTGATCCACCGCGATGCCACCGTAGACGAAGGCCGCGCCCTGCCGGGCGAATTCCTCGAGCTTGCCCATGGCGTGGCCGAGCATCGTAAAGAACCGCGCCACCGGGCCGACCTTGAAAATCAGGAGCGCGATGACCACCTGCAACCCGATGCCCGTGACCACGAGCCGCCAGTTGATTTTACCGCGGTTGTTCGAGCAGAGGATCGCAATGCCCAGGATGAAGGCGATGCCAAGCAGGCCATGTAGACGGTCCATAGAGGTGTGCGGTTGGGGATCGAACGACCGCGACGACTGGACCGGCGTGGGCCGGGATCGCGAGGTTGGCGGACACTGCGGGAACGCCCGGGGGAATTCAACTCCGGAGACGAACTACGGGATTGAAAACCGGCCGGTGCCCGCGCTTTAGTTTCCCGATGTCCCTGCGTTCGCTTTATCCCCTCGCGACCCTTGCCGTGATACTGCTGGCGGGTTGCACAGCCAAACCGGCCGCTTCTCCCGGGGCACCCGCGGCGCTGCCGTCAACCGGGGATGCCGCTGCGCCCGTCGTGCCGCCGGTTTCAACCACCCCGGCCAAAACGGAAGCGCTGCCGGCCACCATCAAAGGCTCCGAGGAATCCAGCACGCTGCTCGATAATTTCACCGCGTTCATCGTCGCCGTCGACGGACAGCCGGTGGCGGCCGGCCGCAAGGGCTGGAGCCAGCCCGTCAACC
>JBKJRX010000167.1:0-3873 GCA_046593155.1 Lacunisphaera sp.
CTCCTCTGCGCCCAGCAGCGCCGCGACAACGACATCGCGGCCCGTCTTCATTTGACCGTCGGCTTCAACGACGATGCGGCTGCGCAGATTGTTCAGCACCAGTGTTTGATGCGTCTCCGCAAGGCCGAGTTCCCACGGCAGGCCCGCGTGTTTGATGGACGTTTGCGGCGACGCGCCGGTTCCGCCGTCGAATCCACTGATGAGCACCACGTCAGAGTGCGCCTTGGCCACGCCGGCGGCAATTGTGCCCACGCCGACTTCGGAAACCAGTTTCACGCTGATGCGTGCATCCTTGTTGCCGTTCTTCAAGTCGTGGATCAGCTCCGCGAGATCCTCGATGGAATAGATGTCGTGATGCGGCGGCGGGGAGATGAGTCCCACGCCGGGCGTCGAGCCGCGCACCTTCGCGATCCACGGATACACCTTGCTGCCGGGCAGCTGGCCCCCTTCGCCGGGCTTCGCGCCCTGAGCCATCTTGATCTGGAGCTCGCGGGCGTTGACGAGGTATTCGCTCGTGACGCCGAAGCGGCCGGAGGCGACCTGCTTGATGGCGGAGTTCTTGGAATCGCCCTGCTCGTTGGTCCAGGTGAAGCGTGCGGGATCCTCGCCACCCTCGCCCGTGTTGGACTTGCCGCCGATGCGGTTCATGGCGATGGCGAGCGTCTCGTGCGCCTCGCTCGAGATGGAGCCGTAGGACATGGCGCCGGTCTTGAAGCGCTTCATGATCTTCTCAATCGACTCAACTTCATCAATCGGGATCGCCGGGCCGGCCTTGAAGTCGAGCAGCGAGCGCAGCGTGCAAAGGCGGCCGCCCTGCTCGTTGACGAGCTTGGCGTAGGCCTGGTAGGCGGGCTTGGAGTTCTGGCGGACGGCCTTCTGGAGGGCGTGCACCGACTCCGGCGTGAAGAGGTGGGCCTCGCCGGTGGCGCGCCATTGGTAGAGGCCGCCGACGGGCAGCACGTGGCCGTTCACCTGCCGGTCCGGGTAGGCCAGGCGGTGGCGCATGAGGACCTCCTGCGCGATGACATCGAGGCCGATGCCGCCGACGCGCGAGGGTGTCCAGGTGAAGTAATGGTCCACGACGTCCTGGCGGAGGCCGAGGGCCTCGAACACCTGCGCGCCGCGGTAGGACTGGATGGCGGAGATGCCCATCTTCGACATGACCTTGATGACGCCCTTGGAGGCGGCCTTCACGAAGTTGGCGCAGGCCTTCTTGTGGTCGATGCCGGCGAGCATGCCCTCGCGGATCATGTCGTCGATCGTCTCGAACGCGACGTAGGGATTGATGGCGGAGGCGCCGTAGCCGATCAGCAGCGCCATGTGGTGCACCTCGCGGGCATCGCCGGTCTCGATGACGAGCGACACGCGCGTGCGCAGGCCCTCGCGGATCAGGTAGTGGTGCAGGCCGGCGATCGCCAGCAGCGACGGGATGGGCGCGTATTCCTTGGTGACGCCGCGGTCGGAGAGGATGATGACGTTGACCTCCTCCTCCTCGATCATGCGGCGGGCCATCATGGAGAGCTCCTCCATGGACTTGGCCAGGCCCTTCTCGCCGCGGGAGACGCGGAAGAGGATGGGCAGCACGCCCATCTTGAGGCCCGGGAGATTGGTGCGGCGGATCTTGGCAAACTCCTCGTTCGTGAGGACGGGCCACTTCAGCTCGACGCGGCGGCAGGCCGTGGGCTGCGGGTTGAGCAGGTTGCCCTCGGAACCGAGGCGGGTCTCGTGCGAGATGACGATCTCCTCGCGGATCGAGTCGATCGGCGGGTTGGTCACCTGGGCGAAGAGCTGCTTGAAATAATCGTAGAGCAGGCGCGGCTTGTTGGAGAGCACCGCAAGCGCGGCGTCGTTGCCCATCGAGCCGATCGCCTCGACGCCGTCCTTGGCCATCGGGGCGATGATGACGCGCTCGTCCTCAAAGGTGTAGCCGAACGCGATCTGGCGCTGCAGGAGCGTGGCGTGGTCGGGCGACTCGACCAGCGGCGCCTCGGGGAGGTCGCTAAGGTGGACGAGGTGCTGCTTGATCCACTCCTGGTAAGGCTGCGCGCCCGCGATGGTGCGCTTGATTTCCTCGTCCTCAATGATGCGGTGTTGCGCGGTGTCCACGAGGAACATGCGACCCGGCTGGAGACGGCCTTTTTGCACGATGTCCTCCGGCGGGAAATCGAGCACGCCGGCCTCGGAGGCCATGACAACGGTGCCGTCCTTCGTGACGTAGTAGCGGGACGGGCGGAGGCCGTTGCGGTCGAGGATGGCACCGATCTGCGTGCCGTCGGTGAAGCCCATCGCCGCCGGGCCGTCCCAGGGTTCCATGAGGCAGGAATGGTATTGGTAGAACGCGCGGCGCTGCGGGTCCATCGACTCATGGTTGGACCACGGCTCGGGGATCATCATCATCATCGCGTGCGACAACGGGCGGCCGGCGAGGACGAGAAGCTCGAGGGTGTTGTCGAACATCGACGAGTCCGAACCGTTGGGGTTCATGATCGGGACGATCTTCTTGATGTCGTCGCCGAACACCGGGCTCTCGAAGAGCGCCTGGCGGGCGTGCATCCAGTTGATGTTGCCGCGGAGGGTGTTGATCTCGCCGTTGTGCGCGAGGTAGCGGTAGGGATGCGCGCGCTCCCAGCTCGGGAAGGTGTTCGTCGAGAAACGCGAGTGCACCAGCGCGAGCGCCGACTCCATCGCCGGGTGTTTCAGGTCCGGGAAATAATTGTCGACCTGGTCGGTCGTGAGCATGCCCTTGTAGACGAGCGTGCGCATGGAGAGGCTGGCGACATACCAGGCCTCGGCGCCGGTGATGGTGGAGGTGCGGATGTCGTTATAGGCGCGCTTGCGGATGACGTAGAGTTTCCGCTCGAACGCGAGCTCGTCGACCAGGTCGGCCGGGCGCGCGATGAAGCACTGGCGCATGAACGGTTCCGCGGACTTCGCGGTGTCGCCGAGTGAGGCGTTCTTGACCGGCACGGTGCGCCAGCCGAGGAAGGTGCAGCCTTCGGCCTGGACGACCTGCTCGAACTTCTCCTCGACCTTGCGGCGGACGGTGGCGTTGCGCGGGAGGAAGATGAGGCCGGCGCCATACTGGCCGGCCTCGGGGAGCGTGAAGCGGAGGGTTGCCTTGCAGCCCTCGGCAAAAAACTTGTGCGGGAGCTGGATGAGGATGCCGGCGCCGTCGCCGGTGTTGATCTCGGCGCCGCTGGCACCGCGATGGTCGAGGTTGCGCAGGATCTGCAGGCCGTCGCTGACGATCTTGTGGGACTTGCGACCTTTCATATCCACCACGAAGCCGACGCCGCAGGCGTCATGCTCAAACCAAGGATCATAGAGGCCTTGCTTGCCGGGGCGGCCGGCGGGGGCTGAGTGGTGCGGGTGGGACATGGAAAGGGCGGCGGGCGCGGGGTGCGGAGGCGCTGGCGGCGGTGTTTTACGGGTCGCAGGTGGGGCTAAAGTGGTGGAGCTACAAGTGTGCCACGCGATGGACGAAGCCGGCTGGCTGCGCCCGCACATGGAAGCACAATCAACGTGGCTTGCGGGTAGTCGTTGCAATCATGTTTTTTGACCTGAACCGGCACAGTGGGCCGGTGCATCCGCGCACTGCGAGCGGAACTGTGCATCGCGCGCGCGCCGAGCGAATCCTGTCATAAGACCGCGGGGCGTTCCCCGACTGGAAGAGGCGTCTCCCGGACTGCCAAAAAAGTTGCGGAAAGGCCTTCACGCAACTTCGGCAGGATGGTCAAAGAGGCGGTGTCCCACGACACAAAAACCGCACCGGTGCCGGATTTCCCGTGTCTCATCTTACTGTAAGAAGACGCCTCCGTTGAAGTCGTTCAATCTTATCCCACAAATCATGCCACACCCCCCCCCGTGGGGGCT
>JBKJRX010000257.1:0-5718 GCA_046593155.1 Lacunisphaera sp.
CTCCTCCATGGCCTGCACCCAGCGCTTGGGCAACTTGCGCGCGCCCTTCTGCGCCTCATTGGCACCAAGCAGAACGCCGTAGGCCATCTGCTCCAGCACGCGGTGCGCGAGGTCTACATCATGGTAGCGGGTCGAGAGCACCTCGCCCTGTTCGGTCACGCGAATGCCGCCGTCCTTCAGGCCGACGGGCTGCGCAAGGATCGCCTTGGCCGCCGGGCCGCCGCCGCGCGCGATGCTGCCGCCGCGACCATGGAAAAGCGTGATCCGCACCTGGTGCTGCTTGCAGACCGCCATGATGGCGTCCTGCGCCTGGTAGAGCGCCCAGTTGGCCGTCAGGTAGCCACAGTCCTTGTTGCTGTCGGAGTAGCCGAGCATCACGTGCTGGTGCTGGCCGTGCTGGGTCAGCTCCGGCGCATAAGCCTTGTTCGCAAATAGCGCCGCGAGAATCGCCGGCGCCCGCTGCAGGTCGTCGAGTGTCTCAAACAAGGGCGCGATCGGCAGCCGCACGCCGGCCAGCACCTGCAGCAACTGCACCTCCAGCACGTCCGACACCTCGTTGGTCATGCTGATGATGTAGATGCCCAGCGCATCGGGGCCATAGTCGGCCTGCGCCCGCACGGCCAGCCGCAGCGGGTCGAGGACGACGCGGGCGTCGCTGGAAAATCCGGCCAGCTGTCCCGCGCTTGGTTCCCGGGCTTTCGCAAGTGCTCCCGTCAGCAAGGTCTGTTTTTCCGCTTCGGACAACTGCTCGTAATCCGTCCGTCCGAGAACCGCCGCCACCGCCTTGGCATGCCAGGCGGAATGTTGCCGCAGGTCCAGCCGGGCCATGCTGAGGCCGAAAACGTCCACCGCCGTCAGCGCGTCCTTCAGCTCACCGCCCGCCAGCGGCGCCGCCCGGCCACGCCGCAGGTCGGCCGCGATGATCGCGAGGGTTTCCCGCACGTCGGCGGGCGTGACCCGCCCCGCCTTCGGGTCGGCCGGCTCCAGCAGACCGGCCTCGGCCTGGACCATCAGCTGCTCGCGCAGGCTGCTCAAAATGATGCGATACGGCTCCCGCGGGTAGCGCTGTCCCACCCGCGCCATCAGGTCGGAGGAATCGCGGCACTTGTCCGCCATCCGGTGGATGACCGGGGCGAACTTGGCGCGGCGATCGGACACAGTGAGCGAGCCGGCCAGGTTGTAGAGGGTCTCGGCCAGTTTCTTGATGGCCATGCGGCGGTTCATCCGCAGCACCTGGGCGGTAACCTCCGCGGTCACCCCGGGATTACCATCGCGATCGCCGCCAATCCACGAGCCGAACGACAGCCAGCGGCGCGGCGCCTTCACGCCCGGATAATGCCGGTCCAGCGCACCCTGCAAATCCTCGTGCAGACGCGGCAGGAGCTGGAAGAGCGTCCGGTCGAAATACCAGAGACCGGTGCGCGCCTCGTCGGTGACCTCGGGACGCTCGGTGCGGCTGCGATCGGTCAGCCAGAGGGAGACAATCTCGCGCTTGATATCCTCCGGCGCGTGCTGGATCTCCTCCAGCGTGTGGCGGCGCAGGATGTCACCGAGCGTGGCCAGTTTCTCCAGCATCGTGCGGCGCTTCGACTCGGTCGGGTGCGCCGTGAAGACCAGCTCGATGCCGAGTTGCCGGACGAGCTTCTGCAAGCGGGCCTTGGGCACGCCCGCCGCCTTCAGTTCGCGCACGGCGGCCTCGATGGACTCGCGCATCGGCTCGCTCGCCGTGCCCGCAGCCAGCGCATTGCGGTGCTTCTGGTTGCGCTCGCGCAGGAGCCGGATGCGGAAGTTTTCCTCCGCCAGGTTGACCAGTTCGAAATAGAGGGTGAAGGCCATCGCCTGGTTGAAGGCCTCGGCCGGGGACAGCCGGCTGACGGCCTGCGCCAGGCTGCGGGCGGCAGCGGTTTCGCCGGCGCGGCTGCTCTTGGCCAGCGTGCGGAGGGTCTCCACGGTCTCGAGGGTCTGCTCGCCCTCCAGCGCCGCGATGGTGCGGCCGAGCGTGGCGCCCAGGCTGCGGACTTCCGCCCGCAGGTTGTTGAGCTGATCGAGTGCCTTGTTGGGTGACGCCATCACCTGAGAAATACGCAGGTATTATGCCGGCACTAAAGCGAAATTATCTGCCCGCGGCGTCATAACCACCCGGAGTGGCGCCATTGACAGTGCGGTCCGGCCGGGGCAGCGTGCCCGGATGAAAGCCATGCCGCCGACGTCAGCGCGGGCTCTGATCGTCACGGCCATCTTGGTCATCATTGGCGGGTTCATGGTCATGTCACCCTCCGGGGCGTTTTTCGCTTTTTGCCTGGCCGCGTTATTGTCGGCGATTCCCGCGATTTTCGGTGCAGGAAAAACCCGCCTCATCGCCGCAGCCCTCCTGCTCGGCGCGGCGGTCTTGGCCGTGGGCAGGTATTCGGCATTCCGAGCCGAACAACAACGCCATCGCGAGCGGGTTAAATCCGCCTGGCTGATCTCCCCACAAACCGCGAATATTCGGCGGGAAGATGTCACTTGATCTTTTGAACGAATGGCCGGGCCAATTGTATGAGCGGAAACAGAATCTTAGCCGCCGTTTTTTTGCTCCTTGCGATTGCGGGTGGTTACATGACCTGGCTGATGTGGCGTGCAGGCGACGACGGTAAGTGGATGTTTGGTGTCTTCACTGTGTTCTTTCTGCTGCTGACCGGCGCGCCGCTCGTGCCGGAGTTCAAACGCAAACCGCAACCAGCCCCCGAGCCATCGCCCAACACCCGCTTCATCCCCCATTGGTTCATGCTGCTGGCGATGTTAGTAGTATTGATTGGCATCATTCTGGCGATAGTCGGCGCCATCCTGCGCCGCTGATTGCGGCGGGAGAGCGCGGGCTTGAGCTTGGGGTATAACCTGAGGTGGCATCGGGCATTGCCATTCTGTAGAGTGACAGCTTTAGTCCACGCGCCCCCCCCCGGCCATGATGAAACCCCACGGACGATGCCGCCTGATGTTGGTGGCGGCATGTTGTGCTGCAACGCAAGCGGCGGCTGCGTGGTGGGTGATTATGCCCGATGCCGCGGTCAAACATGGCTATTGGAAACGGCAGGGGCCGTTCGCCAGCAAGGCCGACGCGGAAGCCTACTGGCGGGGCGAGAGAATAGCGGGGCCGGCCAATATTGTCAGCGATGGCGCCGATGCTCAGCAACAGAAACCGGATCAATCCGAAAGCTGGCGCCAGGTGCCCGAAGCCGATCGCCAGCGCGAAGCCGATGAGAAGGCGGCCGCGGAAAAAAAGGCGGAGGCGGAGCAAGCCGCCAGGGATAAGGCCGCCCGCGACGCGGTAGAGGCCCAACGATTCCAACAAAACCGCAACGAAGCCCTGAAGCAATTGAAGGGATTCAACCAGGAATCCGAACTGAAACTAAAGGGTGTCGGCGGGAGTAGCGTGTCAGGCTTGAAGGAGGCGCCCAAGCCCAACGCCTCATATGTCAATTCTGATGCCATGGTGGTGGACTTTCGCAATCTTTCCTCCGGACTGCCGAAATCGGTCGATGAGGCCATTCCGCATACGCCTTCGGGCAATCGTATCCGCAAGGGATTTCAGGCGATCGTTGCTCATGATTGGCATACAGCGCTCCTGTGGTTTAAGGACGCCTACAACCGCGAACCGGGCGATCCCGGTCTGCAGCGACTGGTTGACCTGGCGCAGTATACCCTCGATTCCCAGGTCAAAAACCAACGACAAGCGGCCGAGCTCAATTCTGCAAATGTCCAACCCGCGCAATTGCCCGTGCAAGACCCCGCCGGCCCAGTCCCTGAGCCAAAACAAGTCACAACCAATGAGACTCCCTATACCCGGAGCAATTTCATCGCGAGAGTAGCGGCAGGAAACATGGCGGCCGAAGCTCGGGTCCAGGAAGTCTACGCTGAGTTGCGCAAAAAAAACGGCCCCGAAACTCCGTTTCGGGGCCGTTACTCACTCGAGACTAACACCAGGATACAGCAAGCGAGGGATGGCGAGGGGCTTTCCAAGGAAGAATTGAACGCCCAATTGGAAGCGGCCCTTACGGAGTTCCTGAAAACCCACAAGACATACTCTACCCGCGTTGACGGGACGGTTACCGCCGAAGAAGTCGTCATCGGGGGCAAGGGATAAAATGCTACAGCTCATCACCTCATTGCATGAAAACCACCGCGCTGCTTAGGATCATCTGGCTGGTATTTTGTTTTCCCCTCGCCGTTCCGGCCCAACAGGAGCCGGTGCCCGTCCGGGCCGTGACCATCGAAACCGGGCATTCCGTCCTGGCTGAAGGCGACTATCGCGGGGCGTTTCGAATCTATTCCGGAACGTTGTGGATCATCCCGTATGGTTCGCTGCAATTATACCGGGAGCGTGGACAGACGCAGCAATACGATGAGCAGGTCGTATATGTGGAGAAAATTGTTCAGGGACTGGCTGCTTGTGTCGCCAAACTCGACTCACCGCCTGCGGTGCCGGAAGACGCCGAGTTTCATGCCCTGAAGGGTGCCGCTTTCGTCAAGCAGGCCGGCGACGCCGCCGCCTTTGCCAAGGCTGCCGCGGAATTTCGGGCGGCCATCACCACCGCTCCCTGGGTCGGCGAATACCACTACAACCTGGCCGTCTGCGAGAAATCGGCCGGTCAATTCGGCGCCGCCCGGACGGCGGCCAAGTTTGCCCAGATCCTGGCCCGTGATGCCAAGGAAAGACGCGAGTGCCTCGCCCTGCGCGCCGAACTGGAAGCCGCCCAGGATCTCGCCGCCGCCAAGCAAGCCGAGGCCCAGAAAGCGGCGGCAGCCAGGGCGGCCAAGGCAGCGGCTGATACCCCACAGGCGCGTGAAGCCGCGTTGATGGAGATGGTCGAGGGCGCAAGGTTTGTGGTTCGCGCCGGAGGTCCCGGAGGACTAGATTGGGAGAATATTTACGAGATCAAGAACCGGGAATTATATTACACCATCAGGCTTCTTTCCTTGGGAACACAAAAGGCATTCTACGGGCACTCCAAGCCCGGCGATTATTTAGTTGAGCGGATGCCATACCGTGACGGCGTATTTACCTTTACCGAACCCTATACTAAGATGGTAACGATCTTCCGAATCGGGCCGGATGGCCGGACACTTACGGCAGAACGCGGTGATGGAGTGGCTGCAATTCCTAGAAAATAATCAACGGAGACCTGTTACACTGGCCCAATGCTAAACCGGTTAACTATGAACCCCACCAAGAAGCTCACCATTATCGTCCTCACCTATCTGACTTTGGCGTCCAGCGCCGTCGCCCAACAGCCCAGCCCACCCGAGCAGTTCCAGACGGCGGTTACCGCTTACCAGAAGACCCCCACCCGCGAGACCGCCCTCAAGGTCATCGAACTCTACAAGCAACTTGATCCACCGCCCGCCGTGCCTGAGGAGGCGCGCGAGCCATTTGTCATGGGTGTGACTGTGCTGAAGGAAGCCGGTGATCCAGCGAGCGTCGCCAAAGCGGAGGAACTGTTTCTACAGGCAGTGCGTATTGCGCCATGGTGGGCCGATGCCCGTTATAATCTGGCGCTAGCCCGGGAGGCCACAGGTAAGTTTGATTCCGCTGTCCAAACTCTCACGTTGTATCTTGTCTTCCATTTGAGTGAAGGCGAACGCAGGGAGGCTCAGGACAAAATCTACGCCCTGAAGGCCAAGGCCCAACTCGCTACCGCCAAGGCGGCCGAGATCGTGGCCAAGAAGGAGAGTGAGAAA
>JBKJRX010000301.1:0-31421 GCA_046593155.1 Lacunisphaera sp.
GTCGAGGTCCGCTCGAGCCAGGAGTTCGACAAGGCCCGGCACGCAGCGGAGAAGGCGCTCGAGGAGATCGAGGGTCTGTTCCCGCAGGTCTCTGACATCATCGCGGGCTCTG
Organism: Lacunisphaera sp.; assembly: GCA_046593155.1. Classification (GTDB taxonomy): domain Bacteria; phylum Verrucomicrobiota; class Verrucomicrobiia; order Opitutales; family Opitutaceae; genus Lacunisphaera. The sequence continues at coordinate 113 of JBKJRX010000301.1, forward strand.
ACTTCGGCCAGGACGCCGTGAAGAAGGCGCGCGCCGTCGTCGACCGCACGCGGACGTCGATCGTGGCGAAGGATCTGACGACGCTCACCGAGGCGACCGAGGCGCTCAACCGTACGCTCAACATGTTCAGAGGCGTGGTTTCAAAGACGCGCGGATGACATGGGTCGCGATGTTCCAGACATCGATCGACTGATCGAAGAGGGGCTGACGCTCTACGGGCAAGGTGATCTCGACGGAGCACTCAACGCCTGGGAGCAGGCACGCCTGATCGAGCCTGACAATGCGCAGGCCAACAGCTACGTCGACTATGTGCAGGTCAACTACGATCTGCTGACGAGCGAGGTCACGCGAGAAGACAGCGCCGCACCGTTCGGGATCGAGGACGACGAGCCGGAGTACCAGATCGAGATCGTGCCGGGCGAGATCGTTCCGAGTGCGATCCCACCGCTCTACATGGACCCGCTCGATGAGGGCTGGTTCATCGAGGACGATGCCGCCGTTCGCAAGTCGCGCACCGTGAGCCAGGAGGTGCCACCCGTGGTCACGCTCGAGCTCGATGCGGACGAGCCCCCGCTCGACGACGACTCGCTCGAACTCACCACCGGCTACGCCAACCCGCCCCGCGAGTCGCCGCTGCAGTTCGGCGATCTCCCGGATCCCCGCGGCGTGGTCGCGCCCGTCGTCGCCGAGCCCGCCTCCGAGTTCGCCGCCGAGACGACGCCCTTTGGCAGCCCACAGGACTACCAGACGCCCTCGGCGGGCTTCAGCGCGCAGCCAACGGGCGTCCGCGTGCGTGACCTCGGGTTCGTCCAGGCGAAGCCCCAGCGTGCGCGCCGCCAGTCGACCGTGCCGCCCGATCTCGAGATGACGGTGCGCAGCCCGAGCGTTGCCGTCGAGCCCGCTTCGGATTCGTCGCTGGACCCCGTGATCTCGCTGACGTATGACGATCCGGTCGAGCCCGACCCCGAGCTCGATCCCGCCGCGATCGACCTGATCGAATCGCTGCCGAGCCCGACGCCGAGCCGGCTCACGGTCACGGCGTTCGCGCCGCCCCGCGAGCTCGTGATTCCCACGCCGGTTCCGGCCGCGCCGACGATCGAGCTGCCGTCCGCGCTGACCACGTCGCCGCGCGACTCCACGCGCGATTTCCCCGCGCAACCGGCGCTCCAGCCCCCGAACCTCACGAAGAGCGCAGACACGCGGGACTTTCCGTCGCAGAAGACCGGGCAGTACGCCAGCGAGCCGCGCGGCGAGTCGCGCGGCGAGCACGTGCCCCTGGGGTACGCGAGCGAGTCGCGAGGCGAGCAACTGCCCCCGGGGTACGACGCCGGCGTGCGCTTCATCATGCCGAACGCGGCTGACCTCGGTGCTGACCTCGGTGCCGACCTCGGTGCCGACCTGCAGACCACCAAGCTGCCGACGTTCCGGCGCGACCTGGTCTCCGCGCCGACCCGCGATCTCGGGATCCGGCCCGAGCGCACCGAGAGCTCCGGCGAGCTGCCGTATCGCCCCGATTCGCGGCGGCCGGTCGACGAGAACACGCGGATGGACGTGGTCCTGCCGTTCGATCCGATCGATGCCCGCAGCGCCCAGATCCTCGACGGCATCGATGTCGACGCACCCGAGCGCGAGACCGCGGACGATCGGACCCGGCGCCGGATCACCGCGCTGTTCGATCGCGCGACGCTGTGGAGCCGTGATGGCGAGCTCGAGAAGTCGGTGACAGCGATCGACCTCGCGCTGTCCGAGGACCCGAACAGCGCGCTCGCGCAGAAGCTCATCCACCGCAACCGCGACACGACGATGAACGTGTTCCAGGCGTTCCTGGGCGACCTCCAGCGTCAGCCCATCCTCGCGCGGCCGCTGCACGAGCTCGCGAACACTCCGATCAGTTCCCGCGCGGCCTTCCTGCTGTCGCGGGTCGATGGCAATCTCTCGCTCGACGAGATCCTGGACGTTTCGGGCATGCCGCGCCTCGAGGCGTATCGCTACTTGTGTCAGCTCTACCTGCGCGGAATCCTGAGGTAACGGATGGTTTCCAAGGTCGTGCTCGCGTACTCCGGCGGTCTCGATACGTCGGTGGCGGTCCGCTGGATCGCGCAGACGTATCGCTGTGAAGTGGTCTGCTTCTGCGCCGACATCGGCCAGGACGAGGACCTCGAGGCGGCGCGGTCGAAGGCGCTCGCCGTTGGCGCCCACAAGGCGGTCGTGCGCGACATGCGCCTCGAGTTCACGCGTGACTACGTGTGGCCGGCACTTCGCGCGGGCGCGCTCTACGAGGGCCAGTACCTGCTCGGCACGTCGCTCGCGAGACCCTGCATCGCGAAGGGCATGATGGACGCGGTCGAGAGCGAAGGCGCCGATGCCATCTCGCACGGCGCCACCGGCAAGGGCAACGATCAGGTCCGGTTCGAGCTCGCCGCCTACCACTTTCGCCCGGGGATCAAGATCATCGCGCCGTGGCGCGAGTGGCAGTTCAAGGGCCGTCGCGAGCTCATCGACTACACGGTCGAGCACAAGATCCCGATCGAGGCCTCGGTCGACAAGCCGTACTCGGTCGATCGGAACCTGCTGCACACCAGCTTCGAGGGCGGCGTGCTCGAGGATCCGTGGCGCGAGCCCGATCCGAAGATGTTCCAGAAGACGCGCGACGCCAAGGACGCGCCCGACGTGCCGCGTATCCTCGAGCTCGAAGTCGAGCATGGTGACGTCGTCGCGATCGACGGCGTGCGGCTCGGGCCGGTCGAGCTGCTCACCCAGCTCAACGTGATCGCGGGCGAGCACGGCATCGGCCGCGTCGACCTCGTCGAGAACCGTTTCGTCGGCATGAAATCGCGTGGCGTCTATGAGACTCCCGGCGGCACCATCCTCATGCAGGCCCACCGGCAGGTCGAATCGCTCACGCTTGACCGCGAGGTGCTGCATTTGCGCGACGGGTTCATCCCGAAATACGCCGAACTCGTCTACAACGGGTTCTGGTTCGCGCCGGAGCGCGAGATGCTTCAGGCGATGGTTGACGAGAGCCAGCGCTTCGTCACCGGCACGGTCCGGCTCAAGCTCTACAAGGGCAACATCATCACCTGTGGCCGGAAATCGAAATACTCGCTCTACGACGACAAGATCGCATCCATGGAGGGCGTGAAGAGCTGGTATAACCAGAGCGACGCCACGGGCTTCATCCGCCTCAACGGCCTGCGCCTCCGAGCGCGCAATCTCGCCCAAGGCGGCCCTAAGACATAGGGAGATTTCCGGGTTGAAAAAAGGCGGCCATCCGGCCGCCTTTTTGTGACGATGAGACTTGGCGCGGTATCATGTAGGCTCGTCGCGCCGGTGCGCATACTGACCACACGCTGGTTGTAGGGGAGCCGTTCATTGCCTTGGCTCGACCCGTCTGCTAGTTGGGCAACTGAACACAATGACTACGACCCCCGCTATCACTGGTGGATGAGCCTAGCATTGCGTGGGGGACTGGCGCTGACTTTTCTCGGCCTGCTACGAAGTGTTGACGCTAAGACCGGCGGTGCTGAGCGCGCGACAGGCCGCGGCGAGCTGGCCGGTTTTCACGAGCACGTAGTCAGTGTCAAAAGTCGCCGTGGCGAGGATGCCAATTTTCGCCGCGGCCAGCGGGGTGAGCACGGAGACGAGGATGCCGGTTTCGGTGAAGGCGAACGGCCCCTGCAGCTTCAACAGCCGCCAGCCGGCTTCGTGTTTCACGTTGGCGGGCACTTGGGCGGACGGGCAGAGAATGGAGAGCTCGTCCGCCGTGCGCGTAACTGAACTGAAAACGCTGGAGCCAGCCCACGCGGGGACCGGTTCGGCGGCCGGGAGCCGGCAGATGGCGAAGTCGCCGGGGATAAGCTGGAGGGTGAGGGGCATGACAGGGGCCGTTGCCCTCAACGGCCCAAGGCCGGGCGCTTGAGGGCAAGCGCCCCTACCGAAATCAGAACAGCGCGTTGGCAATCACGCCGACGGCGGTAATCGGACCGGAATCGCCCATGCCTTCCAGCGCGCGATCGGCCTTCTTCAGCGTGGCTTGGGCGTCACGATACAGCGTGTCATCGGCGAGCAGCTTGCCCAGCGAACCTTCGCCCTTGGCGATTTTGTCCGAGACGGTGCGTGCGTTGGCGATGGTGAATTTGAGGTTGTCGGCGGTGGCCGGGTCGTAGAGCAGCGCCCCGAGCGCACCCTTGCCGCTCTTCACGTCAGCCACGATGCCCTTGGTATCGCCCATGAAGGTGCGTGCGTCGGCTGCGGCGAGTTTGATCTCGCTGACAGAGGCGAGCAGATCGTCGTGTAGCTTCGGGTCGTTGACGAGTTTACCGAACGTGCCTTCGCCGCCTTTGATCTTGGCGGTGATGTCCTGGAGGTTGCTGATGGTCTCGGTGAGCTTGGGGCCGTTGTCGGTGACGAGCTTGTCAATGCGCTGGAAGATGCCACCCCCCTCGCTGCCCGTGCCCATGGACTTGCCGATCTCGCCGATAACCTGCTCAAGCTTGGAGCCGAGGTTGCCCAGCTGACTGATAACCTCGCTCATATCCACGGTGGGCTTGGTCTTGATCTCGTCCATGTCCTTGAGGAGCGGGCCGCCGGGAGTGCCGAAGGTGACGCCGAGATAGTTGCTGCCGAGGAGGCTCGATTGTTCGACGCTGGCGATGGCGTCGGTCGGGATTTTCACATTTGGTTCGATGGCGAGCAGCGCCTCGACGCGGTTGCCGGCGAGACGGGTGAGTTCGACGGCACCGACCTTGACACCGGCCATGCGCACCTCGTCGCCGGTCTTGAGTCCCTTGAGGTTTCCGAAGCCGGCCACGAGGGTGTAGCCTTCCTTCTTGAAGAGCCGCCCGCCGTTGAGCGACTCGAACGTGATCCAGGCAAGCGCCAGGCCGAGCAGAAAAAAGAGGCCGACGCGGATGGTTTGTGACGTGTTATTCATGGCTGTTTTCCAGTTGTTTGAAGCGGGGATTCTTGAGGTCGATGACCGGATTGAGAAAATTGGCGATGACGGGGTCGGTCGGTGACTTGAACTCGCCCGGCTTGCCGACGCCGCGGATGCGGCCGTCCATCACGAAGGCGATGCGGTCGGCGATGTTGAAGGCCAGGTCGCGATCATGGGTAACGACAATGCTGGTGACCGCGGTCTGCTCGCGGAGGGTCGCGATGATTTCCGTCAACGTGGCCGACATCACCGGATCGAGTTCGGAAGTAGGCTCGTCGTAGAGCAACAGCTGGGGCTCCATCACCAAGGCGCGGGCAATGGCCACGCGCTTCTTCATGCCGCCGGAGAGATCGGAGGGGAATTTGTTGGCGGCTTTCTCCAGCGACAGGATGGAGAGGGCGTGCATGACGCGCTCGCGGATGCCGGCCTCGTTGCATTGACGGTGCTCGCGGGGGTAGAGGGCCAGGTTGTCGTAGACGGAGAGTGAGTTGAAGAGCGCCCCAGCCTGGAAAACGAGGGCGAGGTGAACCTTGTTGCGTGTTTCGGGATCGGCGGCATCGAACTCACCGATGCGGACCTCGCCGCTGGTGGGGCGCTCCAGACCGGCAATGTGTTTCAGGAGGACGGTCTTGCCCGAGCCGCTGGGACCCATGATGCAGAAAATCTCCCCGGGCTTCACCTCGAGGTCGACGTCCCTGAGCACCGTGGTCTTGCCGAATTTCTTGTTCAGCTTGCTGACGGTGACGCCGAACGTCTTGCCGATGAAGGGGGACGCGGTGTAGGTGGAGCTCATGAAAACAGGAGGGCTTTGGTGACGAAGTAATCGAGCACCAGGATGAGAATGAGTGAGGTGACCACGGCCTTCGTGACGGAAGCACCGATCTCACGCGGGCCGCCGCGGGTGTTGAGACCGATGTAGCAGCAGACGAGGATGATCACGAAACCGAACACCTCGGCCTTGACCAGGCCGTCGACGACGTCACGAGGCTTCATGTAGGCCTTCAGAGCGGTGAAGTAGGCCTCGGAGTCGACGGAGATGGAGTGCGTGTATTGGCAAACGAGCGCTCCGCCATACCAGCCACAGAGATTGGCGATGATGGCAAGCACGGGCATCATGACCACGATCGCCGCCAGGCGGGGCATCACGAGCATCCGCTCGGGCGGGATGTTCATGGTCGTGAGGGCGTCGATCTCCTGGTAGACCTTCATCGAGGCCAGCTCGGCGGTGACGGCCGAGCCCACGCGGCCGGCAATCAGGATGGCCACCATGACCGGGCCGAGTTCGCGGGCCATGGTGAGGCCGACGAGCGTGCCGATGAACTGTTTGGCGCCGAAGTTCTCCATGCTGTAGCCACTCTGCAACGCGAGCACGCTGCCGATGAAGAAGCTCAGGATGGTGACGATGGGCAGGGAGGTGTAGCCGATGAGGTAGCACTGCTCGATGAAGCGGCGGGACTGGCGCGGCAGGGTGGGCAGGTATTTCAGCGAGTTGACCAGGAGCAGCAGGGTGCCCCCGATGTGGCCGACGATGGCGGTTAGGTAATTCATGGCGGCGGGGCCCCGGCTGTCTTGTTAACGGGTTTGCGTTGGAAATCGAACAGGAAGAACCGGCCGAGGCGCTGGCCCGGCCGGCGCTGCCAGCCGAGCACACCGTTGCCCAAGGCGATGCGTTTCTGCTCCGCGCCGGTCTGCACACTGAAGAGCGGGCCCAGGTGGAATTCCTTGGTGGTGGCGCTCCGGCGCCAGGTGACGGCATTCCACAGCAGGGAGTGGCGGGTGGTGAGGGCGTCCTGCCGGTCGTAGCGGTAGAGCGCGAAAAGGGGCGTGTAGAGCTGACGGACGACGTCGTTGCTCGGAAAGAAAACCTCGAACGGGCTGAGCACCTGCAATTGGCGGCGGCCGGCGCCGTTATTCCAAGAGCTGAAGAGAGGCCAGAGGTGGGTTTTTCGAGCGGGCGCGGCGGCGGGATTGGTCAGGCTGCGTTGCGTCTGGGACCAATAGAGGAAGTAGAGCAGTTGGTTCTTTTCCTGGGCGATGCCGCCATCTTGCCACTCGGCGTGACGGTAGAGGGGCCACGCCAGCCAGGTCTTGTCATAGCCCTTGATGGTGGAATGGGTGTAGAAGGGTGCCCAGCGGTTGATCCGGCGCTGATCACCGCGTGCCTGGACGAGGAAAGGCCAGAAGTAGCGCTGTTCGTCGTAGCGGTAGGGTAAGGTGCGGTGCGTGTAACCGAAGAAAGGCCAACCGTAGGTCTCGCTGATATAACCCGGAGCAGTGTCACGGGTGTAGAAGGGCAGGGCCCCAATGTTGACCGTCGGTTCGGGCTCGGAGAGATTGCGGGCGGATTTGTAGAAAAACGGCCACAGATAGAACTGGCGGTCGTAATCGCCCTCCCTTCCGCGGTGGCCAAAGAGGGGCCAGAACTCAAAACCGTGGTGCCCGGCGCCGCTGATGAAACGCAGGAGGGGCCAGGGCGCGGTGGTGACCTCCAAACCGGATTTTTCGCTGTGGAGATAAAGCGGGAAGGCATACCACGAGAGTTCATCCTTGCCGAAGCGGTTCTTGATCGTGCCCGCAATGGGGAGGAGGGCGTGATAGGAGGTGGCGGGGTCGCCCGTCTCCTTCGAGAAATAGAAGGGCCAGACATCGAAGCCGTGCTCTCCCGGCCGGCCCGGTTCACCGTCATACCGGCGATTGTTGATGAGTTGAAAAAAACTGAACTCGCGGTAGCCCGGCTGCTTTTTCCAAGTGAAGAACGGATACAGGAAAGTAGTGATCTCCTTGTCTTCCATCCGGGCCTGCAGATAAAGCGGCCGAACACCTTGCGCTTCGCCGGCGGCCCGTTGGGAGAAAATCAGCGGTCCGAGATATTGGACGGATTCGCCCGGGGCATTGGGCGGCGACTGACGCACGACCAGCGGCCAGCCGTTTTGCTCCTCGGCCTGGAGGATGGCAGAAGCCAGCAGGGCAGCGCAGAGCGGCCGGACTAGGCGTCGGGAAAACATGCTTGGTGAACTGGGTAAGGCATTGCCTTTGCGCGACCCGGAGGCCAGTTAGGTGGCTGGCTTCAGGCCGGCGAGGGAAAAAGATAAATCGCCCCCCGTCCTCGTGCAAACGCTATGTTCATACAACCCTTGGAAGCAGAAAGTGTTCCCTCGTTCCGGTCCCGCGGGCGCAGGATGCAAAAAGACCTAACCGGAGCAGTTCCATGCGGATAACCGGTGGCCAGGCGCGCGGCATTCAGTTGACGCTGCCCAAAGGCGATGCAGTCCGTCCTGCCACGGACGCCATCCGGCAGGCGGTTTTTTCCAGTTTGGCCGCCCGGATCGCCGGGGCCCGATTCCTCGACTTGTTCGCCGGGAGTGGTGCCTACGGGCTGGAGGCGCTCAGCCGCGGTGCGGCCGGTGGGGTTTTCGTGGAAAAAAATGCCCGGACGGCGGACTTCATTCGTCAGAACATCGCGGCAGTCTGCAAGAGTCTCGGGCGCGTGTCTGCTGACCTGCAGGTCGTCACGGCGGATGCCACGACCGTGATGCCGGGGGGCGCGCCGGACCTGGTATTCATCGACCCGCCCTACGAGATTATTCCCGAGTTAGCGCCGAAGCTCTTCGTCCGGCTGGATGAATTGCTCGCGGGAAAACCGGACGCCCTGGTGGTGTTCGAGATGCCGGGGGAGCTGGAGCTCTCTCCGCCGGGCTGGAACTGCGTGAAGCGGCTGGGCAAGGGCGCGCGCCAGCCCACGGTGGGGATCTTCAAATCCAGCCGCCCTTCACCTTGATCAAAGCCACGGCGACAATGCACGCCGTCTCCGCGCGGAGCACCCGTTCACCCAGGTGGACGAAGGCGAAACCGCTTTGCCGCAACAAAGCCCGCTCGGCGCCCGACCAGCCGCGCTCGGAGCCAAGGGCAAGGACCACGGGCGATCCGGGTGGCACGGTGCTCTGACTGAGCGGCGTCGGTGATTCGTAGTTGTCGAATGCCAATCGAGTCTGACCGGGAGGCAGGAAGGAAACTGCCTCGACGAGCGTGCGCCCATGCGTGACCTCCGGCAACCGCGTGCAGAATGCCTGCGCCGCGCCACTTATGACGCACTCCTCCCAGTCGCCCGAACGCCAAAGGGTGCTATCGGCATAGCTGGCTTCGCCCTTTTCCGTGCGGATGAAATGCATGGCCGATATGCCCAGCGCAGTGGCCTCGCGCAGGATGTCACGCGCGGTTTGCGGCCGGGGCAGGCCGATCAACAAAGTGAGGGGGCAGAGTGGCGGTGGGGCCGCACCCCAGGTAAAGGCGAAAGAGAGGTGTTCCTTGTCGACGGTGCGCAGCGTGCCCTTGCCGCGGGGACCGTTGATCAAGCCGGCGTCGAAGCTGTCGCCCGGCTCGCGGCGCAGCACGGTCAGAATATGTCGCGCGCGGGGATCGTTTCGCGGCAGGGGAAGCTGGACTTCTGAAGGACGAAACAGAATGATGTTCACGTGAATGGATTGGAACGACAGCAGGTTAGAACACTGGATGGTAAAAATTCCCCATAAGACCCACCGGCTGAAATCGTCTCAGCCGACTCCAGCCAACAGAATCAAGTGAACTCAGCGGACACAATCCCAGGAAAAAATTCCCCCGGCCCGTTAGCCAGCGGAAGGGTGGTCATTGTGGAAGATCAAAGGATTGTCGCGGAGTTTTTCACTTACCACTGCCGCGACCTCGGCCTCCAGGTGTTGCAGACCTGTGGCACCTGCAAGGACGGCCTCGCGGCGATCCGCAAACACCGGCCGGATCTGGTCCTCATGGATATTTCGTTGCCGGACGGTGACGGCCTGGAAATGGCCAAGACGGTGCTCGACGAGATGGTGTCCGTTAAAATTCTCGCAATTTCATCGCATCGCGATCCATGGACCATGCTGCAGGTGCAGCGTATCGGGCTGCATGGTTTCGTGGACAAAAATGAGCAACGATCGGAAGTGTTGTCCGAGGCCATTCACGCCGTGCTGGGCGGGCGGGTCTACTACACCCCGATCGTCAACGAATCGAGTGCCACCATCCGGCGCGATCCCAAGGCGTTTATTCGGGTGCTCTCAGATTACGAGACGCGCATTCTGTCGATGATTGGCGAGTCCCAGACGGACGATGAAGTTGCCGCGGTGTTGGGCATCAGCCCGGCCACGGCGCAATCGCGCCGGCGGGACATCATGCGCAAGCTGGATATCCACACGACTCCGAAGCTGATCCACTACGCGATCGTCAACGGACTCACGCGGGCGGACCAGCTGCAGAGCCGGAAGAAGCCAACCTGACGCGCAGGCCCGCCAGTTGGGCGGCAAATTCGCGGTTGAGCCGTCCAGCCTCCTCCCATTGACCGCGGCCGACGGCCGTCTCGATCTCGCGCTGGGCCTGTTCCATGTCACGCTCGTAGATAAAACTGCAGCGTCCGCAGAGCAGGTGGGCGCAACGGCCCGCTTGGAGGGCATCCTTTTTTTGCATCGCGGCTTTAAGCTGAGCGAGTTCGGCCTCGAGTTCGGAGAGATACAACGCCAGTTCGCCAGCGAAGGGCACGCCCTTTTTCCGGGCGAGCAGGCGCAGGTTGCCCAGCGGATCGGCCGGGCCGGTCGGCGTGGTGACGGGTGGAGCCGGGGCGAGACTGGCGAGGGCCTTGGTCAGCCGTTCCCGGGTGACGGGCTTGCCGAGGAAAGCGTCCATGCCGGCGTCGAGGCATTGAGCGCGCTTTTCCGGGGTGGTGAACGCGGTGGTGGCGACGATGAGGGCGTGGGCAGACGCATTGGGCAGGGCGCGAATGCCGCGCGCGACATCGGCTCCGCTCAGGCCGGGCAGATTGAAGTCCAGGAAAACCGCATCGAACGTCTGCTGGGCGGCCAGGTTGAGGGCGGCCTGGCCTTCCTGGGCGGAGTGCACGGCGAAGCCCATCGACTGCAACAAATCGGCCAGCACGATGCGGTTGTATTCCTGGTCGTCGACCACGAGGGCCGTGCGCGCGGCCGGCGACGTCACGGCGATGGCGGGCGCGGGCTCAACCGCCGCCTCGACGACGGCGAAGGGGTTGCTGAAATAGAAACACGAACCGCGCCCCGGCTCGCTTTCCAGCCAGATGCGGCCGCCCATTTTTTCGGCAAGACCCTTGCACAGCGCCAGGCCCAGGCCGGTGCCGGGCACGCGGCCCTGCTGCGCCGCCGCGCCGCGTTCGAAACGCGTGAAGAGCCGCGCGTGTTCCTCGGCCGAGATTCCCGGTCCCTCGTCCGACACGGCGAAGATCACCTCGGTTCGCCCCGGGCCGGCCTCCTTGCACCAGACCGTGACACTCACCTGGCCACGGCCGGAGAACTTCAGGGCATTGCTGACAAAATTGATCAGGATCTGGCGGATGCGGCGGGCGTCGCCAATCAGCTCGCGCGGCACGGCGGGGGAAACGGCGAGCTCCACGGGGATGCCGTATTTTTCGCTGTCGGGGCGGGTGATGGCGCCCACGGATTCGACCAGGTCGACCAGATCGAACGGTTTCGGGTCCAGTTCAATGAAGCCCGCTTGCACCTTGGAGAAATCGAGGATGTCCTCCAGCAGCGACGAGAGGTGGCTGGCGCACTGGCGGAGCAGGCTGAACTTGCGGCGGCTTTCGAGGTCAAGGCCCTCGGTCCGGAAGTTTTCGGCGATGCCGATGACGCCATTCATCGGGTTGCGGATCTCGTGGCTGACGCCGGCGAGGAATTCGTCCTTGGCGGCACTGGCCTTGACGAGCTCGGCGGTGCGGACGCTCACGAGGGACTCCAGCTCCTGGTTCCGCGCCCGGATTTGGCGCTCACGAACGCGAATAAACCCGAAGATGGCCAGCACCAGCGCGGTCGCATAGCTGGCAAACGCGGGACCTGACCGATACCAAGGGGGCAAGATGAGAAACGTAAAAGTGGATGAAGCCCCGGACAGGCCCGCTGCGTTGACGGCGCGAACTTCGAAACGGTAGGTGCCTTCGGAAAGATTGGTGTAGTCGAACGAGCGGCGGGCGACGGGCGGTGACCAACTGCCGTCCGTCGTGCCGAGGCGCGTCTGAAAAAGCCAGTTCTTGCTCTGGAGATAGTCGCCGGTGAACACTCGGAAACGAACGTGGTGATCGCGAAACGGGTATTGGGGAATGCCGTCGGCGGTAGTTCCCGTTTCGTTGTCCACCGCTTTGACGACGGGCGCGGTGGGCGGAGACAGCGTCGAAATCGTGTCGAAATCGATGCGGAGGAGTCCCTCCATTCCTCCGAGCCAGAGGATGGGTCGTTGGTTCTCCTCGGAGAATGCCACGGTCCGGATTGATCCGACTGCGTCCAAGGTGGAAAGCGCGAGCTCGCGCCACGAGACACTCCCGTCCTCTGCAAAGGCAATGACTCCGGCCCCGTGCAGCGGTCCGCTGGTGCCCCCTGGCCGGGCGTAACTTACGAGCAAGCCCTTGTTCCCCGGCAGATGCTGGACGGTCGAAGGATCGATGGCCGGCAGCCCCGTCAGCTGGCGCAATCCCTCGCCGCGCGGCCCCGCTTGCAGGACCCGTCGGGAGAGGAAGAAAAGGATTCGTCGGCTGTCGCCCGCGACTTCCACGTGGCCCTGCAATGGCTGGCCGGTGGCGGGATCCAGCACCGGGGCGAGTTGCCGGGTGGACGGATCATAGCGGAAGGCGCCCTTGTTGATCGTGCCGATCCAGAGCTGGCCATTAGGGTCTTCATGAAGGTTGGCCACGGAGTCGGCTAATTCCAGAAAGCGGGTGCGCTCAAAGGAACCGTCAGGAAGTGCCACCAGCCGCGCGAGTCCTCCAATCTCGGCCACGTAAAATGACCTGGGGTCGCGCGACGGTTTGATCAAATACGCGGTGTTGGCGGTAATTTGGTAGGCTGGGCGCACCGAGGTGCCATCAAACCAATCCACGCCACCAAACTTCGCGAGCAACACTCCATCTGCGCATGCCAGCATGTGATTGTATCTCGCCGTCAGCTCGGGGATCGGCTGAAAACTGGCACTGCCGTTCTCGCCCCAGACCTGCCGGTAGGCCCCATCCTCGGTCGCGGCATACAGGGTGGATTTCCATAGGGTGAGCGAGGTGACCACCCGCCCACGCAAGCCGTTCAGGGCATTAAATACGCTGGCATGCCCATTCGCCGGGAAATGAAAAAAATCCGTGGGTGTGATGCCCCACACCTCCCCGGAACGATCGGTCGCGAGACCGACAATGATGCGGCCAGGCAGGCCGCTTCCCGCGTCGGCCCAGGTCCGGATGGTTTCACCCGTGCGGGAGGTAAGGACCAGGCCGCCCGATAGGGTGCCGATGACCAGATTGCCATCGGGGAGTTCACCAAATGCGCTCACTCGGTTTTGCGTAAGATATTCGTTCAGGATTTTTTGGGAATGGGACGCCGCCTGCTCGCCGGGCCGGACGAGGCCATGGTTGCTAACCGTGACGATGCCGGTCTCGTCGCGAAACAACCCGATGAGCAAGGGCGCGGGCAGCTGGTTAGCGGAGAATTTTAGCTCCGGTCCTGTTTCGGTCAGGCGATAGAGCCCGGTTTCGAGATGCTGGAACCAGCTTTCGTCGCCGAGTTTGACCGGGGAAAGGCGCAACTTCGTGGGGAAGGACGTGATTTGGAAACTCCGGCCATCCCACCGCAGTAACCTGTCCTTGCCCACAAAATAGGTGTAGGGACCTACCGGTGCGCAGGCCCACACGGTGCCCACATTGCGCGATTCTTCGGGCAGCTTTTCGAGCAGGGAGTGAAACTTGAATTCGCCGGACGGTCCTTCCTGAAAATACCCCAGATCGTTGGTCGTGCCCACCCAGAGGATTCCGTCAGGTCCCGGTGCGAGCGAGGTCAGAAAATAGCCGCCGGGCTTGGGGTAGGAACGCCAGGATTGACCGTCAAAAACCAGCAGGCTGGTAGACCCGACGAAAATCCGGCCCAATTTATCCTGCAAGATCGCTGCTTTTGGAGTGTCGGCGCCCATCTCCTTGGCCGAGATCACGCTGACCGGGGGCAGACCGCTCGAACGGTCTAGCCAAGCGCCCTGCGCGGACCGGAAGGAGATGCCCAACGACAAAACCAAGCAGTAAATTCCATCTCTGGAGGCAAATAGGCGCACTTCGTGAACAAGACAGTAGTGGATGTTGGAGGCACGCCGCAATTTGTCCTCACACCTGCATTTAGGTGAGGGGGCTTTACGCCACTTCAGGTGGAAAGGGTAAGATTCAGGTCTTTTTCAAAATCCGTTTTCCACGGCACTTGTGCGAAACTGAGCCCGATGAAATCAATCAATCACGCCATCAACGGGCTCGCCTCGAGCCTCCTCCTCAATGTCGGCCTCACGAGCGCTGCGGAAAAACTCGACACCGTGGCCCGCAACAATTCCACGGCAGTGGTCACGGTCGAAGGTGCGCTTAGTTCCGAGTTTTGCGCCACTCCTTGCAACTTTACGGCTGAGACCGGCCAGTAATTGATTGCTCGCGCACCGCGGGCAATGATCGTGGCGCCATGCTAAGCCTTGCCGCTTTCCGGTATAGGGAGGTGTTGAGTGTGGCTGGTGGCCCGATCGAGCGGTTGGAAATGTCCGAGACCACGGTGCTCGGGCAACGGCAGGTCCTCGCGAATGCCTATTTGCGCGAGGGCCTCACGGACAAGCAGCGGGACAACTTGCTTTATAGTCCCGCGCAGGGGAGTGGGACGGCTTCCTCCCCGATGGTGGCTCGCTTTATGGCCATCTCGGAAGCGATGGAACGCTGGGCGCATTGGCAGCTGCACGCCGACAGGCGGGGACCTAGATATGGTTTCGATGTCGATCCATCGAGCAACGGCATGGCTGCGTATCCGGGCCTGTTCAAGCGACAGGCGCGGCGCGGCGCCCTGCTGGAGGCTGCGGAAAGATTTAATTTGTTGAACTGGTGGGAGGGTAATCTCGACGGTCACGAAACAGCCACTCGCTGGCCCGGCGTGCGTGCGGTGACGATCACTTCACAAGCGCCGGGTGTCACCGTCGTTCTGTTCAAGTGCACCGACGAAGGTTTTTTTGCTTACGGCAACGCGGCCGCGATGAATTTCGAGGCCGCCTGCCAAAAGGCCGCCGGGGAGATGGAACGGCACGCCCTCGTGGTTGCCCGTTTCGCTCTTAACCACGCCGGCAACATCCGAGGGCAGTTGTCCGCCAGCGCCCATCCCATCGAGCGCCGGAGCTTGTTTTTCGCCCATGAACAGGGCCACGCGCTCTTTTTGAAACGTCTGCGTTCCATCACGCGGGCCGAAGCGAAACCGCAGTTGGTCTATGACGGCCCGGTGCCCGGCCCATGGAGCAAATATGCCGATGTTTGGCGGGTGGTTTATGCCCCGCCGAGCCGGCGATTCCTCGGACCCGAGGAAGACTATTTCATGCTGTAGGGAGTCCCTAAAAACCTGCAAAGCTTGGAGCGGCTAGTCGGAATCGAACCGACGACACCTGCTTGGAAGGCAGAGGTTTTACCATTAAACTATAGCCGCATTTTCGAATGCGAGAGAGTGCCCCGCGACTCCGGACCTTCAAGCTTTTGTTCGTTCCTGTTCCGGCGCCGGGGGATGGGCGGAAAAGGGATTGCCGCCGCCGCCGTTATAGGCCTAGCTTGCGTCCACTATGGCGACTCCAGCGGCAGGTAAATCTCAACAATCCAGCGTCCGGGCGGCCCAAGCTCTAGCCAAACAAAAGGCCCTCGAGAAGAAGGCCAAGACCTACGGCCTCGGCCTCGGTGAGCTTTCCATTTTTACCAGCCAGCTCGCTTCCCTGCTACAGGCCGGTCTTCCACTCGTCTCGTGTTTGGAAGCCCTGCAGGACCAGACGGAGGACCAGGTTTTCCGCATCGTGATCCGCGATGTGCGCAACGACATCTCCACCGGCACCTCCTTTTCGGCGGCAGTGAAGAAATTCCCCAAATCATTCCCGAATCTTTTCATCTCCATGGTCGAGGCCGGTGAAGCGTCCGGCGGACTGGCCGAGATTCTCGGCAAGGTGGCCGGCTACTTTGAGTCCACCGTCAAGCTGACCAAAAAGGTAAAGTCCGCGATGACTTACCCGATCGCGGTCATCGGCTTGGCGGTCGCGCTGGCCAACGTGCTGTTGATCTTCGTCATCCCGGTGTTCGCAGCCATGTTCGCTGACTTCGGCGCCAAGCTGCCGACGCCCACGCAGATGCTCATCGACCTGAGCGATTTCATGAAGGCTTGGTGGTGGGCGCTCGGCATAGGCGCTTATGCCGCCTGGTTTAGCTTCAGCAAATACATCGTCACGCCCAACGGGCGCGCCCAGTGGCACCGGTTCCTCGTCCGGGCGCCCATCTTCGGCAACCTCGTGCACAAGATTGCGCTATCCCGCTTCTGCCGCACTTACGCCACGCTGATGCGTTCCGGCGTGCCCATCCTGCGCACGCTGGAGATCGTCTCGTCCGCGAGCGGCAAGGTGCAGGTCGAGGAGGCCTGCGCCGAGATCGCCAAGCACGTCAGCCAGGGCGGCCAGGTGTCTGACATCATGGCCGTGAACCCCTTTTTCCCGCCCATGATGAAGCACATGGTCAAGGCGGGCGAAACCACGGGCAATGTTGACGGCATGATGAACAAGATCGCGGATTTCTACGACACCGAGATCGATGCCACGGTGGGCGCGCTCACCTCCCTGATCGAGCCCTTGCTCATCGTATTTCTCGGTGTGGTGGTGGGCGGTATCGTCATGGCCATGTTCCTGCCGATCTTTCAGCTCGGTGCGGTGGCCGGCGGCCTGCAATAAACCTCGTCGCGCGTCTGAAGCCACTGGCCGGCCTGCGGTGACGCGGGCAACTTGCCCGTCCACTATTCCATGCCTTCCCTCCTCATTGTCGACGACCTCATCTCGATCCACGAGATGCTCGAGGCCGTGATCCAGCCGACCGGTTACAAGACCGCGTTCGCCACCGACGGGGAAAAGGGCCTGGCCCGCTATAAGGCTGAGAAATACGATCTCGTCCTGGCCGACATCGACATGAAACCGATGGATGGCATCACGCTGCTCAAGCAGCTCAAGGTTTATGATCCCACCGCCGTCATCATCATCATGACGGCCTACGCCAGCACGGAGAGCGCCGTTCAGGCGTTGAAGTTCGGGGCCTTCGACTACCTGCAGAAACCCTTCAAGGTTGACGAACTCATGCAGGCGTTGAAGCGCGGTCTGGAGTTCCGCCGCACCGTGCTCGAGCGCGAGAGTCGGGGCATCGCACCGGCGGTCCAGACCGGGGATTTCGAGGCGCGCCTCGCCGGCACCAGCCCGAAGATCAAGCGCCTCATCACCCAGCTCAAGAAGCTCGCCACCGCCCACACCCCCGTCCTCATTTCTGGAGAACTGGGCAGCGGCCACGAGATCGCGGCCGAGTTGCTCCATGCGGCCGGCACGCTCGTGGGCAGTCCGTTTGTGCCGATCGACTGCCGGCTGAGTTCGATGGACAGTCTGCGCACCGGTCTGCTTGGGCAGAACGGCGCCGGGGGCACTTGGGTGCAGCAGGCCAAGGGCGGCACGCTTTTCCTCCAGCATCTGCAGGGCTTGCAGAAGGAGGCCCAGGCCGAACTGGTGTCCGTCCTTCGCAATAACGCCCACAATTTCCGCCTGATCTGTGCCACGGAGGAGGACCTGGAGAAGCTGTCCGAGGAAGGGGGCTTCAACGAGGAACTGTTTTATCGCGTCGCCTCGCTGCCGGTGCATCTGCCACCGCTGCGCGAACGCAGTGAGGACATCGCCGGGCTGCTCAGGGAGATTGCCGCCAAAACCTCGAATCCGCAGTTCGACGCCAAGCAGGTGGAATTCACCGAGGACGCGCTCACCACGCTCCGGGCCTATAACTGGCCGGGCAACCTGGCCGAACTCACGCAGGTGATCTCGCAGGTGATCGCCACCACGGAGACGCGGGTTATCACCTCGGCGCAGCTCCCGCTGCGCATCCATGAATTGAAGGATTGGCCTACGCTCGCCGATTATCTGGCGGGGCAGGAGAAACAATATGTCGCCCGCGTGCTGAACGCTTGTCAGGGCGACAAGGCCCGCGCCGCCAAGGCGCTCGGCATCGCCGCCAGCCAGTTCGACTGAAGATTGCTCGCGGCGTCTTAGCGCGCAGGCACCCACAAAACCGGGTTGCGGATGGGGAAAATCCGGCAGATCTCTTCGACTTGCGGATCGGCGTCGAGCGGTTGCCAGAGTTTCAGCCAGTCGTGTCGGCCGGTCGCGAGTGCCCCAAACACCAGGAAGGGTTGTCGCACCGGCCGGCCTTTATGTCACCGGAATGCCGCGGGATTTGCTCAATTCCCGCTTGCGCCACCCTAGGGGCGAATCAAGCCTCAGCAAAATCTACGCGCATGCCCAAACGCACCGACCTTAAGTCCATCCTGATCATCGGCGCCGGCCCCATTATCATCGGCCAGGCCTGTGAGTTTGACTACTCTGGCACGCAGGCGTGCAAGGCCCTCAAGGAGGAGGGCTACAAAGTCATTCTGGTGAACTCCAACCCGGCGACCATCATGACCGACCCGGAGTTCGCCGATGTCACCTACATCGAGCCGCTCACGGTCGAGTTCCTCGAGAAGATCATCGCCAAGGAACGGCCTTCCGCGCTGCTGCCCACACTGGGCGGCCAGACGGCCCTCAATCTCTCGATGGCGCTGCACCAGGCCGGCATCCTTGAGAAATACGGCTGCGAGATGATCGGCGCCAAGCCGCCCGCGATCGAAATGGGCGAGGACCGCAATCTTTTCAAGCAGGCCATGCTCCGCATCGGCCTCGATGTCGCCAAGTCCGGCGTCGTCCACACGCTGGAGGAGGCCCGTCTCGCGGCCGAGGAAATCGGCACCTTCCCGCTCATTATCCGACCGAGCTTCACGCTGGGGGGCACTGGTGGTGGCATCGCCTACAATCGCGAGGAGTTCGAGCAGATCGTCAACGGCGGCCTTGAGGCCTCGCCGACCCACGAGGTGCTGGTCGAGGAATGTCTCCTCGGCTGGAAGGAATACGAGATGGAAGTCATGCGCGATCACAAGGACCAGTGTGTCGTCATCTGCTCCATTGAGAACTTTGATCCGATGGGCGTCCACACGGGCGATTCCATCACCGTGGCGCCGGCGCTCACGCTCACCGACAAGGAATACCAGGTGATGCGCGACGCCTCCTTCGCCGTCATCCGCGAGATCGGCGTCGAGACAGGTGGCTCAAACATTCAGTTCTCCATCGACCCGCAGACCGGCCGGCAGGTTGTCATCGAGATGAACCCGCGCGTGTCGCGCTCGTCCGCCCTGGCGTCAAAGGCGACCGGTTTCCCGATCGCGAAAATCGCCGCCAAGCTCGCCGTCGGCTACACGCTCGACGAGCTGCGCAACGACATCACGCGCCTCACGCCCGCCAGCTTCGAGCCGACGATCGACTACATCGTCACGAAGATGCCGCGCTTCGCCTTCGAGAAATTCCCGGGTGCCAACACCACGCTGACCTCGGCCATGAAGTCCGTCGGCGAGGCCATGGCCATCGGCCGCACCTTCAAGGAGTCCTTCCAAAAGTGCCTGCGCTCGCTCGAGATCGGCGCCCGTGGTTGGGGCGGCGGCGGCAAGTTTGGCGGCGATGAGCTGCCGGACGACGCCACCATCCGGCAGAAACTCGGCACGCCGAATGCCGAGCGCGTGTTCTATCTCCGCTGGGCCTTCATGGCCGGCCTGACCGAAGAGGACATTTTCAGCCTCTCCAAGATCGACCCGTGGTTCCTCCGCCAGCTGCGCGAGCTCCACGAGATGGAGCTGGAGCTGAAGCAGCACACGCTGCAGTCCATTGACACCGCGCTCCTGCGCCGGGCCAAACAGTTCGGCTTCTCCGACGCCCAGCTGGCGCACATCCTGAAGACTGATTTCGACACGGCGCGTGCGCATCGCAAAAAGGCCGGCATTAACACGACCTACCGGCTGGTCGACACCTGTGCGGCCGAGTTCGAGGCGTTCACGCCTTACTATTATTCGAGCTACGGCGACGAAAACGAGATTGTCCCGTCGAAGAAGAAAAAGATCATGATCATTGGTGGCGGGCCCAACCGCATCGGCCAGGGCATTGAGTTTGATTACTGCTGTGTGCATGCGTCGTTCGCGCTGCGCGAGGCTGGCTTCGAGACGGTGATGATCAACTCGAACCCCGAGACCGTCTCGACCGATTACGACACTTCCGACCGCCTCTACTTCGAGCCATTGACGCTCGAGGACGTGCTGGAGGTCTACGAGCAGGAAGGCTGCATCGGCGCCATCGCCCAGTTCGGCGGCCAGACGCCGCTCAACCTCGCCAGCGCGCTGAAGGCCCGCGGGGTGAACATCATCGGCACCTCGCCGGAGAGCATTGACACCGCCGAGGACCGGAAGCTCTTCGCCGCCGTGCTTGACCAGGTGAAGCTCAAGTCGCCGGCCAACCGAATTGCGATGTCCGAGGCCGAGGCGCTGACGGCAGCGGTCGAGGTCGGCTACCCGGTGCTCGTGCGCCCGTCGTTCGTGCTCGGCGGCCGCGGCATGTTCATCCTCTACAGCGAGGCGGAGCTGAAGGACGTCGTCCGCCAGGTGTTCGACGTCATGCCGGGCAAACCGGTGCTCATCGACAAGTTCCTCGAGGACGCCATCGAGCTCGATGTCGACTGCATCAGCGATGGCGAGACGACGCTGGTCGGCGGCATGCTCGAGCACATCGAGTATGCCGGGGTGCATTCCGGCGACGCCGCCATGGTGATGCCGCCGCACACCCTCTCGCAGGAGATGCTCGGCACCGTCAAGGTCGCCACCTACGCGCTGGCCAAAGCGCTGAAGGTCGTCGGCCTGATGAACGTCCAGTTCGCCATCAAGGACAACCAGCTCTACGTGCTCGAGGTCAACCCGCGTGCGTCGCGCACCGTGCCCTTCGTGGCCAAGGCCATCGGCGTGCCGCTGGCGAAGCTGGCGGCGCGCGTCATGGCCGGCGCCAAGCTGAAGGACCTCGGTTTCACCAAGGAGGTGCAGCCGAAGCACTGGTGCGTGAAGGAGGCCGTGTTTCCTTTCAACCGCTTCCCGGGTGCCGCGATCGTGCTCAGCCCCGAGATGCGCTCAACGGGCGAAGTTATGGGCATGGACGACGACCTCGGCATCGCTTTCGCCAAGACCCAGATGGCCGCCAAGCCCGCGCTGCCGCTCAAGGGCAAGGTCTTCATCAGCGTCAAGGACTCCGACAAGCCGCATGTAGTCGAACTCGCCAAGGGGTTCATCGAACTGGGCTTCACCGTTTGTTCGACGACCAACACGACCAAGCTCCTGCAGGCGCAGGGCGTCGCCGTGCAGCCCGTCTTCAAGCTCAACGAGGGCCGGCCGAATTGCGTCGACATGATCAAGAACGGCGAGATCCAACTCGTGGTGAACACGCCGCGCGGCATGATCCCGCGCCACGACGAGAACGCCATCCGCGCCGCGGCCTACGCCAACAACGTTTGCATCATGACGACCATCACCGGTGCGCGGGCGGCCATCAACGGCATCCGCGCGATGAAGGCCAAGCTCGTCGATGTGCGCGCGCTGCAGCTCTACAAGGGCAGCGTCGTGCCGATGTGATTTTTAAGCTCCAAGCCCCAACATCCAACCTCCAGTGAAAATTCGAATTTCGAATCTTGGGAATTGGTTGTTCTCTGGTGCTTGGATGTTGGGGCTTGGGGTTTCGGCGGAAAGCTAACGAACATCCCATGTCCTCACCTCTCCCCGCCACGCTCGTTGCCCTGCTGCACGGCCCCGACCAGCCGGGCATCGTGGCAAAAACGGCCGGATGGATCTTTGCGCGGCAGGGCAACATCCTGCACGCCGACCAGCACCGCGACATGGAGGCGGGCGATTTTTTTCAACGCATCGAATGGGCGCCGGTCGGCCCCGACCTGACGCAGGAAGCCATCGAGCTCCGCGCTTTCGCCGCCTCACTGGGTATGGTCGCGCGGGTGGCGGCATCGCCGCATCGCGCCCCGGGAGCGATCTTCGTCTCGCGGGAGGACCATTGTTTCCATGACCTCGCCTTGCGCTGGCGGGCCGGGGAATTCGGGGGTGATTTTGCCTGCGTGATTTCAAACCACGCGGATCTGACGGAGGTAGCACGGCATTACGGACTGCCTTTCCATCACGTGCCGATGTCCGCGGCGACCAAAACCGCGGCCGAGGCGAAGCAGTTGGAGATTCTGCAGGCGGCCGGCGTGGAGTTCGTAGTGCTCGCCCGCTACATGCAGGTGTTGTCGGAGGGTTTTCTGCAAAAGTTCGGCCAGCCGGTCATCAACATCCACCACTCGTTCCTGCCGGCGTTTGCCGGCGGCAAGCCTTACCACCAGGCTCACGAGCGCGGCGTGAAGTTGATCGGGGCGACGGCCCATTACGCCACGGCGATGCTCGACGACGGCCCCATCATCCAGCAGGATGTCGTGCGGGTGACGCATCGCCATAGCGTGGAGGACCTAGTGCGCAAAGGGCGGGATTTGGAGAAACTTGTGCTGGCCCAGGCGTTGCGGTGGCATCTGGACAACCGGGTGCTCGTTTACGGCAACAAGACCGTGGTTTTTGACTGAACGGGGGCAACTTTGACGTTGAGGCGGTCCGGGGCGCCGCTCAACCTGCGCGGTTCCATGAGTCAACTTCCCCCCGCCAACCAGACCCCCGAAGGCACCGCACCGGTCTACGAACCCGCCTTTGAAACCGCCGTCCAAACCTTTTGGGCGAAAAACCGCCAGGGCATCCTGGTGGTTTGCATCGTGGCGCTGCTGGTCATCGTCGGACGGGAAGCGTGGCAGTATTTTGCCGCCAGCCGCGAGCAGGGTGTGCAGGCGGAGTATGCGAAAATTGCCGATCAGACCGCCAAGCTGGCGGCCTTTGCTGAGGCAAACTCCGGCCATGCCCTCGCCGGCGTCGCCTACCTGCGCTTGGCGGACGAGAAATTTTCCGCCGGTGATTTCAAGACCGCCGCGGGCCATTATCAGAAGGCCGTGGGCAGCCTGAAGAACGAGGCGCTGCTCGGCCGCGCCAGACTCGGTGCGGCGATGAGCCAGCTTAATGGTGGCGACCAGGCCGCGGGCGAGGTCGCGCTCAAGGCCATCAGCGCCGACGCAACGCTCACCAAGGGTGCGCGGGCGGAGGCAACCTACCAGTTGGCCGCGCTCGCGGCGGACGCCGGCAAGTCGGACGAGCTCAGGAAGCTGGCCGAGGAAGTTTCGAAAATCGATCCGACCAGCAGCTGGGCGCAGCGCGCCACGCTGTTGCTCACCAGTTCGCCGGCCGCGGCCAAGCCTGCCGCGACAACGGATGCCGGCCTCACCTTCAAGCCCACCGGCAAGTAAGGCGCCGCCTTGACTCTCAAAAAAGCCCGCCACTCCGGCGGGCTTTTTGTTTTCGGAAATAAAACTCCGTTCACGCGGCGCGTTGCAGCCTGCGCCGGCGGATCGCGACACCGACGAGCGTCACCACGCCGACAATCGCGACATAGGTCGCGGGCTCGGGGATGGCGGCAACCGAACCAGCAACCGTGACATCATCAATCCGGAACGTGCCCAAGCTGGACGAAGCGCCCGAACCGAAAATCCGTATGGTGGTTGACGTGTTCAATCCGGACAGGGTGATCGACTGTGTTCCCGATGGGCGCCAAGTGCTGTCGCCGATAAGGGCTCCCGAAGCCAGGTTGGCCGCGTATGAATCGGAACTGGATCTTACGGCAAATGCTGTCGGGCCGGTTGAGGTGGCCCGATAGCCAAAGCTCAGCGTGGTGATCGAAAACTCATGGCCGGCATTCGGCGTAAGGGTGAATCCAAAGTAGTTGGTGCCTGGTGCAGACGCAGTCCAGGTGGATGCGGTAAAATAACTGCCTCCGCTGCCCGCAGTATAAAGCGGAGAGGTTCCGCCGGTGCCGGGTGTGCCCAGATTGCCGGAAAAAACGCTGGCGGTGATACTGGAAGCAACGCTAGTCGCACTGTTGGTCGGTGAGCCGGTGCTGCCGAAGCCGTAAACGACAATCTGCCCTTGCGCGGCGGATCCGATCATCAAGATCGCGCATAGCAGTAGTCTTTGTGCCAGTCTAAGCCTCGTGTGCCTCATGGATTTCGGCCCCAATCTAGCGCGTAAAGTCGGCCGGGCCGATTTTTTTGAAAACCTTAGAACAGGCGCCAAATTGACGGCGGCCGACAAAGGCAGTCCGACAATAGGAAAATGGTCGGGGCGATAGGATTCGAACCTACGACCTCCTGGTCCCAAACCAGGCGCTCTACCAGACTAAGCTACACCCCGTTAACCGGCAGGCATGGGACGCGCTGGAGTCACCGCTGTCAATGGCGGGTTCCTGAACTCGTAAAAAACGCGGGTCCGCGCGTTCGGGCAAGGGGTTAGGCAGGTTAAAGGCTCTCTAAACTGCCTATAAATGCTTCTTGCCTCACCGCGGGGACCGCCCGTATATACGCCCCCTCAATCTCTTAAACAAATGGACACTCTTTCCCGTGACAGTAACAGCTCCGGCAGCATCTTGCCTCTCGTTGGCGTGATCGCCGGCGGTCTCGCCTTGGTCCTCTCGATCGTGGCCCTCGTCAAACTTTCCACGCTCCAGAAGAGCGTCGCCACGCACGAGGAGGCGATCAGCAGCAAGATCCCCGCCCTCGAGGCCTCGGTAAGCGCCGCCGCCGCCAAGGCTGACACCGACATCAAGGGCCTGCGCTCCGGCATCCAGACCGCGCTTGATCAAGTAGGCAACGAAATCGGCACGATCAATGCCAAGATCACCAAGATCGAGGAGTCGATGAAGAAGCCCGCCCCTGTTGCCGCCAAGGGTGCCGCCGCCGCCCCGACCGGTGTGCTGAACGCCGACGGCACCTACTCGGTCGCCCCCGGCGATACGCTGAGCAAAATCGCCCGCAAGTTTGCCGTGCGCTCCGATGCCATTGAAGCCGAGAACCCCGGCCTCGATCCGACCAAGCTCCGCGTCGGCCAGAAGATCCGCATCCCCAAACGCTAAGTTTCTCCGAAAAATTTCCAATGCCTCCCAGACCTTGTGTCGCGGAGGCATTTTTTTTGCCATGGCTGAACAACCGCCCTTGCCCAAACGCTGGAAAAAACTGGGCTCCCGGCAGATCGCACATACGCGCATCTTCGATGTGCAGAGCGTGGATTTCCTTCACCCTTCGCGGGAGAAGCCCCAGGATTTTTTTGTCATCAGCGCTCCCGACTGGGTAAACGTCATCGCGCTTACGCCCGACGGGCAGCTCGTCCTGGTGCGACAATTCCGCTATGGAGCGGATGACTTCTCAATGGAGATTCCAGGCGGCGTGATCGATGCAGGCGAAGATGTAATAGCCGCCGGTCTTCGCGAGCTCCGCGAGGAGACGGGCTATGTGGGCTCAAGCGCGCGCCTGCTCGGCAGCGTGCATCCCAATCCGGCGATGCAGAACAACCGCTGTCACTTGGTGCTCGTCGAAAACGTTCGGCCAGAGGCAAAGCCCGCGTGGGATCTCAACGAGGAGTTCGAGATCACGACCCGGCCGGTGGACGAGGTCTACCAACTGGCCTACGCGGGCGGCATCACCCATGCGATGGTGCTGGATGCCCTGTTATTGTTCTCGCCGGTCTGGACGGAATTGAAACGCCGCCCCGTTTGACTTTGTCTGCGGCCAGCGTTAACTCCCCGGACTCAATGGAATTCACCGCGCCGGCCTCCGTCTTTGCCAACACCCCCGAGGCTTTGGGTGCCCGCGGTCAGGCCGGCCTGCCCGGATCGCTGGAGCGGGAGATCCGGGCCATTTACCGGCGCAGCCCGCTTTACGGGCAGCGTTTCCCGCTGCACACCGAGCCGCTGCAGTGGTCCTGCTACCGCGAGATTCCGATGCTGACCAAGCAGGAGATCCTGAATCGCGGCCACGCCGCCTTCTTTGCAGATTACACGGAGATCGAGCGTGGCCTGCAGCAGAAGAAATACGAATACGAGCACACTTCGGGCTCCACGGCGCGGCCGATGACCGTGGTGATGGAAGACGGCTGGTGGAACGCCCAGCTGCGTCGTGCCTACCTTGCGCACCCGTCGCTGGCCCCCTACGCCGACCGTCCTTACCGCAAGGCCGTGCTCGCCCCGATCGGTTGTTCGAGCAACCTCTGCCCCTACGAAGACCACCCGTTCCCGCATCGTTATTTTGACGGCACAGTTTACCTGAACTTGTCGAGCGATCCGTTCGTCTTCGCCGAGGCGGAGTGGGACCGCATCGTGCTGGAACTGCAGGCGCTCAAGCCCGAGGTCATCGAGGGCGAACCGGTTTATCTTTCGCTGCTGGCCCGCGCGGTAAAGAAACGCCGCGTAAGCGTGCGGAGCGTGCAAACCGTCATCCTTACTTATGGCAAGGCCAGCCAGCAACACAGCCGGCGCATTGCGGAGGTTTTCCCGGGCGCGGTCCAAGTGGATCTATATGGTTCAACCGAAGCCGGCTACATTTTCGTCGGCGATGCCTTTGCCGACAATCTGCAGGCGATCGACGGCAACGCTTTCGTGGAACTCGTGCCATGGCGCCCTGAACTGAATGACGTTTTTCAGATCAACGTGACGACCCGCGACCGCGAGGCGATGCCGCTGCTGCGTTACCTCACGGGTGACATCGTGCGCCGCACGCCCACCGGCTACCGGATTCTGGGCCGCGAGCGGGATTTGTATTTTAGTGCGGATGGCCGGGTGGTTTCGGCCTGCGAGATCGATGCGGCGATGCCCGAAAGTTTCAGTTGCTGGCACTGGAGCCTGGTGCAGGGCTCGGACAATCGCTGGGATTTTCAGTATGTGGCCGACGAAGCCGCGACGGCCGGGCTGGACCAAGCGCTCGCCGCAGTGTTGGGTGAAGGCATGCGCGTTAACCTGTTTCGCCGGAAATTCATCCAGCCCGCGGCCAGCGGGAAGTTCTCCCTCCTCAAACCGCTGTCGCGCTGAAACGGGTAGGTAGGTGGGGTGTTCGCACGCCACGTTGCGCAACCTACATCGGGATGGCAGAGGTTTGGCGATAGCGCCGCAAGCCGAAAAAGACGGCGCTCAGGCCGATGAAGATCGCACCGTAGGTCGACGGCTCTGGCACACGTTTGTTGTAGAGCACACCGTTTACCGCCGAGAGATCGATGCCACCGGTGCCCGTGGCCCCCGTCGTGTTGGAGGCATAATAGGTGGTGTTGTTCCAGTCGACGAGGTTGGCCATGTTGCCGCCGGTGACCACATCGAAGCCCATCAGTGAGTAGCCGTAGATGGTCGTGCCGACAGCGATGCCGAGATCGGACATCGAGATGGTGGCGCCACCCAGGCCCTGCGTGCCACTCTCGGAGTTGTCGTTCCAGTAGGGGGAGCCGAGGTTGTCGCCGTTGCTGTAGCGGAATAGGTTGTAGTTGAAATCCGAGGCAACATTGGCCGAGCCGTAGCTGGTTGGGGTCAGTCCCACCAGCACGCCGCCGTAGGACGTGGGCACGTTGTTGACCGAGTCCCAGCCTGTGATCACGGCGATCTTCACGTTGTCATGGGCCCCCACCGCACCGCGGTCGAAGACGGCGAAGGCCGTGGCGAGGGTCGAGGTGATGCCGGAGCTGCTGAAGAGAAAGTCCAGCCGCTCGACGTTGCCGGTGGCGGCGCCGGTGCCGGTGCCGTTGGCAAAGGTGTTGTCGGAACCGCGCAGGATATTGTTGCCCAGCAGCAGTGAGCTGTAGCTGGTGGCATAGGTGGCGGCAAAATCTTTGCTGCCTTCCGTATACCACGTGGAAGTGTTGTTACTGTTGCCGGCGCCAGTGTTGCGGCGGATGTAGGCGGAGTCCGCCACGGTGTTGGCATCGTAGATGTTGCCGGCGGCATCCTTGAAGGTGGTGATGGCGACCGTTTCATTGCTGAAGGTGGCTCCGTTGATTTTTTGATCAGATTGATTCGTCGAACTGGTCGTGATCTGGGTCACGGCGATCTGGGCTTGGGCTAGGCCGGTCGCCAGCAGTATTCCCGCCACAAACACGGGCTTGCGCACCCAGAGGGTGAGCGGCAGTAGTTGCTGGAGTTGGGGAAGCAATTGCATCTAGGTGATAATACCTAGTCAAATCTGGGTATCGAGCCAGTCAAAAATCAGCGTGAAGCCGGTTTTACCTAAAAATACAATCGAGGCGGAAATCGAGGCCAAACAGGCTGCGGCATTATATTGGAAACGCTTAAAATACATTGGGTTAACCATTTTATGTGCCGCTGTTCTGGGAGCGTGCGGGTCTTACCTTATCTGGCCCGGAATAAGTAAATGGAGGCAGCAACGCAGCCTGTCCGAGGTTGATCGTTACGAGAGAAAAAGGGACTATCGACGTGCGTTGCTTACTTTGGAGCAGACCGTTCAGCTCTACCCGCAAAATTGGGAGGCTAGGCGGCGACTGGCCAATTTCCTTGAGCGACTGGGACAGCGCCAAGGGTTGGATGCATGGAAGGAAATCGTTCGGATCGCACCGACGGATTCGCGCAACCTTTTGGGACTGGCAGGTGCGGCCTTGCGTTTTGGGGATCTCCCTGCGGCGCGACAGGCATTGGCGGAATTGAACCAAACGGGGCAAACCGGTGCGGATTACTACCGGCTGTCGGCCGGGCTGGCGCTGGCATCCCGTGATCATCTGGGCTTGGAAGCCGCTTTGGTTGAACTGACCCGGTTACAACCCGCGGATCTGCGCGTGCAGCTTAACCTGGCTATCGTGCGGATACAGTCTCCCGAGGGGGCTCACGTCGAGGCCGGGCGTGCGGCGCTGATCAAGCTTGCCCAGTCGGAGTCGGTCCGCACTCGGGCGGTGGTCGAATTGCTCAACGACATGGCTCGCCGGTGGCCCCGGCCATCGAGGGAGCGCGTCGCCGCTTTTCAAGATCTCGCGCAGGTGCTGACGCCGTCCCAGGGACCACGCTTCGATCCTCCCGAGATCGGCGACCCGGTGGAGCGATTGATCTCATTGGCGATGCGCCAGCCGGCACCTGAACCGGAAGATGCGGGGGCATTATTGTCCTGGTTGATTCTCAACGGCCGGGCCGCGGCGGGTTTTGAATGGTTGGATTCACTGCCGGTGAAGACACGCCAATCGTCCTTGGTTTCTGCCGCCGCGAGTGAAGCCGCGCTGCAAATGGCCGACTGGCCGCATCTCCAACAGCTTCTCCTTGCCGGTGCTTGGGGAGCGGTGCCGGCCGCCACGATCAATGGCGTTTTCGCGGTCCGCGAGCAGCGCAACCAGTCGGCGCTGGGGACGGAGGCCAGCCGGTGGGCGGCGGTGATTGAATCGGGCCAATCCTCTCTGCCGGCCCTGCGGATGCTGTTGCGTTTGAGCGAGGCTTGGAACTGGCCGGAGGAGCAGAGGCAGGTGTTGGTGGCCACCACCCGTGCTTTCGCCAGCGAAACCTGGGCTTGGCGCCGGCTCATCTCCCAAGCTCTCGTGCGCGGCGATTCAGAACAGCTCTGGCAGATCTACCAGCGTTGGAGTCGGGCGGTCCCCGGGGACACCACGGTGCAAATTGAGACTGCAATCATGGGCCTGCTTTTGGAGAAACGCGGGGCGACCGCCGGCGGCATCACGGCAGAGTGGGTGCGGTTGCAACCGGCCAACCCCGGCGCTGCGGTGGCGCACGCCCTGGCTTTGTGGCGCGGCCACCGTCTCGGCGAAGCCCTGTCCCTGCTCGCGGACCTGCCATCGGCGGCCTTGTCCGAGCCCCGCTATGCCTTGGCCTATGGGCTGATGCTGGCCGAAGCTGGCCGGGCTCGCGAGAGTGAGCAAATGCTCAATCGCGCCTCCGCCGATCGGTTGCTGCCGGATGAACTCCGGCTGATCGAGCAAGCCCGGGCGCGCAACCAGCTGCGATTGGCCGGACCGCGCAGCTCCTAGGGCTGGCCTTGGTGGCCGGCTTCTCACCTGATTTAGGCTCACTAATTAATCGGCCGGCCGGGCTGGCGCGCCCTTTACATTATTCGGACGCATTGGTTTATCTACCTCGTCCGGCCCGCCCAACCCGCCACATATCCCAGCCTCCTCGCGATGAATCTTCTTGGTTCACTCTTTCAGTCGTCCATCGGAAGAAAATTCCTGATGGCCTTCACCGGGCTGGTGCTCTTCGGGTTCGTCACCGGCCACCTCGTCGGTAACCTGCAAATCTTCCTGCTCCCGGACAAGATCAACGTCTATGCCCACACGCTCGAGTCGCTCGGGGCGGGGCTGTGGCTCATCCGGTCTTTCCTGCTGCTCTGCCTGGTCATTCATGTGTGGCTGGCGATCCAACTCACGCTCGAAAACCGCGCCGCCCGGCCGCAAGGCTATGGCGTCAAACACGTCAACCGCGCCACGCTGGCCTCGCGCATCATGGCTCGCACCGGGCTCGTGGTGCTGGCGTTCATCCCGTTTCACCTCGCGCATTACACCGTGCGGATCGGCCGCAACGACTGGGGCGAGCCCACCTTCAAGCTCACCGACGGCACGCTCGTGCGGGACGTGCACACCATGATGGTGCAAGGCTTCAGCAACTGGCTCGTCTCCGGTTTCTATGTGCTCGCGGTCGGCATCCTCGCCTACCATCTCAGTCACGGCATCGTCAGCGCGGTCCAGACGCTCGGGCTCAAGAACGAGAAATGGACCGGCCAGGTCGAACGCTTTGCCATCGCCTACTGCTGGCTCTACTTCCTCCTCAACGCGGCCATCCCGCTCGCCGTGCTCGGCGGTTTCGTCCACGCCCGCGTCTGATTTTCCCCGCCATGGCCAAACTTGAATCCAAGGTTCCCTCCGGCCCGCTCGCCGACAAGTGGCGTCGGCACAAGACGGAGATCAAGCTCGTCAACCCGGCCAACAAGCGGAAATACGAGGTCATCGTCGTCGGCGCCGGCCTCGCCGGCTCCTCCTGCGCCGCCACGCTCGCCGAGCTCGGTTACAAGGTGAAGAGCTTCGTCTTCCACGACAGCCCGCGCCGCGCCCACTCCATCGCCGCCCAGGGCGGCATCAACGCCGCCAAGAACTACAAGGGCGACGGCGACTCCGTCTACCGCCTCTTCTACGACACGGTGAAGGGCGGCGACTTCCGCGCCCGCGAGGCCAACGTGTACCGCCTCGCCGAGGTGTCGGTGAACATCATCGACCAGTGCGTCGCCCAGGGCGTGCCCTTCGCCCGCGAGTACGGCGGCCTGCTCGACAACCGCTCCTTCGGCGGCGCCCAGGTGGCCCGCACGTTCTACGCCAGGGGCCAGACCGGCCAGCAGCTGCTGCTCGGCGCCTACCAGCAGCTCGCCCGCCAGATCGGCCTCGGCAACGTGGCCCTGCACAACCGCACCGAGCTGGTCGACGTCGTGGTGGTCGACGGCAAGCCCGCCGGCATCGTGGTGCG
>JBKJRX010000183.1:0-12037 GCA_046593155.1 Lacunisphaera sp.
CCCCGAGGCCCGACCGGTCCACGCAGCCGCGCCGGTGAAAGCGGCCGGGTCGAAATGGGGCTGGGCGGTCGCCGCGGTGCTGGGAGCCGGCGCCATCATCTATCTGGCGCTGGCGCAGAAATCCGCCCCGCTCCCGGTCGCTCCGCCCGCCGCCACCCCGCTGGCCGCCGCTCCCGTGCCGGCCTCGCCGTCGCTGCCGACGGTCGATAACAAGTCCATCGCGGTTCTCCCGTTCACCAACATGAGCGAGGACAAGGACACCGGGTTCTTCGCCGACGGCGTGCACGAGGATTTGCTGACGAACCTCGCCGTCGTGGCCGAGTTAAAGGTGATCTCGCGCACCTCCGTGCTCCAGTATCGCGGCACGACCAAGACCATGCGGCAGATCGGCCAGGAACTTGGCGTCGCCTACTTGCTCGAGGGCAGCGTGCGCCGCGCCGGCAGCAAGGTCCGCGTCACCGGCCAGCTCATCAACACGCGCAACGACGAGCACGTTTGGGCCCGGAGCTACGATCGAGACCTCACCGATATCTTCGCCATCCAGTCCGCCATCGCGCAGGAAATCGCGGTCGCGCTCTCGGCGGCGATTTCGCCGCAAACGAAAAAATTCCTCGAGCGCCACCCCACCGAGAATTCCGCCGCCTACGATTTTTTCCTCAAGGGCCGCGACTCGCGCAACCGCTCCCCGACGTCTTCGGCGCCCGCCCTGCGCGAGGCGGAGGACCTGTTCAAGGGCGCCGTGCAGCAGGATCCCGATTTCGCGGCGGCGTGGGGCGAGCTGGCGGTGGTGCATGCGCTCAACGCCTTTTGGGGCATCGACGGCAGCCCGGCCCGGCTCGCCGAGGCCGACGCCGCGATCGCGCAGGCCGTGCGGCTCGCGCCCGAGGCACCCGATGTTATCCGTTTGCTCGGCACTTACGCCTACTACGCCCACCGCGACTATGCGCGCGCGACCGAGCAATACGAGAAACTCGCCCGGCTGCAGCCGAATGATCCCACGGTGTTTTCCTCGCTCAGCCTGATCCTGCGTCGGCAAGGCCGTTGGGTTGAGTCGCTCAGCTATATCCACCGCGCCTTGGCACTCGATCCGGGTAACGTCAGCTACCTCCGGAACTCTCTCGCCTCGCTTCAATACGGCCGGCGCTGGGGCGAGCTTCGCGTGGCGCAGCAACGCCTGGTTTCGCTACTTCCGGAAAAGTTGCGCGAGCAGTTCGACCTCGCGGTTGCTGAATTCACCGCGACGGGTTCGCTGAAGGCGGCCGACGACCTGCTCGCCCGGCTGTCTCCTCCGCAACGCGATTCCCCGACCGGTATTTATTTTCGAAAGGAATGGGCGGTGGCGCGCGGCGACTACGCCGAGTTCAAGCGGCTCGACCAGCTCCAGCCCGCCTTCGAGGAGGCGGAATGGCCGGCATTTTCAGCCGTCAAGGCGGCCACGGTCTATTTCGCCCACGACGACACGACCGCGGTCCGCGCCCGACTGGCTCCGCAGTTGGCTGAATTGCAAGGGCGTGTGGAGCGCGAGCCGGCCAGCGCGCTCGCCTGGGCTTTTCTCGGACAGGTGGAGGCGCTGCTGGGGCACCCGGAGGTGGCCATTCGCCACATCCGCAAGGCCATTGAGTTGGTTCCCGAATCACGCGACGCCGTCGACGGCCCAACCTATCGATACGTTCTTGCCGCGATCTACTCGGTGACGGGCGACAAGGACCAGGCCATCGCCGAGCTCACCCGGCTGCTGCGCGCCCCCGGAAATCTTTCTGTCGCCGGCATCCGCGTCGATCCCGGGTTCGCGAAGCTGCGCGGCGACCCGCGCTTCGAGGCGTTGCTGAACGATCCAAAGAACAACGCGCCGCTGTTCTGAGGTGCTTTGATTAAAGCAGCATCTGCTGGTCGCCGGTGTCGGCCTTGAGGCCGACGGCACCGTAATCTTTCGCAGTGAGGATACGGTTTTTTGGGGAGGTGCAGGCCATGGAGTTTAGGTTGAGGTCAGGCATTCTTTGGACGGGACAGGCGTTTGATCGATTCTGGAGCGTCGAGGTAGTTCTCGCGGCTCACGACCTTGCGGCCGGACTTTTTCTCCAGCTCGCGCCGGGCGTTGCCGGCCACGGTGCCGCCCTCCTGGGCAGCGGTCTTGCTCTCCGGCAACCCTTGGGCGTCCTTCGTGCGGGTGATCTCCGTGGTGGCGGCCTCGCCCAGCATCGAGAAAATCAGCTCGAGATCGGTCATGTGATCGCGGAGGTTCTCACGCTTCAGACCCTTGAGAGCGGTGTATTCGGAGGGCGTGAGGCCGAAGGCCGCCTTGGATATCTCGGCCGTGAGGATGGCATACTCGCGCCGTTGCTTGACGCCACGTTTCTTCCATTCGTCGGTCAGTTCGTCGCGGATGGCGATGCTCCGCATCCGGCGCTCGATCCAGGCATCGGAGTAACCCTTGGCCCGGTAGAGGGCACGGGTGCGCTTGCTGGCCAGTTCGGGATCCTCGATTTCCTGCACGCGCTCATAGCCCACCTTGGCGAGCCAGCGCTTGAACGGCTCGGCCTTCGGGCTGGGAATGGACTGGATCAACCGGAAAATGCCTTCGGTGTGCCAACAGAAAATTCTTTGTGGTCCACCGGTGGTGGGGACTTCCAGCGCAAGGGGGGGGGCAATTTGCCCCCCCCCTTTGAGGGCGTCGGCCAAGGCGGGATCGCGGCGGCGCATGTCCTTGAGGTAGCCCGAGGGATTGGCGGAGTCCGTAAGGGCGGCCACCACATCGACGACAACAAACCACCATTCGCCGGCGTGGAGGGTTTTGCGGATTTCCTTTTTCTGAAAGAGGGCGATGCGGGTTTCCATAGGGCGGCGGATCAGGAGGAAGGACCGCCAACCCGGTCGGTCTTGCGCGGGGCGGCCTCGGTGCCCGCGGCAATACTTGAAGGAAGCGGCATGATGATCGGCCCGGCGCAGTGGAACGCACGCGAATGCGGACGGCAAGCGCGGAGCAGGGGGATATTCTTCTCGCGGCGGGAGATTTTTCCCTTCGGTCGGAATGATAGTTGGGTTCGGGTGTGCGGGAGGAGCTTTATGGCCCCGACTGGATTGCGCGCATGGCTTGTCGGGGCATAAAGCCCCTCCCACATAATCCGGCGGGGTCAGCGACCCCGCCCTACAGCAGCGACTGCTGGTCACCGGCGGCGGCCTTGAGGCCGATGGCACCGTAGCCTTTCGGCGTCAGAATGCGGCCTTGGGCGGTGCGGGCGAGGTAGCCTTCCTGGATCAGGAATGGCTCGTGGACTTCCTCGAGCGTTTCGGCTTCCTCACCAACGGCGATGGCGATGGTGCCGAGGCCGACGGGGCCGCCGGCATAATTCTCGGCCATGAGGCGCAGCACGCGCTTGTCCATCTCGTCGAGGCCGGCGGCATCGATCTCCAAAAGCTCGAGCGCGGCCGCGGCGACGGGCTGGGTAATTCTCCCTTGTGCTTTCTCGGAGGCGTAGTCGCGGCAGAAATTGACGAGATTGTTGGCGATGCGTGGCGTGCCGCGGGCGCGTTTGGCGATCTCCTGGGCGCCGCCGGCGTCGAGGTCCACCTTGAGCAGGCCACAACTGCGGGTGACGATGCCCTCCAGGGTGGAGCGCTCGTAGTAATCGAGCCGGGTGTTGAGCGTGAAACGTGAGCGGAGCGGGGCGGTGAGCAGGCCGGAGCGGGTGGTTGCGCCGATCAGTGTGAACTTCGGGATCGAGAGGCGGACGCTGCGGGCGTTGGGGCCCTGGTCGATCATGATATCGAGCCGGAAGTCCTCCATCGCGCTGTAGAGATACTCCTCGACCGTCTTCGGGATGCGGTGGATCTCGTCGATGAAGAGAATGTCGCCCTCCTCCAGGTTGGTCAGCAGGCCGGCGAGGTCGCCCGCCTTCTCGATGACGGGGCCGGAGGTGACGCGGACATTGCGGCCGAGCTCGTGGCCGAGGATGAAGGCGAGGGTGGTCTTGCCGAGGCCGGGCGGGCCTGAGAGCAGGATGTGGTTGAGGGCCTCGCCGCGGCGCTTGGCGGCGCCGACCATCACCTTGAGGCGTTCGACGGTTTTCGGTTGGCCGGCGAAATCCGAGAACGACAACGGCCGCAGTGCTGCCTCGACCGGCGAGACGGGGGCAGTCAGCGCGGTGGTGAGGAAACCGGTGCCCTTGGGGGTTTGGTCAGGTGAAGGCATTTTTTAACCACTAATATCCACTAATTGATCACTAATCAGGATCATGAATTCGGAATTCATTAGTGAGGCAATAGTGTGGATTAGTGGTGACAAAGATTGGCTCATTTCCATTCCACGTCGGCGCCGAGGCTGCGGAGGTTTTCCACGAAGTTCGGGTGGGCGCGCTTGATCGTGTCGGCATTCTTGACGACCGACTTTCCCGGGATGCTGGCGGCGACCATGTAGAGGGCGACGGCGGCGCGAATGATGTAGGGCGCCTCGACATTGACCGGGCGCAGCGGCTTGTTGCCGAAGACCGTGATGCGGTGCGGGTCGCTGACAACGACGTGTGCGCCGAATTTCGACAGCTCGGACATCCAGGTGAAGCCACCCTCGTAGACCTTGTTCCAGAACATGACCGTGCCCTCGGCGCGGACCGCCAGCGCGATCATGCACGGCAGCAGGTCGACGGGGAAATAGGGCCAGGGCGCCGCCTCGATCTTGGGCAGCAGGTTCGAGGTGAAGGGCTCGGTGACGACCAGCTTCTGCTTCTTGCGGACGAAGGCGGTGTCGCCGTCGTATTCCACCTTCACACCCAGCTTGGCGAATGAGCGGTTGATGAGGTCGAAGTGGTGGGGCAGGGAGTTCTTAACGCGCACCTCGCCGCCGGTGATGGCGCCGAGCGCTAGAAAGGTGACGACCTCGTGGTGGTCAGTGTTGATGGTAAAGGTGCCGCCCTTGAGTTTCGTCACGCCGGTGACGGTGAGCTGACTGGTGCCGAGGCCCTCGATCTTCGCGCCCATGCCGGTGAGCATGGCACAGACATCCTGCACGTGCGGCTCGCTGGCGGCGTTGAGGAGGACGGACTCGCCCTCGGCGAGCACGGCGGCCATGACAAAATTCTCCGTGGCGGTGACGGACATGTAGTCGGGCCAGTGGCGGGCGCCTTGAAAGCGGCCTTTGAGCGTGAGCTTCAAGTCGCCGTTGTGGGCCACCTTAGCGCCGAGTTTTTCAAGGATCTCCAGGTGCGGGTCGAGTTCGCGGATGCCGAGCGAGCAGCCCTTGGCATTGGTGGGCAGCGTGATTTTCTTCATGCGCTGCAGGAGTGGCGCGAAGAGGAGCACGGACGAGCGCATGCCGGCGGGCAGTTCGCCGTTGAGCGCGTCGGCGTCAAAGCCCGAGTGGTCGAGCGTGATGGTGCCGGCGGCGCGGTCCCACGCGACCACCGAGCCCTGCTCCGTGAAGAAGTTCACGAGCTTCTCGACGTCGGTAATGT
The DNA here is from genome assembly GCA_046593155.1 of Lacunisphaera sp. GTDB lineage: Bacteria > Verrucomicrobiota > Verrucomicrobiia > Opitutales > Opitutaceae > Lacunisphaera. The sequence continues at coordinate 5,445 of JBKJRX010000183.1, forward strand.
TCGGCACGTTGCGGAGCACGACCTTGGCATCGGTGAGGAGCGTCGCGCAAAGGATGGGCAGGACGGAGTTTTTGTTGCCTGATGGTGTGATGGTGCCGCTCAGGGGTTTGCCGCCGTGAATGATGAGATCGGACATGCGACTAGGTTCTAGGGTCTGGGGTCCAGGGTCTGGGAGGCGTGGCAGTAATTGTTGGAGCCTGCTTGCAGGCGATGCCTTGGTCGTCCGCGATTGTGGTCGCCTGCAAGCAGGCTCCTCCAAACGGAAAGAAAAAGGCGCCTGCGGAAGCAGGCGCCTTGAATCGATTCGCGCGGAGCGCGTGGAGCAAGATTTAAGTGGCTTAGACGCCGCCTTGGCTGCTGCCTTCGCCACCGGAGCCACCGCGGTAGCCGCCACCGCCGCCGCTGCGACCGCGGCCGCCACGGCCGCGACCACCTTCGCCGCCGCCCTGGTAACCGCCATCGCCACCTTGGCCGCCGCGATTGCGGCCGCCACGATGACGACGTTGGCCGCCCGGACCGCCCGCCCCTTCACGGCGGAACTCGCCTTGAGTGCTCGGGGTCGCAACGGGCTCGGCGGACGAGCCGCCGAAGAGGGACTTCAACCAGCCGAAGAAGCCACCCGATTGAGCGGGAGCTTCGGCGGGGGAGGTCTCCATGGCCCGCTCGGGCGAACCGTGGGCCGGACGCTCGCTGCGCTCGCGCGGGGCGCCACCGAAGTTCGACGGAGTCGGGACGTAGGTGTGGCCGGGGCGGACGTAGAGAAATTTCTCCGGGATTTCCGTCATCGCGACGCGTTCCTCGCGGGCCGGACGATCGGTCCGTTCTTCACGGCGCGGGCGGTCGGTGCGGGGCTCGCGGTTGGGCTTGAAGCCTTCGCTTTCCCAAGTCTGCGCGGGGGCGACCTTCTGCTGGGCCGGCTCAAGGATGTTCAGCTCGGCAGGTTCGTCGTTTTGGACGGACGCGGGAGCCGGGACCTCGTCGGCGACCGGCTCGACGTGTTCACGGCGGGCGGGGGCGGAGTATTCGCGGGCGGGAGCTTCCTGAACGCGCGGAGCGCGAACGGGAGCGGGGGTGATGACAACCGGAGCCGGTTCAAACGGCGCCGGGACGGGAGCGGTTGCTGCCGGCGTTTCGGCCGGAGCGAACGGGTTCTGGTATTCACGCGGAGCGTTGACGACTTCGATGGCGGTCGGCGTGTATTCAGCGGAGGCCGCGGTGGAGGCGGCGGGACCGGCGGCGGGACGTTTACCGCGGGCGAGGCCCGAGCCACGGGTGGAGCCGAATGTAGGGAACGCGGCGGCAGGCGCCGAGGGGGTCGCGGTGGCTTCGGCTGGAGCACCGGACGATTCTGTGGAGGACATGTCTATCTATGTTGTTGGTTTGAAAGCGCCTGCCAAGGGGTGGCGGCGCAGGTAGTGATGCCAGCCGGAGCTCGGGATACGTGCTCAACCCCTCGACAGGCTCGGGGCAGGACAGCGGCAATAACGCGTGCAAAGTCGGTCAATCACCGCAGCAAGACAACTTAATTTTCCCGGGCGGCGGGCTTGCCAGCCGTCGGGGGGCCTCCCACGCTCACCGGCCATGGACAAACTTGAGGAGATCTTTCGTATGCAAGATGCGCTGAATAAGCGCATTGGAGTGAATCTGCCTCCGCCCACCGACGAGGAGAAGGCGAAGTGGATTCTTAACTATACCCGAGCCATGCAACAGGAGACGGCCGAGCTGATCGACAGCGTGCCGTGGAAGTGGTGGGCCAAATATCAGAAGTTCGATGAGCAGAACGCCAAGGTCGAAGTGGTGGACCTTTTCCACTTTCTGGTGTCGCTGGCGCAGACTCTCGGCATGACGCCGGACGATGTTTACCAGGCCTACCTGAAGAAGAACGCCGTGAACCACCAGCGGCAGGAAAGCGGCTACGTCAAGAAGGACGAAGCTGACTCGAAGCACATCTGAGCGCGATGGGAGCGCTGGTCCTCAATGTAGGGCCGGCGCTTGTCGGCCGTGCCGTGATGCGCCCGCCGGACGGTCCGCCGACAAGCCACCTTCGCCAAGGCTTCGGCGCCCAAGGCGGCGACCCTACATTAAGGCAAAAGGGTAGGGCGGTCACTCCGCTGACCGCTGCGGCGCGGAACGGAGTCCGCGCCCTACCACTCAACCACCAGCAGCGACACTCCCTGTCGCGGCAGCGCGAAGTCGAACGTGGCTTTGCCGTTCGTCACGGTGACCGAGGCAGGCGAATCCTTCAACGTCGCGAGATTGCTGGCCTGTTCGAGGATGGCGTATTGCTTCAGATCCGGCGCGACGGGTGAGCCCAAACGCAGCCACTCGGCGTAGGCGTTGCTGTGCTGTTGGTCGATGCGGTGGTGGGTGAGTTTGGCGGTCGCGACATTTGCCGGCAGACCGGCCAGCGCGAGATTCACGGCGGCATCGGGGCCCGCGACATCGTCGTCGTGGTAGTGCCACATCATGACGGCGATTTTGTTTGGGGCGCGGGAGGCAAGCACGCCGACGTCCGGCGCGGCGCGCACGCCTTTCGCGATGATGTCGGCGAGTTCGATTTGGCCGGTGCTCGTAGCGGACACGCGCTCGGGGCCCATCGCGGCGAACATGCGGAAGACATTGAACACCGCCATCGGCACGCCGTTGCTCGCGATCTGGCGGAAGCCGGCGAACCACGGCTGGTCCTCGAAGGTGAATGCCCAGGTGACGGCGCCCTCGAGGTTGATGCGGTGCAGGTCGGCGAGGTCGTGCTTCCGCGCGAAGGAAGCGGCGGTGTAGCTCGAATACATCGTGCCGTTGCGGTAGGCCATCTGCGGACCCTGGCAGGCGGCGCAGCCTTCGGGGTCGGACTCGCCGATAATGACAGGGATGTTCGTCAGCTCCGGGTAGGAGCCGATGGTGTTGAAGGCGGTCTCGATCGTGCGGAGCTGGTTGCTGATGCCCATGCGGACATGGCCGTCGACGAAGGTGGGCGAGCCCTTGGCGTGGAAGGCGACGAAGTCGAGCGGCGTGCCCTTCTCGCCGGTCGCGTAGTTGGTGCCGCGCAGGCAGTGTTCGAGGAAGTCGGTCATGAACTTGCCGCCGGAGCCGGCGGTGTGCGGGCCACCGACGCGCGCGGTGGGCAGGGCGCGGCGGACGCCGGCGATGGCGTAGTCGTGGAGCTTGCGGAAATCCTCGGCGCTGCCGCCCCAGTAGCCGTTGGGCTGGTTGTTGGCCTCGTTCCAGACCTCCCACCACCACGTGTTCACCTCGGCGGCGCCGTATTTCTCGACCGAGTGCATCGCCCACTGGTAAGAGAGTTCGCCCCACTTGGCGTAGTCCTTCGGCGGCTTGGTCCAGCCGGTGTAGATCTGGTTGTAGGGCATGCCCGGGCGCCACGAATGGCGGTAGGGATGCGGCTGCGACGACATCGCCTCAGGCATGAAACCGATCTGCGCGAGCGGCTTCACGCCGCGGGCCAGGTAGCTGTCGAAGATGCGGTCGATGCCGCGCCAGTCGTAGACGGGATTGCCGGCGGCGTCCTCGGTGTAGGCGTTGGTCGAGCCCCACTTGAAGGCTGGCGTGCCGTCACCACTGCTGAGGAGGTTGTGGGCGCGAAAATAAATCTGCTTCGGAGCGAGTTCACCGAGCTGGCTGAGCAGTTTCTGACCGTCCTTCATGGTGGCGTAGTTAGGCTCGTCGGCGCCGAAGTAGCGCCAGAAGGTGCGCAACGGGCCGGTGGCCTGCGCGGCGTCGACGGTGACGGTGACAGGAAACGGTCCCGTTGCCTGCTGCGGCCGGCCCGGGATTTGTCCTGGCCGGTCGCCAAGCAAAGCGGCGGGCGTCGGCGCAGCCGTCTGGGCGGAAGCAGACGAAACAAGCAATGCAGCGGCTAGGATCAGAACCGGGGTGGGTTTCATAGGCGGGGTCCGACGAGCCAAGCAGGCCGGCGGCGGCGGAGCGAAGACTAACGGATCTTACAGTTGGAGCGGTAGGGCGCGGACTCCGCTCCGCGCCTCGGCGGTCAGCGGAGTGACCGCCCTACCTCAAACCACCGCCACGAAGCTGCCGGAAAATTCCACGGCGGGGTTGCCGTCATTTCCCTCGACGATGGCCGCGAGGTCCATGCGGGCCTTCTTGTGGCGCTGGAGGTCGCGGATGAACTCCTTCACGAGCGTGGCCGTTGGGCGGACGCACACGGCGCGGAGCGTGCCGGTGACCGGCTGACGGTAAAAGGCCTGGCTTTGTTTCACGACCACGTGGCCGTCGATGCCGGCCTCGCGCAGGAGCGTCCACAGCCCCGCGTAGCAGGCGAGGGTGGGCAGGGCGTGGAGCGAGCCACCGAACGCGGTGCCGAGGTGGTTGATGTTCTTATCGAGCGGCGCCTCGAGGACGAGGCGCTGCGCGCTGCTCTCGGCGACGTGCAGGCCCATGGCCTTGGTCAGCGGGATCTTCTCATGCAGGAAGGCCTCGAGACCCTTCGTGGACATGCTGTCGGGAACCAGTTCGCTCATTGGGGGAAAGCTCCAAGCTCCAACATCCAAGCTCCAGAGAAATGCCAAGTCCGGGAAATCAGGCAAAATGGTGCGTTCATTGATGATTGGCTGATTGAGATTTCATTGGAACTTGGAGGGTAGGGTTTGGAGTTTCCCCGCTTCCGGGCGCGGTGATTTCGCGTTCGCCACGATGGGAAGGCCGGGCAGATTGTCAGCATGGAATGTCGTCAGCACTGCGGGGCCTGTTGCATCGCCCCCTCGATCTCCTCGCCGATCCCCGGCATGCCGCACGGCAAGCCGGCGGGAATTCCCTGCGTGCAGCTGCTGCCGGATTATCGGTGCGCGCTGTTCGGCAAGCCAGAGCGGCCGGCGGTGTGCACGAGTTTACGACCGACAGAAAGCATGTGCGGGACAAATCGCACCGAAGCGCTGACCTATCTTGCCGGGCTTGAGCTGGCGACGCGGACTTAGTGCGGGGCCTCCACGCCAACAAACCCGCCCGGAGGTCGGGTTCCACCTCAAGGCAAATATTCGATCCCTCAGTGCCCGCCGTCGAGGTCGCCGGGCTTCAGCAGCGGGGCGAAGAGGGCCTTGTTGCTGCCCTTCATGTAGGCTTCCTTCGGCTCGACGGTGCCGTCCTTCACGCGCGCCATGAGGCTGTTGTCCATCGTGATCATGCCCTCTTCCTTGCCGCTCTCAATGATGCCGCGGATGTTGGAAATCTGGCCCATGCGGATGGTGTTGGGCAGGGCCTCGTGCTGGAGCAAAATCTCGTGCACGGCGACGCGGCCCTTCGGCACCTTCTTGCAGAGGAGCTGCGCGACGACGCCCGCGAGACAGCCGGCGAGCATGACGCGCACCTGGTTCTGCTCCTCGGCGGGAAAAGTGTTGATGATGCGGTCGACGGTCTTGGGCGCGTTGTTGGTGTGCAGCGTGCCGAAGACGAGCATGCCCATCGAGGCGCAGGAGAGCGCGAGCTTGATGGTCTCCATCTCACGCATTTCGCCGAGGAGGAGGATGTCGGGGTCGTGGCGCATGGCGCCCTTGAGCGCGGCGCCAAAGGTCTCGGTGTGTTCGCCGACCTCGCGGTGGACGATCGTGCACTTCTTGCAGGGGTGGACGAATTCGATGGGATCCTCGATGGTGATGATGTGCCGCGCGAGGTTGTCGTTGATGTAGTCGATCATCGCCGCGAGCGTCGTGGACTTGCCGGAGCCGGTCGGGCCGGTGACGACGACCAGGCCTTGGTCGAGGTGACAGAGCTTCTTCAGCGCGTCGGGCAGGTTAAGCTGGCTGAACGAGAGGATCTTCGCCGGGATCTGGCGGAGGACGGCCGCCTGGCCCCAATGGTTGTAGAGGTAATTGGCCCGGAAGCGGGCGAGACCCTCCACCTCGTGCGCGAGGTCGAGGTCCTTGCGCTCAAGGAATTCCTTCCAGCGCTTCTCGGGGCAGATCTCCTTGAGGAGGGTCTCCATCTGCTGGGAGGTGACCGGCGTGTCGCCGATGGGCTGGAGCGAGCCGGAGATGCGGGACTTCGGAGGCAGGCCGACCGTGAGGTGCAGGTCGGAGCCGCCTTTTTCGAGCATGGTGCGGAGGAGTGAGTCGATGGCGGCCATGGGGTCAGGAAAGGCTGAAAGCTGAAGGCTGAAAGCTGAAGGCGGCGACCTCCAGTCCGGGGATTTTCGGCCACGAAAAGGCACCAAAATTAACCGGCCGGCCGGCGGGAATTGCCCGTGCGTCCATGGGCGCCTGGTGAGCTCCATTTGCCGTCGGATTCTTATGATTTTTTGTGGCCATAAACCTCGGACTATTTTTTTCCCGCGGCGGGCGGTGGGGGTGGCGCGGGGGGCGGGTCGATTTTCTGCCTGACGTTCTTGGTGGAGACGTTGATGAGCGCCGTCTCCTTGGTGATCTTCTTCTGCTGATAAAGCTCAAGGACGACATTCTCCATGATGCACATGCCCTCCTTGACGCCCGTCTCCATGGTGTTGCGGAGACCGGCGGTCTTGCCCTCGCGGATGAGGGCCTGGATGGCGGTGTTGGAGATCATGATCTCGCAGGCGACCACGAGCCCGCCTTCAGTCGAGGGCAACAGGCGCTGGCAGACGACGCCGCGGA
>JBKJRX010000312.1:0-2898 GCA_046593155.1 Lacunisphaera sp.
CCGAGCTGACGCAGGCCAATGCGCGGCTGGAACAGGAGCAGGAGGACATGCGCCGCCTGGTGGAATCCTATCGCGCCGACATCACCCGCCTGACGCAGAGTGTGCGCAGCGCCCAGCAGATGCGCACCGAAGCCGAGCGCGGGGCCCAGCAGAACATCGACGCGGTAACCGCCCAGCTGGGCCAGCTGCGCCGCGACCTGGAGAGTGCGCGGACCGCCCAGACCCGTCTGGCCGAGGCCAGCGTCGTCCAGGATCGTGACCGGGTCGCGATCATCACCCAGTTGCGGACGGAAAACGGTGCGCTGGCCGCGCGCCTCAACCAGGCGCAGAGCACGCTCGACCAGATCGCGTCCGCGGCCCGGTTGGGCACGCCCGCGGCGACGATTGCCGCCGGCGGGGCAGCGCCTTCGCGCCCGGCCGCCACCGCGCCGGTTGGTGCCGAGGTCCGGTTCCACACAGTCACGGAAGGCGATTCACTCTCACGCATCAGCATGCGTTTCTATGGCACCCCCAATCGCTGGCAGGAGATTTTCAATGCCAACCGCGATGGGTTGCAGGGCTCCAATACGCTCCGGGTGGGGATGCAGTTAAGGATTCCGTGAGGGAGCCCGTGGGGCAGCGAGCTTGCTCGCGCCATGATGAGCTCTGCGCGACCAAGCTCCCTGGCCCACGGGAAGATATCGGTCAAAAAAAGAAGGCGCGCCTTGGGCGCGCCTTCCGGTGATTGGCTATGACTGCAAGCTCAGGCGACGGCGACCTGGCCGGTGAGGACCGGGGCAGCGGACTGCTTCGCCAGGTGGTTGAAGAAGTTATCGCGGCGTTCGCGGGCCAGGTTGACGTCCTTCGTGCCGAGGGAGCGGCGGATGCGCTCCTTGGTAAAGGGGGTCGGGTAGACCGTGTAGTGCAGGAACCACGTTCCGTTGTTGTTCCAGAGGTGGTGGTTGGGATTCGCTTCACTGATGCGAAGCGAGGCGAGGGTGATGAGGTTGGTGGACATGATGCGTGAGCGGTTGATGGTTAATTAATCGTTCGCGCATCAGGGTTTTTCCTGAAAACGAAAAGCCGCCTGAGGGCATCAGGCGGCTTTTTCGCTTTTTTGGAGGAGTTTTTTTGTTAGAGGGTTTGACCCCTCTCACATCCGGGTGACTTGCGTCACTCGAAACCACCGTGATCACTCCTAGACCCGGTTGGCAGAACCGACTGTTTCCAGTCGATCCTTTCCTGATGCGAGGCCGACTGTGCGAATCATCGCGTCCTAGGCCAGAAAAATCTTTGTTGGCGGACTAAAGTTGTCAGGTAGTGCCGGCCAAGCGGCTGAACGTGGCGCGCTTACGGAAGTTTTGTGTCTTAAAAAAACTTCGATGCTTAATTTTGCGCGTGCTGATTCGTATCAAAAAAGATACAATTGGGTCATGAAAGAAGACAAATCGAAGCGCTTTGAGACGAAATCGACGGAGTATCTTCGCGAAGAGGGTGTTTATGGCGACGTGGAGGCGAGTGCCATGAAGCACGTGATCGCGGCGACACTGGCCCAGCGCATGGAGCGATTGGGCATGACCGTATCCGAGCTGGCCGACTCACTCGGCACCAGTCGCGCGGCGGTGAACCGCGTGCTCGATCCCCTCAACACCTCCCTGACGCTCACCACGCTCGCCCGGACCGCCGCCGTGCTTGGCTGCCGGGTGAAACTCGAAATAGTGACTCCGCGGTGAGGTTTGGAGGTGGAACCCGGCCTCCGGAAGGGTTTTCAGGATTCGCGGCGGCCAGCTGGGATTAGCATCAAAACAACCCGTCGGAGGCCGGGTTCCACCTTCAATGCCTCAGCGAAACCGCCACCGCACGGAAAAATGCAGCGTCGCGTAAGTATATCTGTTCACTCTGGGAATGCCGAGCACGTCCAGTGCCCAGCGATCCGCCAGGGGAACGGTCAGCAAGGCCGCACCCAGCGGGACGATACCGCCGTTGTTGAAATTGTAGTTATGACTCAGCCCGGCAATGGCGCCGACCTGGACTTTGCCGAGTGGCCATTGCTTGCCGACGTAGGCATAGCCGGCGGTGCGGGCGAGACTGTTGCGAAAGATTCCGGCACCGGCCAGCCAATGGTGTTCGGTGACGCGGATGACGCCGATCCCGGGCGTGTGGTCGGTGAGATCGGCTTCCGTGGTCTGTTCGTGCAGGCTGCGAACTTGTAGCGATAAATGCCACGTGGGTTCGGCGGCCGAGCCGGTGGCTACCAAAAGGGCCGCTAAGAGAAGTAAGCGCATCAGATACACCGACCCCGCGATTGCCTGCGTGGTCCGTATTTTCACTTTTTAGCTGCGGGATGGGCGGATTGGTAATGCTCCCGGAGCAGATCCCGCCCGAAGTCGCCGGCGAAGTTGCGCCAGGAGGTGTGAATGTGGTTCGCCCCGTTCTGGGTGTTATCGTATTCGATGAGGAAGGCCGGGCCTTGGATGCGGTAATAATGGGCATCGCCGCGTTCCAGCCCGCCGGCCCAGGCAAAGTGAACCAGATCCCAGCTCTGGCCGGCGATGTTCCGGGTCTCGACCTCGGCGATTTCGGGGCGCAGCCGGCCGGCGTAGAGTTCGACCAAGGCGCGGAGCCGGACCTGCTGGTCCGGATTCATCCGCGCATAGGCCAGGCCGGCGGGGGCGGATGGTTTCACCTGCCGGTCGTTGGCGGTGATGATCTCGTTCGGGGCCCGGTCGGCTATCAGGGCCACGCGGAGCTGGTCAGCGCTGAATGACTTCACCAACGCACGGCCGAGGTCCTCCTCCTCGGCCAGAGCCCGGCGGCCCTTTTGGGCGTGGTCAGTGCGCACCTCGGCGGGGTTGGCGCCGAAGAAGAGCGGGGTCGCGGATATCCGCCCGGCCGCGAGGGTGAAGTTGATGGACAAAT
>JBKJRX010000089.1:0-7286 GCA_046593155.1 Lacunisphaera sp.
CTCTACGGCGCCTTCAACCACGTCGTCGTCACCCTCGCGCCCGGCGCCAGCACCCAAGCCGTCATCGCCGAGCTCGACCGCCTGCTGCTCCCCTACGGCGGCCGCGGCGCCTATGGCCGCAAGGACCACCCGTCGCACATCCGCGTGACCGACGAGATCCGCGTGCTCACCATCCTCTCCATCGGGTTCCCCACCATCTTTCTCTGCGTGGCGTCGTTCATGACCAACTCGGTGCTGTCCCGGCTGCTGGCCCTGCAACGCGAGCAGATCGCCATCCTCAAGGCCTTCGGGTTCCCCAACCGGCAGATCGTCGTCCACTACCTGAAGTTTGCTTTTGTCATGGTGGTCGCCGGCGTCATCTGCGGCCTGCTCGGCGGCCTCTTCCTCGGTCGCCGGCTGGTCGACATGTATGAGCTCATGTTCCGCTTTCCCGACCTGGTCTTCAAACTCGACCTTTCCGCCGTGGCGATCGCGCTCACCGTCGGCCTCGGCGCCGTGACGCTTGGGGTCTTCAGTTCCGTCCGCCAGGCCGCGCGCCTGCCGCCCGCCGAGGCGATGCGCCCGGAGCCGCCCGCCAGCTACCAACCGTCCTACCTGGAGCGGCTCGGCCTGAAGCGGCTGCTGTCGCACTCCTTCCGCATCGCCGTCCGCAACCTCGAGCGCCGCCCCATCCAGGCGCTCTTCACCGTCGCCGGTCTCTCGCTCGCCACCGCCTTGCTCATCCTGCCCAACACCTTCAAGGCCGGCATCGCCGACATCCTCGACTTCAAGTGGGACGTCGTGCAGCGGCAGGACCTCAACCTCGGCCTCGTCGAGCCTTCCTCGGCCCGCATCGCCCACGAGTTGGCGCAGCTGCCCGGGGTCACCCGCCTCGAACCGTCGCGCAACGCCGCGGTGCGCATCCACTTCCAAGGCCGCAGCCGCCAGATCGGCCTGCGCAGCCTGATCACGGGCTCGATGCACACCCGCGCCGTGAATCACTCCGGCCGCGAAATCCCCCCGCCGACGGAAGGCTTGATCGTGTCGGCCAAGCTCGCCGAGGTCTTGGGCGCCAAGGTCGGCGACCTGCTGGTGGTCGAGGCGCTCGAGGGTCGCCGGCCCGTCAAGACCCTGCCGATCGTCGGCCTGGCCGAGGATTTCACGGGCATCGCCGCCTATATGGAACTGCACGCCATCAACCGCTTCCTCGGCGAAGGTGATATCATCACCGGCGCCAGCCTCGGCCTCGACATGAGCCGCCGCGGGGAATTCCTCGCCGCGCTGAAGGAGATTCCGCGCGTCAGCTCCGTCGCCATCAAGGAGACCATGCGCAAGAGCTTCCGCGAGACGACCGCGCAGATGATGGGGCTGATCCAAAGCATTTACCTGATGTTCTCCGTGGTCGTGGCGTTCGGCGTCATCTACAACAACGCCCGCATCTCGCTGGCTGAGCGGGCGCGCGAGCTGGCCACGTTGCGCGTCGTCGGCATGACGCAGCGCGAGGTCGGTGCCATCATCGTGATCGAGCTGGTCATCCTCGCCGCCCTGGCCGTGCCGCTCGGCCTCGGGCTCGGCACCGGCTTCGCCACCGTCATCATCTCCACGGTGAGCACCGAGACCGTGCGCCTGCCTGTGGTCTTCACGGCTTACACCTACTCCTTCGCCGTGATTGTCGTCGCCACCGCGTCCGTCTTCTCCGCGCTGGTCGTCCTGCGCAAACTCAAGCAGCTCGACCTCATCGCCACCCTGAAAGCCCCGGAATGATCCGAACCGGTTCACCACTAATCTCCACTAATTTCCCACTAATCCAAAACCACAGAATCATTAGTGTCCCATTAGTGGGCATTAGTGGGCATTAGTGGTTAAAAACTTCCTCCAGTTTCACTTCCCATGAACTCGCCCTCCTCCCCCACCAAGCGCCGCTGGCTGCCCTACGTCCTCGGTCTCGCGCTGATCGTCGCCCTCGGCTTCGGCCTGCGGCCGAAGCCCGCGACGGTCGAGACCGCCCTTGCCGCCACCGGGCCGCTGCGCGCGACCGTCAGCGAGGAAGGCAAGACGCGCATCAAGCAGCGTTACGTCGTCTCCTCCCCCGTCACCGGCCAGCTGCGTCGTGTGCCCTTCAAGCCCGGTGCGACCGTGGCCGCCGGCGACGTCGTGGCGATCATCGCACCAATGGCTTCCTCGCCGCTGGACACCCGCAGCCGCGCGCTGGCCGAGGCGCGCCGCGACTCCGCCGTGGCCTCGCTGGAGAAGACGCGCATCGCCTACGCACTCGCGGGCAATGAGCTGAAGCGCATGGAACGGATGTTCACCGAAAAGACGGTGTCGCCGCAGGACTACGACGGGGCGCAACTGCGCGAAACCGCCGCCGCCCGCGAGGTTGTCGCCGCCGAGGGCACTTTGCGCGCCGCTGTCGCCGAGCTGGCCGTCGTCGGACCGGACACCGTGCCCGCGTTGATCGAGGTGCGCGCTCCTGTCGCCGGCCGGGTGCTCCATGTTTTCCAGGAGAGCGAACGCCCTGTCACCGCCGGGACCCCGCTGCTCGATGCCGGCGATCCGGCTGACTTGGAGGTCGTCATCGAGCTGTTGTCGCGCGACGGTGCCGCGCTCGCGCTCGGGGCCCGCGTGGAGTTGGAACAATGGGGCGGCCCGAAGCCCCTCGAGGCCCGCGTGCGGCTGGTCGAGCCCGCGGCTTTCACCAAGATTTCCGCCCTCGGCGTCGAGGAGCAGCGCGTCAACGTCGTGGCCGACATCATCACCCCGGTGGCCGAGCGCGCCTCGCTGGGCGACAACTTCCGCGTTGAGGCCCGCGTGATCGTCTGGGAAACCGAGAACACCCTGAAGGTGCCCGTATCGGCCCTCTTTCGCCGCGGCAACGAGTCCGCCGCCTACGTCGTGCGCGGCGGCAAGGCCGTGCTCGTGCCCGTCGAGGCCGGCCGCTCCAGCGGTTCCGAGGTGCAGGTCCTCAAGGGTCTCACCGCAGGCGACGAGGTCATCCTCTACCCCGGCGACCGTGTCTCCGACGGCCAGCGGGTGACACCGGTGAAGATCTGAGCCGACATCCACCTACGTTAAAGTGGATTCACCTGAAGTGTAGCCACGAAAGAACGCATAGATCGCAAAGAAAACCGGCCTGAATTTATTATCTTTGTGCACCATGCGTTCTTTGGTGGCCAAAAATCCGGCTCTGTTCCGGCTAGAATTTTCTTTTAAAACTCTACCCACGAAAGTCACAAAAATGTCTGTCCGGCCGTTAAAATCTTCCGTGCCTTTATAGACGCCTTGCTGCTCCGTCCAGCGAACAACCTGTGGTGTTTTTCGTGGCAATACTGCCTTGGGCTCTGAGCGCGCCGGTGCCCAAAGCCCAACTTGACCAAACCTGATACTGCGTTAGTTTACCGGGCATGAAGCTGGCGGATCTAGAAGAGAAAGTGCAAAGCCTCTCCCCCGAGGAATTGCGTGCTTTTGCCCTCTGGGTTGAGGAATATGCCGCCAGGCAATGGGATGAGCAAATCGCCCGTGACGTCACCGCGGGCAAACTTGAGAAACTGGGCCGGAAAGCTGATGCGGCGTTCGACGCCGGTCGGTGCACCGAGCCGTGAGGCATTTTGCTTCGCCTGATTTCTGGCATCACTACCGGCAGCTGCCGGAGCATGTCCGTGAGCTGGCCGACAAGAACTTTGTCCTTTTGAAAGCCAACTCCCGTCATCCCTCGATTCGCCTGAAGAAAGCCGGCCCATTCTGGTCCGCGCGGGTCGGCTCCGGATATCGGACCCTCGGCAAAGACCGGCCGGAAGGCATCGTCTGGTTCTGGATCGGCACCCACGCCGAATACGACAAGTTGCTCAAGGAGTAACTCATTGAGTGTCATCCTCCATCCCGGCGAACGCGTGTCCTATGATGCGTATGCGAAGGCGCATCTCTTGATGATCTTTCAGGAGATCAAATGACGAATGCGATCGCCTTTGCGGGTTTGCCAATGGGCGTTCCGGGACGTAGGTTCCGCCCATGATGCGCGTTACATCCCCCCTCCGCGGTGCCGCCGTTGCGGTGCTGCTTGCGGCTTCCGCGTTTACCCTGAGCCTGTCGAACGGGTTCGCCGCCGATGCCAATCCCACCCAGGAGCGCGCCGACCGCTTCCTGCTCCTCGTCAACTCGGCCTACAAGTCCCTCGTCACCCTCGAGGGCAACGCCCAGTGGAAGGCCCTCACCGACGTCTCGCCCGTGCACGACGCCGGTTCCGAGACAGCCAGCAAATCGCGCGCCGCCTTCACAGGAGATCCCGTCCTCATCAACGAGGCCAAGGCATTGCTGCTGAAGCGTCACGAACTGAACGAGCTCACCATCCGCGAACTCCAACAACTGCTGCTCATCGCCGCCGAGGGCCCGATGACGAACCCAAAGCTCGTCGCCGACCGCATCGACGCCGAGGTCGCCCAGGCCTCCACGCTCAATGGCTTCGAATTTAAGCTGAAGGGAAAGCCGATCACGGTGAACGAAATCGACAACCTCCTCAACGCGAGCACCGACCTCAAGGAACGCCAGGCCGTGTGGGAGGCCTCGAAGGAATCCGGCAAGGCCCTCAAGGCCGGCCTCATCAAGCTCCGCGATCTCCGCAACGGCGTCGCCAAGGAACTCGATTATCCCGACTATTTCGCGCTGCAGGTCGCCGGCTACGGCATGACGACCGAGGAGATGATCAAGATGCAGGACGACTTCATGCGCGAGCTGCGCCCGCTCTACCTGCAGCTCCACACCTGGGTGAAACACAAGCTCGCCGAGAAATACAAACAACCCGTCCCGAAGCGCATCCCGGCCCACTGGATCAACAACCGCTGGTCGCAAGAGTGGGGCGGTCTGTCCGAGGGCGCCGACCTGACGCCGTTCTTCAAGGACAAGACACCTGAGTGGGTCGCGCGCTCCTCCGAGCAGTTCTACGTCGGCCTCGGCTTCCCGAAGTTGCCGCAATCATTCTGGGAAAAATCCGACCTTTACCCGGTCCCCGCCGGCGACAAGCGCAAGAAGAACACCCACGCCTCCGCCTGGCATGTCGACCTTGAGAGCGACCTGCGTTCGTTGCAAAGCATCGAGGCCAACCCGTGGTGGTTCGCGACCAACCACCACGAATTCGGCCACATCTATTATTTCATGGGCTACACCCGGCCCGAGGTGCCGGCGCTGCTCCGCACCGGCGCGAACCCGGCCTTCCACGAGGGCTTCGGCGAGTTGACCGCACTGGCCTCCGGCATGGCGCCCTACCTGAAGCAACTCGGCATCCTGCCCGCCGACTTCAAGGTCGACGAAAACGCCTTCCTCCTCAACAACGCCCTCGTCCCGGGTGTGCCGTTCATCTTCTGGTCGTCCGGCGTCATGGCGCACTGGGAAGCCGACGTCTACGCAAAGAACCTGCCCGTCGACCAGTGGAATGCCCGCTGGTGGCAATATGTCCGCGACTTCCAGGGCGTCGAGCCGCCCGTCGAGCGCGGCGAGGAATGGTGCGATGCCGCGACGAAGACCCACATCAACGACACGCCCTGCTACTATTACAGCTATGCCATCGCGCAGGTCTTCAAATACCAGCTGAACGACTACATCGCTAAGAAGATCCTCAAGCAGCCGCCGCAGAGCTGCAATTACGCCAACAACAAGGAAGTCGGTGACTTCTTCCGCAAGATCATGGAAAAGGGCAAGACCGAGGACTGGCGCAAGGTCATCAAGGAAGCCACTGGCGAGGAACTGAGCACGCGCGCCATGGTGGAATACTACGCCCCGCTGATGAAGTGGCTCCAGGAACAGAACAAAGGCCGCCAGATCGGCTGGGATTGAGGTAGGGCGCGGACTCCGCTCCGCGCCCCATTCCAGCGGCGAAGGGACTCGCCGCCCTACCTGCCCCCATTAGTTCATCAAATCGAACCCCGGCACACGCCGGGGTTCTGCTTATACTGGCCCCGGTGCCTCCGTCTCAGAATGGCAAGAAATGCGCATTTTCCGACAAGCCCAGCCTTTACCAATCCGCCCGTGTAGGACATAGTATTGTCTATGGTCAGTCCTACTACCCCAGGACCCCTGGACGCCGACGCGCGCCTCTCGGGTGAAACCCCTTCCATTCCCGACGTAGTCATCCGGCTCGCGGGCAACTCCCAGGACGGCATCCAAGCCATCGGCGGCTTCCTCGCCCGCCTCGCCGGTCGCTCCGACCAGGAGGTCATGACCTACATGACCATCCCGTCCACGATCTCCGGCGGCCCGTCGATCTTCCAGGTCCGCATGGGCTCCGGCGAGATCCTCTCCTCCGGCGACCGTGCCGACGTGCTCGTGGCCTTTTACCAGCACAGCTACGAGAGCCACCGCGCCTCGCTCCGGCCGGGCGGCGTGCTCCTCTACGACACCGACCACGTCACCCCGAACCCCGACGACAAGGAGATCACCGCCGTCGGCATCCCGATGACCAGCGCCACGGTCGAGGCCGTCGGCGGCTCCACCAAGGAGAAGGGCAAGAACATCTACGTGCTCGGCCTGCTCACCCGCATGTTCGATCTCGATGTCGCGAAGCTCACGCAGCTCATCAAGGAGCGCTTTGGCGGCAAGAACGAGGACATCGTCCGCAACGCCCTCCTCGCCTTCGACGCCGGCTACGCCTATCCGGCCGAGAACCTGCGCTACCGCCTCGACAAGGCCGCCGCCCCCGCGGCCGGCGCGCGCCCGCAGGTCACCACCGACGGCAACACCGCCCTCGCCTTCGGCCTCATCGCCGCCGGCGTCCGCCACGGCGCCGCCTACCCGATCACCCCGTGGTCCTCCATCATGGAGACCCTTCGCGTCGAGCTGCCGAAATACGGCGGCATCTTCGTGCAGGCCGAGGACGAGTTGGCCGCGGTGGCCATGGCTCTGGGCGCGGCCTACGCCGGCCACCTTTCCATCACCGGCAGCTCCGGTCCCGGCCTCTCGCTCAAGATGGAGGCCCTGAGCTACGCCAGCATGGCCGAGCTTCCACTCATCGTCGTCAACGTTCAGCGCGGCGGCCCCTCCACCGGCCTGCCCACCAGCGTCGAACAGAGCGACTTGCTCCAGGCCATCTACGGCAGCCACGGTGACGCCCCGCGCATCGTGCTCGCTCCGCGCGACGTGGAAGACTGCTTTTACATCGCCCTTGAGGCGTGTCGCCTGGCGCGACGCCACTCCTGCCCGGTCATTATTTTGAGCGACCAGGCGATCAGCAGCCGGATCGAGGCGTTTGCCGAGCCGGATCTTGATGTGCATTGGATCGAGCCCGAGCTCAACCTCGCCGACCCCGGCGAAGCGTTCGC
>JBKJRX010000159.1:0-23449 GCA_046593155.1 Lacunisphaera sp.
GTCCGTGCCGGAAGTGCTCCTTTCGGGCAACCACGGCGAGATCGAGAAGTGGCGGCACGCGCAACAGGTGGAAAAAACGCAGCAAGTCAGACCCGATTTACTCAAATAACTCCCAGCCATGAATCCCATCATCCAAGAAATCACCGCCAATCAGGTGAAACATAAAGTTGCGCCGTTCAAAGTCGGCGACGGTGTCCGCGTGCACACCAAGGTCCGCGAAGGTGACAAGGAGCGCGTCCAGATTTTTGCCGGTGTCGTCATCGCCCACAAGGGCAGCGGCATTCACGAGACCTTCACCGTCCGCCGCATCAGCTACGGCGAGGGTGTCGAGCGCGTGTTCCCGGTGAACTCCCCGAACCTCGAGAAGATCGAGGTCGAGAAGAACTCCGAGGTCGGCAAGGCCCGTCTCTACTACCTCCGCGGCCGCTCCGGCAAGGCCGCCATGGCCGTCAAGGAGAAGCGCTACGACGCCCCCGCCGCCAAGGCCTGAGCCTTTCGCGGTAATTCTTTGTAGGGCGGGATCGCTGATCCCGCCTTTTTCATTGGCGCAGGCTGCAAGCCGGGGGTGGAGCCCGCGCTCCGCCGCGGACTTAACCCGCGCGGAGCGCAGGTTCCACCTTTCAGCAACTTCGACTCGTCGTGGGGCGGATCGTTTTTTTATGCCAAAAATTGGGCTTTGCACGCCCTTCGCCAGCGGCGTAAATAAACATTCACCCGTCCCGCACCCGTTTTCTTTTCCATGAAACTCCAGACCGACCTTCTCGCCCAAGCTGCCAACCAGGCCCGCGGCCTCGCCATTGACGCCGTCCACAAGTGTTCCTCCGGTCACCTTGGCCTGCCGCTGGGGGCGGCGGAAATCGGCGCCGTGCTTTACGGCCACGCGCTGGTGCACAACCCTGACGAGCCACGCTGGCTGAACCGCGACCGGTTTGTCCTCTCCGCCGGGCACGGTTCGATGTTCCTCTACAGCTGGCTCCACCTGAGCGGCTACGACTTGTCGCTCGACGAGGTGAAGAATTTTCGCGTGCTGCACAGCAAGACGCCCGGCCATCCCGAGTTTCACGAGACGCCCGGCGTCGAGTGCACCACGGGTCCGCTGGGGCAGGGCATCGCCAATTCCGTCGGCCTGGCCATGTCTGGCCAGATGGCGGCCGCGCGCTTCAACGCGGCCGGCCACGAAATCTTTAACCACCACGTTATCTGTCTCGCGGGTGACGGCTGCATGCAGGAAGGCGTCGCGATGGAGGCGGTCGAGTTCGCCGGCCACCAAGGTCTCGACAACCTCATTCTCATCTACGACTCGAATGATGTCACCCTCGATGCCATGGCTGACAAGACGCAGAGCGAGAACACCGCGCTGCGCTTCAAAGCGATGAACTGGGATGTGCAGACGCTGGTCGACGGCCACGACCTGACCGCGATCCTCAAGGCGATCAACAAGGCCAAGAAGACCAAGAGCGGCAAGCCGCAGCTCATCATTGCCCGCACCGTCATCGCCAAGGGCATTCCCGAAGTCGCCGGCACCTCCAAGGGCCACGGCGAGGGTGGGGCGAAGTTCGCCGACGCCGCCCGCAAGGGCCTCGGCCTACCCGCGGATCATTTCTACGTGAGTGATCAGGTTCGCGCTTACTTCGCCGACCACAAGAAGCGCCTCAAGCGCGCCCACGGCAAATGGAAGAGGGCCTTCGCCGCCTGGCGCGCGGCCCATCCCGAGAAGGCTGCGCTCCTCGACAGCGCCGGCCAGGCCCCCAGTGCCGCCGCGTTGCTCGAAAAGATCCCCGCTTTCCCGGCTGATGCGAAGCTCGCGACCCGCGCCGCCGGCAAGGACGTGCTCCAGCCCGTCGCGGCCGCTTTGCCGCTGCTGATCTCCGGATCGGCCGACCTGCACGGCTCGACGCTCAACTACATCGCCGCCGACAAGGATTTCGACAAAACCAACCGCGCCGGCCGCAACTTGCGCTACGGCATTCGCGAGCACGCCATGGCCGCCATCAGCAATGGTGTGGCCTACGACGGCATTTTCCGCGCCTCCTGCGCAACCTTCCTCGTGTTCGCCGACTATTCGCGTCCCGCGATGCGTCTTGCGGCGCTGTCGAAGCTGCCGGTCGTCTATATCTACACTCATGATTCGGTCGGGGTGGGCGAGGACGGCCCGACCCACCAGCCGGTCGAGACCGTTTCCGGCCTGCGCGTGATCCCGAACCTCGATGTCATCCGTCCCGCGGATCCGGAGGAGACGGCCGGTGCCTTCGCGGCGGCGATGGAACGCACCGACGGCCCGACCCTGCTCGCGCTCACGCGCCAGGCCGTGCCGATGCTCAACGATGCTTCGGCGCAGGACCGTCGCGCCGGGGTGCTGAAGGGTGGCTACGTTCTCATCAAGGAAACCGCTTCGCTCACGCACATCCTGCTCGCCAGTGGCAGTGAGGTGCAGTGGGCCGTTGCGGCTGCCAAGGCACTTGGCTCAGGCGCTCGGGTGGTTTCGGTGCCGTCGTTCCTCCGTTTCGACGCCCAGTCCAAGGAATATCGCGAGTCAGTCCTGCCGTCCTCGTGCCGCAAGCGCGTGGCCATCGAGGCCGGTGTGACCGCCCTCTGGAGCAAGTATGTCGGCCTCGATGGAAAAGTCGTCGGCATCGACCGCTTCGGTCTCAGCGCCCCCGGCAACACGGCCATGAAGGAACTTGGCATCACGGCAGAAGCCGTCGTGGAGGCAGCTAAGTCGCTCTGATTGATAATTTAATGATTTCTTCGCAGCCGGCCGTTGGGCCGGCTGCTTCGTTTTCAGGCAGAACTAGCCGTTCGGCTAATTTCACAAAACTCTGCTTGCAATAATCGTTAGGAGGCTAACTTTCAGGCCCCTGATAGTTTTTATCCGTATCAATCATGCCTCATCTGTTGCTCAAAGACCTGCCGCGTTACGACTGCCTGCTCGAGGCGGCCAAAGAATTTCCCGACCTCGATCCTTCAGCGGCCGAGGCTTTTCTCCACCTGCTCCACACCAGTGACGAGGTCTTCGCGATCTCCGATCGGAGCTTGGCGGGCCATAATATTTCCCACGGTCGTTTTGGCGTGTTGATGCTGCTTTGGCGTAGTGTGCAGCCGCGCGCGGCCAAGTTGCTGGGCGCCGACGAGTGTGTCCCCGGGCCCCGCACGCCGGCCGAACTGGCCGACGCCGCCGGAGTCACGCGCGCGACCATGACGGGCCTGATCGACACGCTGGAGCGCGATGGCTACGTGAAGCGCGAGCCGGATCCTGATGACCGGCGCATGATGTCGGTGCTTCTGACATCGCGCGGCGAAAAATTCATGCGGGAATTCCTCCCCGGCCATTTCAAGGCCATCGCGAGCATCATGAGCACGCTGACCGAGACCGAGCGCAAGACACTGGTCCGGTTGCTCGTCAAGGTTCAGCAACAGGCCGCGGTGCTCACTCCCCAGCGGGACTCCGCACCCACTGCGTCCATCGGCTAATTCCTCTCAATCTAACCCAAGCGCCCCACTCCCATGTTTAAGAAGTTCCTCATCGCTATCGGCGGCTTCGTCGTCGTCGTTCTGACCCTGGGGGCCATCAAGGCAGCCCAGCTCAATGAAATGTCCAAGATGGATCACTCGGTGCCGCCGACCTCCGTCGCCACCATTGAGGCTCAGGCTGTTGAATGGCAGCCTGTGCTCAAGTCGATCGGCACGCTGGCGCCGGTCGAGGGTGTCACGATCAGCGCTGATGCCGACGGCACGATTGTGAGCATCGCGGCCGACAGCGGCACGGCCGTCAAGACCGGAGACCTGCTCGTCGAGCTCGATACCTCCGTCGAGATGGCGAATCTCAAGGCCGCCGAGGCCACCGCCGAGCTGACCCGCATCAATCTCGAGCGCGCCCAGGATCTCTGGGGCCGCCAGGCCATCGCCAAGTCCGATTTCGACGGCGCCGACGCCGCGGCCAAGCAGTCGGTCGCCAACCTGGCCTCTCACCAGGCCCTGATCGCCAAGAAGCAGCTGCGCGCTCCGTTCGACGGTCGTGTTGGCATCCGCCTCGTCAATACCGGCCAGTTCGTCGCCCGCGGCCAGGCCCTCCTGCCGCTCCAGAAGCTCGATCCGATCTTCGTCAACTTCAACGTCCCGCAGCGCCACCTCCCGTCGCTCGCCCTTGGCCAGTCGGTCTCGGTCTTGATCGACGCCTTCGAGCAGCCCTTCACGGGCCGGCTCACGGCCATCAACTCCGAGGTCGACGCGGCCACCCGCAACGTCTCCGTCCAGGCGACACTCGCCAACCCGACCGAAGTGCTCCGCGCCGGCATGTTTGCCCGTGTCGAGGTGCAGCTGCCTGCCACCGAGACCCTCGTCGTTGTGCCCGCCACGGCCATCGCCTACGCCTCCTACGGCAATTCAGTTTATGTGGTCGAGAAGATGAAGCATCCGGACGGCAAGGAATACCTCGGCGTGCGCCAGCAGTTTGTGAAGCTCGGCGCCACCCGCGGTGACCTCATCGCCGTCACCGGTGGCCTCAAGCCCGGCGAGCAGGTCGTTTCCGCCGGCGTGTTTAAGCTGCGCAACGGTGCGCCGGTCGCGGTCAACAACGTAGTCCAGCCGACCAGCAACCCGTCGCCCAAGCCGGCTAACACCTGAGCCGTCCGCTCCCGGTCTCCGCCCCGCGGCCAACCTTTCTCTCTCCTGTTATGGTCTCGAAAAGCTTCACCGACCTGTTCGTCCGCAAGCCTGTCATCGCGCTCGTGGTCAACATTGTCATCCTCGTCGTGGGTGTCGTCGCCTACTTCCAGCTCAACACCCGCCAGTATCCGCGTAGCGACAGTGCGGTGGTTAACATCACCACCGTCTACTTCGGCGCCAGCGCCGAGACGGTGCGCGGCTACATCACCACCCAGCTCGAGCGTGTCATCGCCAGCGCCGACGGCATTGACTACATCGAGTCCGAGAGCCGCGCCGGTTTCAGCACCATCCGCGTTTTCCTGCGGCTGAACTACGACACCAACGCCGCGCTCGCGCAGATCAGCGCCAAGATTGACCAGGTGCGCAACGAGTTGCCGCCCGAGTCCGAGGCCCCCACGATCAACGTGGAGACCGCCGACAGCCAGTTCGCGTCGATGTATCTGAGCTTCTACTCCGACTCGCTCGACCAGAACCAGATCACCGACTACCTCAACCGCATGGTCCAGCCGAGCCTCTCCGCCGTGAAGGGCGTGCAGAAAGCCGACGTGCTCGGCGGCCGCGTCTTCGCCATGCGTGTCTGGCTCAAGCCTGACGAACTGGCCGCCCGCGGCCTCAGCCCCGCGGAGGTCCGCAACGCCCTGGCGGCCAACAACGCCCTCGCGGCCGTCGGCTCGACCAAGGGTTCCATGCTCTCCGTGTCGCTCATCGCCAACACCGACCTCAAGAGCGTCGAGGAGTTCAAGCAGATGGTCGTGGCCGAGAAACACGGCACCATCATCCGCCTCGCCGACGTGGCCGACGTTGTCCTCGGCGCTGAGAGCTATGACGAGGAGGTCAAGTTCGGCGGCCAGACCGCCACGTTCATGGGCGTATGGGTGCTGCCCTCCGAGAGCACCGTCGAGGTCATCCAGCGCGTGCGTGCCGCGATGCCTGCCATCCAGGCCGGCCTGCCAGCCGGCCTCAAGGCCTCCATCGCTTACGACGCCTCCAAATACATTGAGGATGCGCTCAACGAGATCGTGAAGACGCTGCTCGAGACGCTGCTCATCGTGATGATCGTCATCTTCTTGTTCATGGGCTCGTTCCGCTCCGTCCTGATCCCGATCGTGGCCATGCCACTGTCGCTGGTCGGCGCGATGTTCCTTATGCTGGTGATGGGCTTCACCATCAACCTGCTCACCCTCCTCGCCATCGTGCTGGCCGTGGGCATCGTGGTGGACGACGCCATCGTCGTCGTCGAGAACATCGAGCGCCACATCCGCGCGGGCAAGTCGCCCTACGACGCCGCCATTCTCGGCGCGCGCGAGCTCGTCGGCCCCGTCATCTCCATGACGATCACACTCGCCGCGGTCTACGCGCCCATCGGTTTCCAGGGCGGCCTCACTGGCGCGCTCTTCCGCGAATTCGCCTTTACGCTGGCCGGCGCCGTGGCCGTGTCGGGTTTCGTCGCCCTTACGCTCTCGCCGATGATGAGCGCCTACCTGCTCAATGATCACGATCACGAGGACCAGGGCTTTAGCGGCAAGATCAACCGCCTGTTCGACCGCCTCCGTAACAAATATGAGCGTGTCATCGGCCACAGTCTCGGTTGGGTGCCTGCTACTCTCCTGCTCACCATCCTGCTCACGGCCCTGCTGCCTGTGTTCGTGATGTTTGCCAACAAGGAACTCGCCCCCAAGGAGGACCAGGGCGTGGTGTTCGGCATCATGCTCCCTTCGCCCACCGCGACCATCGACCAGAACGTGCTCTTCGCCGCGGAGACGCAGAAAATGTTCCAACAGGTGCCCGAGTATGAACAGTCGTTCCAGATCACCGGCGCCAACTTCGGCTTCTCCGGCATCATCCTCAAGCCCTGGTCGGAGCGGAAACGCTCCGCCATGCAGATCGAGCAGTCGCTGCTCGGACCCGCCGGCGGCATCGCGGGCATGAACTTCATCATCACCACGCCGGAGCCGCTGCCTTCCGGCGGCCAGTTCCCCATTGAGCTGGTCCTGCGTTCGACGGCCGATCACAAACAGATGCTCGAATACGCCGAGCAACTGACCCTCTACGCGAACACCGAGGCCAACGCACCGAACGCCGCGCCCACTTTTTACTTTGCCGACACTGACCTGAAGTTCGACCTCCCGCAGGTCGAGATCGAGATCGACAAGGACAAGGTCGCCTCGATGGGGCTCAACCTCAGCGATGTGGCTCGCGATCTCGGCTCCATGCTGGGCGGCGGCTATGTCAACCGCTTCATCAACGAGGGGCGCAGCTACCGGGTCATCCCCCAGGTCGAGCGTGGCGAGCGCCTCAATGCCGCCCAGCTGCTGGACTACCATGTCCGGGGCCCGGCCGGTCAGCTCATCCCGCTCTCGACCATCGCCACGCTCAAAGAGACGGTCCAGCCGCGCACGCTGAACCGCTTCCAGCAGCTCAACGCCGTCAAGATCACCGGCGTCGGCCCGAGCATCGACGGCGCGCTCAAGAAACTCGAGGCCAAGGCCGCCGAGATCCTGCCGCCGGGTTACTCCGTCGATTACGGCGGCCAGTCGCGCCAGCTCCGCAACGAGGGCAACGCGCTGTGGAAGGCCTTCGTCCTCGCCGGCCTGCTGATCTTCCTCGTGCTCGCGGCCCAGTTTAACAGCTTTCGTGATCCCTTCATCATTCTCCTCGGCTCGGTGCCGCTGGCGATCTTTGGGGCCATGCTGCCGATCTTCCTGTGGAAGACCTCGCTCAATATCTACTCGCAGATCGGCCTCATCACGCTGGTCGGCCTCATCGCCAAGAACGGCATCCTCATCGTGGAGTTCGCCAACTCCCTCCAGGAACAGGGCGTCGCCAAGGCTGACGCCATCCGCCGCGCCGCCGCCACCCGGCTGCGTCCCGTGCTGATGACCTCGGCGGCCACCGTCTTCGGCCATCTGATGCTG
Source organism: Lacunisphaera sp. (assembly GCA_046593155.1). Taxonomy (GTDB): domain Bacteria; phylum Verrucomicrobiota; class Verrucomicrobiia; order Opitutales; family Opitutaceae; genus Lacunisphaera. The sequence goes on from JBKJRX010000159.1 coordinate 7,581, forward strand.
ATCTTCGTCACCGGCCCCGGCGCTGCCTCCCGCAACAGCATCGGCTGGATCCTGGTCGTCGGCATGGCCGTGGGCACGGTGTTCACCCTGTTTGTCGTCCCCGCCTTCTACATGCTCATAGCCAAGGATCATCACAAGGTGCGGTCCGCCACATCTGTGCCGACACCGGTCCACGCTGAGCCCGCCCTTGCCAAGTAACCTTGCGTCTCTTCTCATGAAATCCCTTATGCGTCTGCCCAGCTTATTTCTTGTGGGAGCGAGCTTGCTCGCGACTCAGCCTGCCGTCGCCCAGATCAACGATGGCAAGCCCGATCCCGAGTTTGCCGTGCCCGAGGCCCTCGACCTGCCGTATTCCCTGGGCTTCGCCCTCGATAACAACTTCGCCATCCGCCAGGCGAAGGAGCGCATCCGCCAACAGGAAGGCATTGTCCTGGAGGTCCGCTCCGCCCAGCTGCCCAACGTCGGGGCCGATGCCGGCTATTCCCGCAACGACCAGGAGATCAGCAGCAATGGTCGCGACCACAACTGGTCCGTCAACATCACCGCCCGTCAGGTCCTTTATTCCGGCGGCGGCGTGCGCGCCAGCGTGGAGGCCCAGAAGCTGGCGCTCGACGCAGCCGTGCTGACCCTGCGTGCCGTCATCAACGATGCCCTCCTCGAGGTCCGCACCCGTTTCTACACCGTGCTCGTCAACCGCGAGCGGATCAAGGTGCAGGAACAGAACATTGAACTCCTCCAGCGCCAGCTGCAGGACGTCAAGAACCGCTTCGAGGCCGGCACCGTGTCCAACTTCGAGGTGCTCCGCTCCGAGGTCGCCCTGGCCAACGCCCAGCCCGCACTCATCACCGCCCGTAACGAGCACCGTCTCGCGATTGAGGAACTCCGCCAGTCCCTTGGCTTCGTGAACACCAGCACCCAAAATGTGGCCAAGGTTCCGGAATTCATCGGCACGCTCGAGTTCAATCCCGTGAGTTACGACCTACGCACCGCGTTGGAATCAGCCCGGGAGAACCGGCCTGATCTCAAGCGACTGAGCAAGCTGGAGGCCGCCGCTGAGCAGGGCGTCACCATTCAGCGCTCGGGCTATCGGCCCACCGTCTCCGCTTTTGGCGCCTATGATTGGCGCATGAATTCCACTGGTTCCAGCAGCCTGTCCAATGCCCGCGACGGCTGGACGGTGGGTCTGCAATCCTCGTGGGACATCTTCGACGGCCGCGCTACGGCCGGTCGCGTCGCGCAGGCGCGGTCGCAGCTTGAGCAGACCAAGCTCTCGGTTGCGGAGGCCCAGCTGAATGTCGATGTCGACGTCCGCCGCTCCATTTCCACCTACCAGCAGGCCACCGAGCTGGCTGAGGCTTCCAAGAAGGTCGTCGAGCAGGCCGAGGAGGCCGTCCGTTTGGCCAACGCCCGCTTCGGCGCCGGCACCGCCACGCAACTCGATGTGCTGACCTCGCAGGTGGACCTGACCACGGCCCGTCTGAACCAGCTGCAGGCTTACTACAGCTACAATGTCGCGGTGGCGAACGTCCGCCGCGCGATGGGTCTGGGCGACGAACTCATGCCCGCGGGCGAGCTGGCCTGGCCCCCGAAGTAGGCTTGTCCACCTGGAGCGACGCTCTATGAGCGCCATTCAGGACGCGCCGGCGCTCATCATCCTTCGCCAAGGCCACGGCCGACTGGCAGACCGCCGTTACAGTTTTCATTCGCCCGGGCCGCGCAACCTCCGTCACCCTTTCGTGTCGTAACCCCATCCGTTCATGAAGCCGGCCCGCTCGCTGTTCATCATCCTCGGCATTGTTCTCGTGCTCGGCCTCCTGGCCGGTGGGCTGGCCTTGACGCCGTCGGTGCAGCGCTGGGCGGTGTTGCGCGCCGTGCGGGCGGAGCCCGGCTTCAAATTGGAGGTCGCGACAGTCGCGGCGGGCTTTTCCCGGATCCGGCTGGAGGGGGTGAAACTCGAGAAGAGCGGCCTGGCTGTTCAGCTTGAGCATTTGGAGGCGGACTACTCGCCGTGGCAATTGCTGGTGCGCCGCAAGCTCGTGGTCGGGCGGCTGACAGGTCGCGGTTTGCTGGTGGATGCCAGCCGGCTTTCCCGGGCCAAGGCGGAGGCGGCCGCGGCCGGCGCGCCGGCCGTGGCGCCGGGCTTGTTGGCGCAGATCGAATTGCCGTTTACACTCGTCCTGGCCGATTGCCTGATCGAGGGACGGGCGCTGCTGCCGGGTTCCGCCGGGGGCCCGCCGGTTGCCGCGGAATATAAAATCACGGGAGGTAAATTTGCGCCGGGGCAGGAAGGGGTGTTGGTGTTGGCCGCGACACTGAAAAATCCGGCACCGGCCGCCCGTGTGGCCACGCTCCGCACCGCGGTGACCCTGCGCGCATTGCAGACGCCACAAAAAACCTTCAGCCACATCGGCCTGGTCGCGGTGGTGGACGCGGAGGGTCCGAATCTTTCCGGGCAGGAACAGCTGAAGATGGCGGCTGAGCTGGCGAGAACGGCCACCGGGGAAAACTACCGGTTCAGCGTTGACACGCTCATTCGCGCCACGGCGGAAAACGTGCTGGCCGTGCACGCCGTGCTGCCCGTCGGTCTGAAGGAATATGCCGGCGATTGGAAGCTGCTCGTGCGCACTGCCCAGTTGGAGCCCTTCTTCCTCGGGGCAGCCTTGCCCGATTTCAATGCCCGCGGCGAAGGCCGGTTCACCTTAAACGTCGCCACGGGCGCCACCAGCCTGCAGGGCAGCCTGACGGCTGACGTCAGCCGGTTGGAGGTGCTGGAACCGGCCTGGCGGGCGATCGGCGCGGTCAAGACCACCGCCCGGTTTGATCTGGCCGCGGCCAACGGTGTGGCGCGGCTGAACCAGCTCAACATTTCGATCGCGGGCGACCAGCCGGTGCTGTCGCTGTCCGCGGCCCGCGCCGCGGAGATCAATTTCAAGGAGCGGCGTCTGCAGGTGGGAGGGTCGGCGGCGGGCGAGGCGCTCATGCTCACGCTCCACGGTCTGCCCTTGGCGTGGGTGCGGCCGTTTGTCAGCGCGGTCGATGTTTCCGGCGGATTGATCACCGGCCAACTGGCAATCATGGGCGAGCCCGACCGCCTGTTGTTACGGGCGGTGCAACCCCTGGCCATCGGCGGGCTGAATCTTGTCCGAACGGGCGAAGCGCTTCTGACCAGGGCGGATGTGACGCTGGGCTTCGAAGCCGTGCTGACGGCGAAGGAGCTTCAGGCCGTAGTCAGCGCTTTCACGCTGACGACCCCGGCGGGTGACTCGCTGAGCGCGCAAGCGAAGGTTACTCTCCCGGTCGGGCCCGATCCTTCCATCACCGTTCTTGCCACTTATACCGCCGACCTGCCCACGCTGCTTGCGCCTTGGCTGCCGCTCGGCCGGGTCAAGGCTGCCGGTGAGGCGGACTTCACCCTGGCTGGACGGAAAATCGAACTGCGCCGGCTTCAGGCCGGGGTGACGGATGCGGCGGGCTTCGACCTGTTCAAGGTCGTCGCGTTGCAGCCCTACACCTTTAATCTCGCGGATCGGCGCGCGGAAGTGGCCGGAGCAACGGGCCCCGTCGAATTGTTGCGCGTCACACTCGGGCGCGTTCCGCTGGCTGCTCTGCCGCTGAGCCTGGCGGGCACGAAACTCGGCGGTTTCGTGTCCCAAGGCGACCTCGTCCTCGCCGTCGACGGCGAAAAGCTGACGGTGCGTGCGCCCACCGCTTTCAAGCTGGCAGACGTTTCCCTCACGGAACAGGGCCAGACGGCGCTTACCGGGTTGAGCGTCGAAGCCCGGCCGATGTTTGCCCTGACCGGCAATGACGGCGCCAGGCTGGAGACGGGCGATATCACGGTGCGGACGGCCGCCGGAGCCGTGCTGCTGGTCTGCAAAGGTGAGGCCACGCAGTCGGCCGGGACCGGCTTGCAGGGGATGCTGACTTTCACGCTCGAGGTGCCGGCGCTCGGCACGCAACCGATTTTCACCGGAGCCCAGGCCGTGTCCGCCGGACGGGCCAGCGGCGAAGTGCGCGCGACGCTCGGCCGGTCGAACCAAGTGGAGGCCCGAATCACGGTCAATGGTTTGGTGACGGCGGACAGTGGGGAGACGCTGCCGGTGGCCAATCTCAGTTTTCGCGCCGTGGCCCAGGCGGATGGCAAAATCGCCGTGCAGGCGCCGCTCCTGCTGGACCGGTCGGGCCAGCGCTCCGATCTCGGTTTTACCCTCGACCTCACGCCCACTGGCCGGGGATTCACGATCGACGGCAAGCTGGCCGCGGAACACGTTGAATTGGCGGATGCGCTGGCGGTGCTCGGGGTATTCCTGGCTCCGACGGCGGACGCGCAGAAATCGGACCAGACCGCGGCGCCGGCGATTTTGGTGGCAGACCTCGGGCCAGCGTGGTCGCGATTCACCGGACGACTGGCGCTGGACGTGAAATCGGTCGTGCGCGGCAATGATTGGTCGATGAACGGGCTGACTGGCTTGGTGGTCATCGAATCGGCTGACATCACGCTGCAAAAACTGGAGGCGACCTTTGGGGAGAAGGGCAGGTTTGCAGCGAAAGCGCTGATCAGCTTTACCAAAGGGGCGCAGCCGTATGACCTGACGGGCGATTTTTCGCTGACCGAGTTTGACGCGGGCCAGTTGTTCAAGGCGCTGGACCCCGCCAGGCCAGCGACGGTCGAGGGTTTTTTTACGGTGAACGGACGCTTTACCGGCAAGGGGGAGACCGTGGGTCGAACCCTGGAGCGCAGTCAGGGCACTTTCGACCTGACCAGCCGGCAGGGCATCTTCCGCGGCCTGCAGCGCACGACCAACAAGGTCTCTGTCGCCACCAAGGCTGTTGAATTCGGCGCCTCCGTGCTTGGGTCCATCTTCGGTTCGGAGAAAGTGACCAAGACGGCCGAAAAGGTGGCCAGCCAGGCTTATTTTGTGGACCAATTGGCGCAGAGCATCGGGGAACTTCCTTACGACCAGCTAAGCCTGAAGCTGACCCGCGGCGAATCACTGAATGTGATGCTCGACGACATCAGCATTGTTTCGCCCGAGATCCGGTTGATCGGCAAAGGCAGTGTGGTCTACGTGGAAAACAAACCGCTGTTGGAGCAAGCGCTCAATGCCACGCTCACCATCGCCGCTCGCGGCAAGATCGAGGAACTGCTCGGCAAGCTGCGCCTGCTCAACGGTGCCCGGGATGACTTGGGTTACGCCAAGGCGAAGGAGGCCGTCACACTGGGCGGTTCGCTGGCAAAGCCAGACCCCACGGCTTTTTTCACCCGGATCGCGACCGCCAGGCTCAGTGACATACTCGCGCCGGAAAACTGAAATGATGTCCGGGTGGGCCAGCGAGCTTGCTTGCGCCCTGAGTCAGCCCGTGCGCGAGCAAGCTCGCTGGCCCACAGACAAAACCGATGCGACTTTTTTCGCCGGAGTCTGTCTAGAAGGAAGTGTCCGCGGCCGCGCCCCTGTTGGGCGGAAATACGGGACCGCAAAATGCAAGACAGCGGCCTTCTTCGCCGCAGATTGCAGTATTTTGCCATGATCGGGATAGTCAGTTCCGGATGGTGATAATTTCTAGTCATTCTTTTTCAAAGAGTTGCGACAGAACGTGTGAGACTTGGCCCGGAATAAGGTTACTAGGTGACGCGCATCTCAACTTTTCCCACCCATGCACTCCTCAGCCTCTGCCCGGTCCCGCCACAACGAAAAGAAAACCAGCCAGCCGTCCGCCGCGAAGACGGACAAGCAAGCCGAGGCGGCCTACGACGCCAAGCTGGTGCAACGTAGCAAGGCGGGCGATGAGCCGGCCTTCACAGAAATCATCGAGCGCTATTATCCCCGCATCCGCGCCCTCGCGCAACAGACCCTGCACAACGAGGCTGATGCCGAGGAAGTGGCCCAGGATACTTTCATCCGCGCGCACCGTGGTCTGGCTAATTTTCGCGGGGATGCCTCGCTGGCCACCTGGCTTTATTGCATCGGCCTCAATCTCGCCCGCAACCGCTACTGGTATTTCTTCCGGCGCCGTCGCCAGGATACGCTTTCCATCGACAAGCCCATCACCGAGGGCAGCACGCAATCCTTCGCGGAGGTGCTGTCGGACGGCGTGTCGGATCCCCGGAAGGAAACCATCCACAACGAATTTTCGGGCCTGGTGGCGGCCGCGATGCAACGGCTGGACCGGTCGCACCGCGAAATCCTCAGCATGCGGGGGACGCTTGATCTCTCCTATGAGGAAATCGCCAGCATTCTCGGCATGAACGTGGGCACGGTCAAAAGCCGCATCGCCCGCGCGCGGGAAAAGTTACGGACCCATCTGATGCAGGCGGCCCCGGAATTCGGCCGGGAGGCGGAACTGGCCGACTTTTTCGAGTCGGCCCGCGAGACTCCGCACGGCAGCGTGGCGTTTGCGTAAGGTGGCAACCTGCGCTCCGCGCAGGTTGATTCTGCCCGGTTTGCAGTGGGCCAGCGACCTTGGTCGCGCCAAGCGCGCGGGCAAGCACACCAGCCCACGGAGCGCGAGCAAGCTCGCTGGGCCCACGCATGCTTCCCACCTTTCCCCTTTGCGACGGCCGGAAAACCGCCACACTCGGGGGCAATGAATTCACGCATATTTGGCAAGACGGGGCGGCTCGTCAGCGAAATCGGCCTCGGCACGTGGCAGCTCGGCGCAGGGTGGGGCGAGGTGACCGACGAGACGGCGCTCGCTACCTTGCGCGCAGCCCATGAGGCGGGCACCACCTTCTTCGACACCGCCGACGTTTATGGCGATGGCCGCAGCGAGACGCTGATCGGAAAATTTCTCCGCGAAGCGAAGCTGCGCGACCAGGTGTTCATGGCCACCAAGCTCGGGCGTTTCTCCGATCCGGGCTGGCCGCAAAATTTCACGCGCGCGGTCGTGCGCCAGCACACCGAGGCTTCGTTGAAGCGACTGGGCGTCGAGGCACTCGATTTGACGCAATTCCACTGCGTGCCGCCTGAGGTGTTGATGCGCGGTGAGCTGTTCGGCTGGCTGGCCGAGTTGCAGAGTGAGGGGAAAATCAAGGCCTACGGGGCCAGTGTGGAGGCCATGGATGAGGCGTTGTGGTGCTGCGCCCAGCCCGGCTGTGCCGCGCTCCAGATCATTTTCAATATTTTCCGCCAGAAACCCATCCACACGCTCTTCGACGCCGCCCGCCGCAACGGCGTGGCCCTGATCGTCCGCCTGCCGCTTGCGAGTGGACTGCTGGGCGGCAAGATGACCGCGCAGACGAAATTTCCGGCGAACGACCACCGCAACTTCAACCGCGACGGCCAGTCGTTCAATGTCGGCGAAACCTTCGCCGGCCTGCCTTTTGAAAAAGGCGTGGCGCTGGCCGACGGCCTCAAGCCCCTCGTGCCCGCCGGCCTGACCATGGCCGAGCTGGCCTTGCGCTGGTGCCTGGATTTCGAGGCCGTGAGCGTCCTGATTCCCGGCGCACGCAATCCGGCGCAGGCCCAAGGCAATGCCCGGGCTTCGGTCCTCGCTCCCCTCGGCGCCGACCGGCACGTGAAGTTCGCGTCGTATTATGAGCGCGAGGTCGCCGCCCACATCCGCGGGCCGTATTGAGCATCAATCCCTGGCATCGGCACCGGGCGGAATTATTGGCCACAAAGAACACAAAAATGTGAAGCGAAATGCGACCTGCAAGGCGCCTATAGGCGCGCGGAATATTTCCGGCCGCAGATTGAACTCCTTCGTGTTTTTTGTGGCTAAACAGTTCTGGTGCTTCGTGACTTGGGTTTGTAGATTTTCACCATGATTGCCGCCGTCCATTTCCGGAACTTCAAGGCCCTGCGCTCGGCGGCGGTGCGGCTGGAGCCCTTCAACCTGCTCATCGGTCCCAACGGCAGCGGCAAGACCAGCCTCATCCAGGCGTTGCTGCGGCTGCGCACGCTGGCCGGCCTGCCCTCCTTCGCCAAGGCTTCGGAGGGCGCGCCGGCGAATACCGACGGTCCCGAGATCGATTTTCATTTTAACCCGCCGTTTCAGAACGTCCGGGTAACGCTGAGCTGCAACTCCGACGAACTCGTCTGCAACCTCCTGGTCGTGGACCACCCGCCGGGCATCGCCGGCGAGGGCGAATGGGCGGAGCTTCGCACTAGGCTGCAGGGGATCCGGGCCTACCTCTTTGATCATCACGCGATGGCCCTGCCGGCGAAGCGCACGGAAGGAGCCGAACTGGCTTCCAACGCCGGCAACCTTGCGGCCGTGCTTGCGACGCGCCGTGAGCAGGCTCCGGCGGCAATGAAACTGCTGGAGGAGGATTTCTGCCGGATCCTGCCGGAATTCTCCGGCTTGGATTTCCGCGAGGGAGGCGATGGTCGCGTGGAAATGCTCGCGCGTTTGACCGGCGGCAACGAACGGATTGCGGCCGACAGCCTGTCACAGGGCACGCTCTACCTGCTGGCCACGCTGACCCTGGCGCACGCGCCGGTGCCGCCCACCGTGGTGTGCCTGGAGGAGGCCGATCGGGGCGTGCATCCCCGCATGCTGGGAGAGGTGCGCGACGCCCTTTACCGGCTGAGTTATCCCCAGGATGCCGGCTTGACCCGGGCGGCAGCGCAAGTGATCACGACGACGCATTCGCCCTACCTTCTGGATCTGTTCAAGGACTATCCCGAGGAGGTCGTGCTGGCCAGCAAGCAGGGCAACGCGGCCACCTTCATGCGATTGTCCGAGCGCACCGACCTGCTGGACCTGATGAAGGAGGCGCACCTTGGCGACCTCTGGTATAGCGGCATCCTCGGCGGGATTCCGGGGGAGTGAGCGTGAACGCTCACAGAAACCTGAAAGCTGAAACCTGAGACCTGAAGACGTGATGCCCTCAATTCTGTCGACTTTATCGGCGCCCGCCCGCGTTAGCCCTGTTGCTTTCCGCCTGTTTTGGATTGTCGCCCGATGCGATCGGTTTTTCAGGTTTCAGGTCTCAGGTTTCAGGTTTCCTGGAGCGCGATGAACATCGCGCTCCTCAGTGAATCCCCGGTGGACGAGGCGGCGCTGCGCGTTTTGGTGAGGTATGTGCTTGGCCAGGGGTTCAATCAGATCACGCCCGCGTTGCGGGCCCGCGGTTGGCCGTCGGTCGAGCTGGTGCTGCCGGCCATCCTCCGGCACCTGCATTTCAATACGCGGGCCGACGCGCTGGTCGTCGTCGTGGACTCGGACGATACACCGGTCCACACGGCGGAGCACGAGGCGCCGGGCTACCATCATCCGTATTGCCGGGTCTGCCGGCTGCGGGCGGTCTTCCGGCGGGCGCTCAAGAACCTGCCTCCGGCCCAAGGGCGGGACCGCGTGTTGCGCGCCGTGGGCCTGTGCGTGCCGGCACTCGAGGCTTGGCTGCTCTGCGGCCGGGATACGTCGATCACCGAAGCCACGTGGCTGGCTGGCCAGGAAACCGGCCGCATACCGTATTCGCGACGCGAATTGAAATGGCGCGTATACGGGACGGAGCGACCATCACTGGAGCACGCCATGAAGCGGGCCGTGCAGGAGGTGAGCCGGCATGACGGTGACATTCGGCGGCTCGAAAACGATTTTCCGAATGGATTTGGTGCGCTCGCGCGGGATCTCAGGAGTTGGAAAATTGGGTAGGGGCCGTTGCCCCCAACGGTTCTCGAAAGGCGCTTGAGGGCAAGCGCCCCTACCAATTGAGGCAGCGGGCTTTCGATAAAACAAGGTCTTGCCCCGCGGCGTGCGCGCCGCAGTGTTTGCAGCGTTCCCCCCGCATGAAATCCACCCGTGCTTCGCTTGCGGTCTTGTTGACGGCCCAAGCGCAGGAAACCTTCAACGATTGCGCCGCGAAGATGATGCTTGGCGCGCTCGCGCAGCAACTGGCGCGGGCCGTTGGACAGGATCCCAAGCCAATCCTGGCGATCATTGCGGCGCTGCTAGTGCTGCCTTATGTCGCGTTCGGGCCGATCTGCGGCTGGCTGTCCGACCGGTATCCCAAGCGCACGGTGATCAACGTGACGCTGATCGTGCAGATCATCGTGATGTTCCTCCTCGTGGGGGCGTTGTGGCTGCGGTCCTTCGGCGGTGCAATCCTGTGCTTTTTCCTGCTGTCGGCCGAGACCGCGGTGCTCGCCCCCGCCAAGCGCGGCATCCTGCTCGAATATGTCGGCCCGCAGAAGCTGTCGCGCTGGGTCGGCTACATGGAGATGTTCAACATCACGGCGATCCTCGTGGGTTCGTTTGCCGGCGGGGCGCTGTTTTCCTACTGGCTCGGTTCCAGCGGCGATCCGTGGGCCGCCGCGCTGAACACGGCCTGGGTGCTGTCGGCGCTGGCCGTGATTGCCTGGGTCCAGTTCCAAGTGGCGCAGCCGACCAAGTCGCACTCGACCGAGCCGTTCCGCTGGAGCCTCTGGGTGCGGCATTACCGTGATGTCCTCGAGGTCTGGCAGGCCCGCCCGCTCTGGCGCGCGACGATGGGTATTTGCTTTTTCTATGGCGTCGGCGGCTACGCCACGGTGCTCCTCCAACAGGTGGGTTACGAACTCACCCATGGCGGGCCGGACGCCGCCCTCACGTCGAGCAAGATGCTCCTGATGGTGGGGGCCGGCACGATGGTCGGCAACTTGCTGGCGGGCCTGTTGTCGCGGCGCGGCGTCGAGCTCGGGCTGGCGCCCATCGGCGGAGCGATGCTCGCCGCGGTGTTAATTGCGCTCGGTTTCACGACGCCAGGCACCACCCGGTTCACCTGGCTGTTGGTCGCTACGGGTTTTTCGTCGGGGTTCTTCCTCGTGCCGCTTTACGCCTTCATTCAGGAAAAGGCCGGAGATCACCGCCGCGGCCGCATCCTGGCCGGCGTGAGCCTCCTCGACAGCATGGCGGGCATCGCGGCCGCTGGCATCTACGGCCTCGTGGCGAGTGACGCGGCGCTCGGCTGGTCGGCGAGCACGCAATTTTTCCTGATGGCGGCGGTCACGCTGGTGATGCTGGCCTACGGGCTCTACCACCTGCCGCACCAGACGGCGTGCACGGTCATGCGCCTGATCGGGCGGATTTTCTACAAGGTAAAGGTGCTGGGCCGTGGCCACGTGCCGGAGGGGGGTGCCCTCGTGCTGTGCAATCACCTTTCCTACGTCGACGCCGTGGTGCTGCAGATCGCCTCGCCGCGGCCGATGCGGTTCGTGGCCTTTGCCGGCTTTGCGAAGAGTCCCCTCATGCGCTTTGTCTTCCGCGCGAGCGGGGTCATCCCGGTCAATCCGAACAAACCGCTCAAGGGCATCCGCCTGGCTTGGGACGCGCTGAAGGCGGGCGAACTGGTCTGCGTGTTTCCCGAGGGCGCCATCTCGCGGACGGGGCAGCTGATGGAGTTGCAGCGGGGTTTCGAGACCATTGTCCGGCACGCGAAGGTCCCGGTGGTGCCGGCGGCGATTGATGGGCTGTGGGGCTCCATCTATTCCTTTGCGGGCAATCGCTACCTGTGGAAATCACCCCGCCTGAAGCCCACGCCGGTGTGCGTGGTGTTCGGCGAGCCGATCGCCAGCGAATGCGCCAACGTCGCCCACATGCGCAAGGTTATGCTCGATGTCGGCGAACAGGCCTTCCAGGAGCGCCCCATGCTCAAGCGGCATTTGGGACGCGAAATTGTCCGATCCCTCGCCAAGCGGCCGCGGCACGTGGAGATCGTGGACCGCACGGCCGAGCGCCGGCCGGTCACGGCGGCCCAATTGCTCGCCGTCGCGGCCGCGTTGTCGCGCTACCTGAAGAAGACGGTGCCCGAGCAGCGCATCGGCATCGTGCTGCCCCCGGGAGCGGGCGCGCACATCGCGAACCTCGCGATCGCCTGTGCCGGCAAGGTGCCGGTGAACCTCAACTTCACCGCGGGCAAGGCCGCGGTCGAGGCGTCGCTTAAACTGGGTGAGATCAGGACGGTCATCACGGCCGACGCCATGCGGGCGAAGGTGCCGAATTTCCCTTTCCCGGAAAATACCCTCGACCTGAAGAAGGCCATTGAGGCCGCGGGCGGCAAGAAGGCCATCGTGCCGTGGCTGCTGGCGGCCTGGTTGTTGCCTAACCAATGGGTCGCCAACCTGCTCGGGTTGCCCAAGGTGGGAGACAACGAGGAGGCGGCGCTGCTCTTCACCAGCGGCAGCTCAGGCGAACCCAAGGGGGTGGTGCTCACGCACCGCAATATTTTCGCCAACTGCGCGCAGATTTCCTCACTCTCGATCCTGCCGGACACGGCGGTGCTCATGGCGTGCCTGCCGGTGTTTCATTCTTTCGGTTTCACCGTGACGCTTTGGTATCCGCTGCTGCGCGGCTGCAAGGTTGTCACGGTCCCGAGCCCGCTCGACACCAAGAAGATCGTGGAAGCAATCCAGCAGGAGAAGGCCACGGTCATGCTCGGCGCGCCGACCTTTGTGCGGCCGTTCCTGAAGAAAGCGACGAAGGAGGAACTCAAGTCGCTCGATCTCGTCGTCACCGGCGCGGAGAAACTCACGATGGACCTCTACGAGTCCTTCCTCGGCCAGTTCGGCATCGAGATTTTGCAGGGCTACGGCCTGACGGAAACGACCCCCGCCACCAACATCAACCAGCACAACCCGCCCATTACGACCTCGACGGCCGAGGAACAGCTCGGCAAGCGCACCGGCTCGGTGGGCCGCCTGATGCCGGGCATGACCGCGCGCATTGTCGATCCGGACACCGGCGAGGAGCTGCCGATGAACCAGACCGGGATGTTGTGGCTGCGAGGCGCCAACGTATTTCCGGGCTACCTGAAGGACGCGGAGAAAACGGCCGGAGCCCTCAAGGACGGCTGGTTCATCACGGGAGACCTTGGACGTTTCGACGATGACGGTTTCCTGTTCATCGAGGGCCGGTTGTCGCGATTTTCCAAGATCGGCGGCGAGATGGTGCCCCACGGCACGATCGAGACGCGCATCCTCGAAATCTTCGGCTGGGAACAGACGGACGGCCCGGCCGTGGCCATCACGGGCATTCCCGATCCCAGCAAGGGCGAGGCGCTGGTGATGCTCACCACGCAGGATGTCACCCTGGAGCAACTCCGCGCGAAATTGCTCGAATCCGGCCTGCCGAACCTCTGGGTGCCGCGCATCCTGCGCAAGGTGGACAAGATCCCGATGCTCGGCACCGGCAAGACCGACCTGAAAGGCGTGCGCACGCTGGCACTGGAGCTGACGAAGGGAAATGCAGAAACCTGAAACCTGAGACCTGAAACCTGAAGGGATGGGTAGGTGCAGTGGATGGGTAGGGGCCGTTGCCCTCAACGGCCCTTGGGGAACGTTGCAGAGGGCGGTTGAGGGCACCCGCCCCTACCCAAAGGCTTGATCAATGAAATTCACGATCCGAAGGGATGCAGACCCTCCCAAAGAAAAGACCTGTCCCCCCGAGTAATCCTCAGGTTTCAGGTCTCAGGTTTCTGCCTTGTCAGATCGTCACCGTCTTGAACGGCTCGGGCTTCCACAGCGGCTGCTTGGCCTCGGTGGCGAGTTCGTTGAAGGCGGCGATCTCGGCGGAGCTGAAAAGGAGGCCGCCGGCTTTGGCGGTGTGTGCGGCCCACGTCGCCTCAAGCTGACCCGGAAGCATCGCCTTCTCGTTGCCGTGGCCGAGGACGTCGTCGATGACGGCCTTGACGTTCTGCAGCTGGTTGCGGCCCTTGGCGAAGGCCCCGCTGCTGATGGCATCGGGGTGGATGACCTGGAAAAAGAACACGCAGGTGCCCTTGTCGTCGGCGGTGACCTGGTCCCAGCGGTTGCGGATGGTGGGCAGCGAACCGCCGATGAAGCCGCCGACGATCTCATTGATCAGCGAGAGGCCGTAACCCTTGTGGGCGCCGAACGGCAGAAGGGAGGTGGCCAGATTCGGGTCGGTCGTCGGGTTGCCGTCCTTGTCCACCGCGGCGAGCGGGGGCAGTGGTTTGCCTTCGCGCTTGAGCTGTTGGACCCGGCCCATGGCGACGACGGACGTGGCCCAGTCGATCACGATCGGGTAGCCGACGGCGTCGGTGGTCGGGAAGCCCCAGGAATGCGGGTTGGTGCCGAGGGTGGGGAACTTGCCGCCGAAGGGCACGACCTCGGCCAGCGCCGCGGTGCAGTTGGTGTAGGCGATGTAGCCTTTTTTCGCGGCGTCCATCACGTAGCCGCCGCCCCAGAGGTAGTGGAAGGCGTTGTCCACGGACACGGTGCCGACGCCGTATTTATCGGCCAGCCGGATGGCCTCGGCCATGGCGCGGTAGGCGGTGGACTGGCCGAGCTTCTTGTTGGCGTTCCAGATTTTGGCGGCCTCGAACTTGGATGGCTTCTCGACGATCTGTGCGCCGGGCACGCAGCCCTTCGAGCCGGAGCCGAAGAGGTGGTCGAGGTGCAGGGCCTTGATGCCATTGTGCGTGCGGATGCCGTGGCGCGAGGCCTCGGCGCAGAAACGCGCGCCCTCGGCGGCCTCATCGGCATGGAAACCGCGGTGCTGATAGGCGGCTTGGATGAGGCCGTTGTGCTGCTTCTCGGAGACGATGAAGAATTGTTCGGGCATTTTTTTGAGAGTTGAGGACTGAGAGTTGAGAGGGAAGAAGCTCCAAGCTCCAACATCCAAGCTCCAGAGAATATTAAAGATTCAAGGAATGGAAATCAGGGCAGCAATCTTGGGACTTGGACTTTGGTCATTCTCTGGATGTTGGAGCTTGGTCCTTGGAGCTTTCAACGAGGTTCAGACCTCGTTGGCCTGCGCGATGGGCTTTTTGCCGGCGAGGAAAAGGGTCAGGTTGTCGACGGCGCAGCTGGCCTGGCGCTGCACGCTTTCGTGGGTGCGACTGCCGATGTGCGGGGTGAGCACGGTGCCAGGGAGGCCGAGCAACGGGTGGTCGGCGGGCGGCGGTTCCTGGTCGAGCACATCGGCGCCGTAACGGATCTTGCCGGCCTTGATGGCCTCGACGAGCGGGGCGAGTTCGATGAGCTCGCCGCGGCCGGTGTTGACGATGACGCAGCCGGGCTTGAGGAAAGCGAGGCGGCGGGCATTGATCAGGCCCTTGGTCTTCTCCGTGAGCTTGGTGTGGAGGGACACGAAGTCAGCCTGTTTGAGGGCCTCATCGAGGTCTTCGACCCGCTCGATGCCATGCCAACGGGCGAAGTCCTCCTCCCAGTAGTTGGCGAACACGATGACGCGGAGCCCGAAGGCGCGGGCGCGGATGGCGACTTCCTTGGAGATGCGGCCGAGGCCGACGAGGGCGAGGGTCTTGCCGCAGAGTTCGTTGCCGGTAATGCGCGTCCAGCGGCCGGCGGCGACATGGTTGGCCTCGACGACGAGGTTGCGGACGACGGCGAGGAGGAGGGCGAAGGTGTGCTCGGCGACGGTGGTGTGGTTGACGCCCGGGGTGAAGAGGACGGGGACCTTGAGATCGGTGGCGGCCTTGACGTCGATCTTGTCGAGGCCGATGCCGTATTTGGAGATAACCTTGAGGCGGGGGAGGGATTTCTGGATGACGGCGCGGGTGAGAGCGTCGTCGCCGCACAGGTAGGCATCGAACTGCCCGGCGAGTTCGAGCATTTTGCCCTCAGGCAGCGGGCCGCGCTCGCGGACGATTTCGAAACCGGCGTGGGCCAGCATGTCGTGGTGGATGCCGGGGGTATCCTGGAAGGAAGTGGTCGTGAGGAGAACGCGGGTCATGGAGGTGCGCGCAGACGCGCGCAGTTGAGAGTTGAAGGTTGAGAGTTGAGGGCCAATGACCGCGACATTCAAAGCGAAACTTGCCGGGAGTATGTCATGCGGGGAACACACCCCGCCCTGGCGGGCACCCCTCTTCATAGGGGTGGCGCGCAGCGCCGGGATATGTCGGTAGGGCGGCGAGTCCCTTCGCCGCCTTGGCGGCGGAACGGAGTCCGCGCCCTACCTGCTTGCAG
>JBKJRX010000274.1:0-3559 GCA_046593155.1 Lacunisphaera sp.
GGTGGTCACGAGCGCGGCATGCGTTCCGGGACGTTGCCGGTACATCAGTGCGTAGGGATGGGCGAGGCATTCCGTCTGGCCAAGGCCGAACTCGTGCAAGAAGGTGAACGCATTGGCATGTTACGTGACCGTCTCTACAACGGTTTGAAAGGTATTGAGGAGGTGTATGTGAATGGCGATATGAGCCAACGCATTCCCGGCAACCTCAACATCAGTTTCAATTATGTTGAAGGCGAGTCCTTGATTATGGCGCTGAAAGAGATCGCTGTATCATCCGGTTCGGCCTGTACCTCGGCGAGCCTCGAGCCCTCTTATGTGTTGCGCGCGTTAGGCCGCAATGATGAATTGGCGCATAGCTCCATACGCTTTACCCTCGGCCGTTTTAACACCGAGGAAGATGTGGATTACACGATTAAGCTGGTTAAGGAAAAAATCGGCAAGTTACGGGACCTCTCGCCGCTCTGGGATATGTACAAGGAAGGCATCGATCTCAGCACCGTGCAATGGGCCGCGCATTAAAAAAGCAGTACTAGTTATAAGTTATTAAGTGAAAAGTTTTTGGGTGGATGGTGGATAGGGATCAATAGCTCCGCTACTTTAAGACTCACGCTTAAAACTAAACATTGAGGTGTATACACATGGCATATAGCGACAAGGTGCTGGACCACTACGAGAACCCACGCAACGTCGGCGCATTTGATAAGAATGACCAGTCGGTGGGTACGGGTATGGTCGGCGCCCCGGCTTGCGGTGATGTGATGAAACTGCAGATCCGCGTCAACGAGCAGGGCATCATTGAAGATGCCAAGTTCAAGACCTATGGTTGCGGTTCGGCGATCGCGTCGAGTTCCTTGCTCACCGAGTGGGTGAAAGGCAAGACTTTGGAGCAAGCCGGACAAATCAAGAATACCCAGATCGCCGAAGAATTGGCGCTGCCGCCTGTCAAGATCCATTGCTCGGTGTTGGCCGAGGACGCCATCAAGGCGGCGATCCACGATTACCAGGAGAAGCGCACCAAGGGCAGCAAGGCTGATGCCGCCTGAGGTCGCGCGCGTACAGACATTGAACACACAGGCCAACCCCATGGGAATTCAGCTGACCGAAGCCGCTGCGGCGCACGTGCGCAAATCGCTGGACAAGCGCGGCAAGGGCGAAGGCCTGCGTCTCGGCGTGCGTACCTCCGGCTGCTCGGGCAAGGCCTATGTGCTCGAGTTCGTGGATGCCATTCAACCGGACGAAGTCGTCTTCGAGACGCATGGCGTCAAAGTCATTGTGGACCCGAAGAGCCTCTTGTTCCTGGATGGCACGGTCCTCGATTACACCCGCGAAGGTCTCAACGAAGGTTTTAAATTCGAGAACCCGAACGTAAAAGGCGAATGCGGCTGCGGCGAAAGCTTTACCGTCTAACTGGCGCGGGTGTGCCGGTATGCAAGCCGACTTAAGTAAAGATTATTTTGAATTGTTTGGTCTACCAACCAACTTCGATCTCGACCTCAGCGATCTCGCCGTCCGTTATCGCCTGTTGCAACGTCAATTTCACCCGGATCGTTTTGCCTCCGCTCCCGCGGCTGAGCGGCGCCTGTCGGTACAGATGACGGCGCAAATCAACGCTGCCTTCCAGACGTTGAAAGACCCAGTGGCGCGTGCGCGTTACCTGCTTGGCTTGCACGGTCTTGATACCGGCGAGGAAACAGACACGGCCATGAACCCGGCCTTTCTCATGGAGCAGATGGAACTGCGCGAGGCACTGGCCGAGACCGGAAACAGTTCCAGTCGCGAGCAAGAGATTGAATCGCTGCGTCAACGGGTAGAGCAACAATTCGATTCTCGAACGGTGTTGCTCAGCCAGCAACTCGCGGAAAATTCGGAGCCCGCCCGCCGCCAAGCGCGTAAACTGGTGCGTGAGTTGCAATTCCTGCAAAAAATGACGCAGGAGATTCAAGAGTTGGATTAAGCAGCGCTGTGAGAATTTGTTAAACGCCCGCACACATTACGAAGTAAAAGATCACCCATGGCACTGTTGCAGATCAGCGAACCCGGTCAGTCCACCGCGCCGCACGAACATCGGCTGGCGGTCGGTATCGATCTTGGCACAACCAATTCATTGGTTGCAGCGGTACGCAGTGGAATCGCCGAAACTTTGCCGGATGAAGCTGGCCGCCATCTCTTACCATCGGTAGTGCACTACCGCGCGGATACTGAGCCTGAAGTGGGGGAGGCGGCGCTGGATGCCGCCGCGGACGACCCGCTTAATACGGTAGCCTCGGTTAAACGACTGATGGGGCGAGGCATCGAGGATGTGAAGCGCCTCGGCAATTTATTGCCCTACGAGTTCACCCCGGGTGAGACCGGTATGCCGCGCATTCGCACCGTGAGCGGCGAACGTAGCCCCGTTGAGATCTCGGCTGATATTCTCCGCGCACTGAAACGCCGTGCTGAGGCCACGCTCGGCGGAGAGCTCAGCGGTAGCGTGATCACCGTACCTGCCTATTTCGACGATGCCCAACGCCAAGCGACGAAGGATGCGGCGCGTCTGGCCGGGCTCCACGTCCTGCGTCTGTTGAATGAGCCCACCGCAGCGGCGGTCGCCTATGGCCTCGACCAGGCCGCCGAAGGCGTGTTTGCTATTTACGATTTGGGTGGCGGTACTTTCGATATTTCTATATTGCGCCTCAACCGCGGTGTGTTCGAGGTCCTGGCTACCGCTGGAGATTCGGCGCTCGGCGGCGACGACATGGATCACTTGATTGCCGACTGGATGTGGCGCCAGGCCGGTTTGGGGGAGCACACGGACCACCGTCGGCAGCGCCGCCTATTGCGCGATGCGCGTGCCGCGAAGCAGGCATTAACGACAGCAGACTTGGTCGCGGTGCAAGTCGAGCGCGCCACGGGTGGCATATGGAAGGGTGTGCTTACGCGCGATCTTCTGCATGGTTTAGTCGATCCGCTCATTGACCGCACATTGGCCCCAACTCGCCGTGCCCTTAAGGATGCCGGTCTCAAGCCACAGGATATTCAGCAAGTGGTGATGGTAGGTGGCTCAACGCGCATGCCACGTGTGCGTGAGAAAGTCGCGACATTTTTCGGGCGTGTGCCACTGACTGACATCGACCCGGATAAGGTAGTAGCCATCGGTGCCGCTATCCAGGCTGACGTGCTGGTGGGGAACAAGCCCGACAGTGAGATGTTGTTGTTGGACGTTATACCTTTGTCGCTTGGACTTGAGGTCATGGGCGGCATGGTGGAGAAAATCATTCCACGCAATTCCACAATTCCGATCGTGCGCGCCCAGGAATTTACCACGTTCAAGGACGGACAAAGCGCGCTCCTCATTCATGTGTTGCAGGGCGAACGCGACTTGGTCAGCGATTGCCGCTCGCTGGCGCGTTTCGAGCTCAAGGGTATCCCGCCGATGGCAGCCGGCGGCGCGCGCATCCGGGTCAGCTTTCAAGTGGACGCCGATGGCCTGTTGAGTGTCACGGCGCGCGAGCAAGGCACGGGAGTCGAAGCGGCGATTATTGTGAAACCCTCGTATGGCTTGACCGATGCCGAGATTGAG
>JBKJRX010000175.1:0-3676 GCA_046593155.1 Lacunisphaera sp.
ACCAATACGAACCCTCCGCCATCGTAGCCCGGACTGGATTGGTTACCAATACGACCCTGTCAAGAGGTCCCCGGCCGGACGCTTACGCGTGATTGAGGCTTATTTTATCACTATGACCGTTGATCAGTATCGGGCGCTTGGCGAAAATAATGGATACAGCAGCTACGGTAAATTATTTTTATCCTCGCTTCATGTTTTTCAGAAAGACCTGAAAGAATATCAAATTGATGACTACGCAAAACCTGCGACAGTGTTCCGGAAAGACTTTCGGGGACCGGCTGGTCAGGTGATCGCAGTAGCAATCGTGCGATATGACTATGTCTACGCTGAAGCTTTACGGGAAAGCGACGCGGTCGCTATTCGACGAATTCTTTCGTCCGTGGAATTTAAATGAGAATACATAGAAAGGGATGATCCGAGGATAACTGCTGACGAAACGCGAGGAGAAGCTAACAGAGCACGTCAGATGCAAACAGAACACGTCAACCTGCCGTGTTTATTTGTCCTCTGGAATATATCTGGAATCAAAGTAAGGCAGCTGGTGTGCCTTTTGGTTCGCTGCCAGCAGAGACACTGACAGGCAATACCACTCCGCACGATCTCAGCCGTAAGTTCCCGCATAACCTCTTTCCTAAACGCCCTCGCTAAAAACCATGAAAATCACTGCACTTGCCACCTTGGCGCTCGGTCTGGGACTATCCGGCTGCCAGATGATTGCCCGCGATTATTACTATCGAATCGTTCTCGTTAACTTGAGCCAGGAGAAAATTACGGAGACCCGGGTTCTGGATAGTTCAGGAGAGTATAATTATGGATGCGGTAATCTAGTGCCATCGGGTTACGCGGCTAACGCTGGTCCGATGGAGACTGCACCAAATGATGTGTTCACCGTCCGTTGGAAGGACGGCAAAGGGCACGAGCATCAGCAGATTTTCGATCTGCGCGAACGAGTCAAACGCACGTTCAAAGGTGAGATCGTTTTTATCCACGGAGTCGACAAGAAGTTCACAGTCGAAACTTTCGCCTCTCAACGGCAATATCCAATCCCACCGCAGCGGCCATCAAACGTGGAACCACCGAACAGCTAGGAATCAAAAGGCAATGCGCCACCCGATCCCAAGTAGGTGGATGCCGCTCGCGCTGGTGGACGCAGCATGTCCACTTGGGGCGATGTCTTAGAGAATGCGACAGAGCACGTCAACCTGACGTGTTAATCCGTGCAATCCGTGGTCAAAGTCTTTTCAGTGGGTGGCGATGATCGACTGGACCCACTGGCACAATGAACCCTTCCTCATCGGCGGGCTCATCTTCCTCGGGTGGCTTTATGCCCTGCTGACGGGACCGCTGCGGGGTAAGCTATCAGCCATCAGCTATCAGCCGTCAGCTTCGGCTTATGAGCTGCCTCAGGTCTCAGGTCTCGCTGCCTCGGTTTCGCAGAGCGAAAACCGGGGACAGACACCGGGCGGACAGCAGTCCGCAACGGCGAGGTTTCAGGTTTCAGGTCTCAGGTCTCAGGTTTCATATCCAATCCCCTACCCCCGCCGCCAGGCCGTCATGTTCTACGCGGCGCTCGTCATCTTCTACCTCGCCGTCGGTTCGCCGCTGGACCAGGCGGGCGAACGTTATCTGCTCAGCGCCCACATGCTGCAGCACCAGCTGATCATCTATCCAGCCGCCATCCTCTTCCTGCTGGGCCTGCCGGACTGGCTCGTGCGGCCCATCACCGGCCGCACGGCCCTCCAGCCGGTTCTGCGCATCCTGACCAATCCCGTTGTCTGTGGCGCCATCTACATCGCCACCCTGACCGTCTGGCATATGCCGACTCTCTACGACCTGGCCCTGCAGAACCGCCCCGTTCACATCGCCGAGCATTTCATGTTCTTCGGCTCCGCGTTGTTCTACTGGTGGCCGTTGCTCAGTCCTTCCAAGGAGTTCCCGCCGGCCAGTTACGCCTGGCAGATGCTCTACCTGCCGGCCGTAATCATCGCGATGACCCCGGTCTTTGCCTTCATCACCTTCTCGCCCGACGTCCTTTACCCGACCTACGAATTCGCCCCCCGCATCACCTATCTGACCGCCGCCGCCGACCAGCTGCTCGCCGGTGCCATGATGAAACTCGTCGGCATGGCCGTGGCCATGATCGCCTTCGGGATGAGCTTCTATCGCTGGTATCAGGCGACCGAGGCCCGCACCGGAAAGGATTGAACCCTCGAAACCGGGCATTCTGCACATAACCAGCAATTCGTGGAATGTTCGTCTCTGGCGTGCGGAATCCGCATCCTCAGGGATGCTTCTCCTTGTCCAGCATGGCAGTCCGGACGTGGCAATCGGCCTTGCCGCAGAACCGAGGGTGTGATAAGCATGCTTTCGTCCCCCGTTAAGTAAGGAGTAAGGATAAAGACCATCATCCGGTCATGAAATTTTGCCCGACCTTCGGCAGCAGTCAGGCGCGACACATCGCGCTGCAATGGAGCATTGCCTGGCTCATGGCGGTCATCGCCGCAACATCCGGGCGCACGCAAACGGTGCCGGGCAGCGGGCTTATCGGTTACTGGGCGGGCGATGGTAACGCAAACGACTCGTCGAGTTTTGCCAACCACGGCTCGTTCAGCGGCGCTTATGCGACGGGAATTACCGGACAGGCGTTCCAGGTTTCGTCCACCAACTATGTGTCGGCCCCCGACGCGGCCCAATACACCATCACCACGGACTTCTCGGTCGGGTTTTGGTTCTTCGGTTCGCTGGGTGGCGCGTTGCTCGGGCAGGACGAAGGCGGCGGCTCCGTGCCCAAATGGTTCGTCGACTATGGCTACATCAATCCGGGTGTGTTCAACCTGCACCTTAACGGCCCGAACGGCGTGACCGTTCTGCCCAGCAACGCGATCTCGCCGAGCAGCAACGCGTGGCACAGCTTCGCCCTCGTCAAGAATGGCACGGCCTATACCTTCTACTTCAACGGCTCCGCCATTGGCACGCAAACGTCCGCCTACAGTCCGTTCCCTAATCCGACCACGGCGTTCACGATCGGTTTTTCTGAACCGGCGGTCGGATCATTCAGTGGCCGGATAGACGAGATCGTGTTTTATAACCGGGCGCTCTCGGGCGCGGAAGTCCTGCAGCTTGCCGGGGTTCCGGAACCGGGGACAGCCGGCTTGCTCATCGGGATATTTGCGTTGGGCGTGGGTTTCTGGCGCCGGTATCAGGCGGATAAGCGGAGCCATTCTCCGCAGATGAGTGTTGAGGGTTGAGAGAGGTGGAGCGGGTTGACCTCAACAGGCCGGTTCCCGAGCGAAAATAGTTAAGCGCGTTGGGTCAACGCGCTCCACCTATTTGGGGTTTCTCATTAGTGAGAGATTAGTGTGTTTTAGTGGTTAAACCGCCTTAGCTGGACTAAGGCTTCCGCAATGCCCGCGCCCGATTCCACTCCTGCCGATCCCACCCCGCACAAGCGCCGGCCGCGCTATGCGGGGAAAAACCCGCGGCGCTTCGAGGAAAAATACAAGGAGCTCGATCCGGAACGTTACGCCGCCGATGTCGCCAAAGTCCTCGCCTCCGGCAAGACCCCCGCCGGCACCCACCGACCCGTCATGGTGGCCGAAATTCTTGAAGCGTTAGCGCTCCAGCCCGGCGAAACCGTCGTGGATTGCACCCTCGGCTACGGCGGCCACGCCCGCGA
>JBKJRX010000237.1:0-2539 GCA_046593155.1 Lacunisphaera sp.
CCCGCTACCTGACCGCGAGCGTGGAACTGCTCCGCGGCAACGCCGCCGGCAAGCTCGTGCTCGGCGCGGACGGCCTCGAACAATTCAATTTCTTTGTCACCGACCAGGTGCGCGTGCCTGGTCTGCGGGCCGACTACGCGGGCCTCCGCCAGCTCACGAACCTGGATTTCCTGCGGGGCAAGGAAAAGCACTACGCCTTCAACACCGCCTCGGTTCTGGCCACAAAAATCTGGGACGTCCCCGAGCAACTGCCGGTGCGAATCGGCCCGCGACATCGCCGCGCCCTGCGTATTCCGCTGTGCGCCGAACCGACCGGAGCCCCGGTTCAGTTGGTGATCCAAGTCATCACGGATCGAGCGACCTCCGGCTCCGATTGCGGCGTGAGTGTCAACGGGGCCTGGCCGATTTTCACGCGCACTGAAACCGAGGATCTGCTCTTCCCCGCCGGCCCCTACGCCAAGCACGTCGAGGAGCATCGCGCCTGGAATTACACCCTGGACTGCGGGGTGATCCGAGACGGCTGGAACGAAATCGTGATCTGCAACGAATCGACCGAGGACCTGGGCATTGTGGCCGTGGAACTGGGGATCAGGCGCAAAAAACAGCAGGTCGTCGCACCATGATCTTTCCATCGCCCCGGCTTCTCCCCGCGTCCCACCCGGCTTCGGTGGCTCTAACTGCCTGTTTTTCAAGACGCTCGCTCATTCTCAAAGAACCGGTCGGCCTCGGCGGCGGGTTCGTGAGCGTGTCTACCGACGAGGTTGAGTCCTCCTCTGGCGCCAAATGATCGCGGCCGCTTTCGCCAAACACCGCTGCCCAAGCTCAAAAGCGCCTGAGGAAGCAACATCATGAAACCGCCACCGAAGACCGCCATTCGCCGGACCGTGCCCCGGCCTAAGCGATCCGTGCCGACTACGATCATCATTGGAGGTGGCGTGATCGGATTGAGCACGGCGTATCATCTCGCGAAACGAAAGCATGGCAGGATCATCGTTCTTGAAAAGGGTTTGATCGGCGATGGCTCGAGCAGCCGCGCGGCAGGGATCATCACCGGTCATCTTTGGAGCGAGCCGGGCGTGTTGGCCCGCAAGAAATGCCTGCAGCTCTACCGCGAATTGTCGCAAGAACTCGGCCCTTACGGCTACCGGTTCCAAGATGTCGGCTGCCTGAACCTGTTCGACCCGTCATCGTGGCCCGAGCGGGAAGCATTGCTGCCGCTCTACCGACGGGTGGGCGCGCCGTTCGAGATACTGTCAGCGTCGGAAATGCGCCAACGCTGGCCCGCGCTCACGCCGCCACCGGAGTTCACCGGCCTCTATGATCCCCTCG
The DNA here is from genome assembly GCA_046593155.1 of Lacunisphaera sp. Classification (GTDB taxonomy): domain Bacteria; phylum Verrucomicrobiota; class Verrucomicrobiia; order Opitutales; family Opitutaceae; genus Lacunisphaera. Next base: position 1,330 of record JBKJRX010000237.1, read on the forward strand.
GCGGTTACAGCGAACCGCATGATTACATCCCGGCGCTCGCCCGTAAACTCGGTGACGAGGGCGTCAATATTCTGGAGCATCAGACCGTCAGGGATATTGTCGTGCGCCATGGTCGCGTCGCAGGCGTGCGAACCGATGTCGCCACGTTTCAGGCCGATGCGGTGATCGGGACCGTGTATTCGTGGACGTTGCCCTTGCTCGGGCGTCTCGGCTGGCAGCTGCCCGTGAAGACCTGCGTGCATCAACGTTACGTGACACGACCCTTGCGCGCACCTGTGAAGATTCCAGCGATCAATGCCAACCCGCTCGCCGGCTACATTCGTCCCGCGCACGGCAATCGACTGTTGCTCGGCCTCGAGACCCCCGAGCGCGAGGAATACCGGGTGCCGTCCCTAGATTGGCACATGTCGGCCGTATCTGCGGCACCTGAACTCAAGAAGCAGTTGATGCAAAACTTCAGCCCGCTTGTGCCCAATCTGGCTGAAACAACCTGGGAAACCGGGAAATTCGGACTGCTGACGTTTTCCATGGATGGCGAGCCCATCCTGGGACCGGTGGCTCAGTTCCCCGGACTGTATCTGGCGATGGCCTTCCATTCGGGCGGATTCGCATACAATCCGGTGGCAGGTTTCCTGATGGCTGAGTATGTCATGGATGGTCGCACCAGCATTGATATCCGGGCATTTTCACCCGACCGGTTCCGCGCGCGTCAAGTGAAGGAGTATCTGGCGCTGACCCTTAAACAAAAAGACTTGGTGCGCCGTCGGCACTAACCTGAAGAAATGACCATGAATCGAGCCTCTTACTTGCCGGTTTTTTCGGAGGCCCAGCCCGGTCGGCTTCGAAAAGCGGAGATGGATCACCGCGATCAACATGGCGTTGTTGAAGACCTGCCCATACCCGTCGGGGAACACCGCGCCTGGAATTACGCCCTGGCCTGCGGGGTGATCCGAGACGGCTGGAATGAAATTGTGATCTGCAACGAATCGACCGAGGAAATGGCGGTCGCGGGAGTCAAACTCGGGATCATCCGGAGCCAATAAGCTTGGCGCATCCCGATGCTCTTCCCGACACAAAAGCGTGACACGGAACTCTATCCTTACCGGCACGGGATCTACTTCTCGTATTTCAATGCGCTCAACTGGCAAGTGGCCATCGGGACGCCCACCGTGCTCTTCATGCAGCAGCTCGGGGCCAACTCCTTCCAGGT
>JBKJRX010000020.1:0-17373 GCA_046593155.1 Lacunisphaera sp.
GTTTGAGCCATGCGGCGAGCGCAGCGCGAGACGGATCGGACGAGGGCGCAGCTTTCTGGATTTGCTGCAAGCCGATGTGCGCGAGGGCGACGTGATCCATTTTCGTCGTGCTTGGGATTCGCCCCTGGTGTTCGAGATGGCAGGCGGTGCATGCGCCGATGTCGGCGTGAAAGGCGCTGGGCTGGCGTGCAAGGAGCGACTTATTGTCGGCGTGGCAGACGATGCAGTTCTGCGCCTCGACACCTTTCGCCGGCGTGTGGCAGGCGGCGCAGTTGTTTTCGAGAAATGCGTGCGGCTGCGACAACTCTCCCGGACGGACCGCACGCTGGGCCACGACCTGTGCACGCGGGAAATGCAGGAGGGAGAGCGTCGTTGCGGCGCCCGCGGCGATGAGGAGCGCTGTCGAGAGGATGAACTTGGTCATGACAGCGACCTCAGTCCGAAATAGATGCCGAAAACAATATGCGCCGCGAGCAGCGCGTAGAAAGCGATCGATACGACGATATGGAGCGTGAGCATGCCGGAGAACCAGCGTTTGAGCAGATCGTGTGTCCGGATCGAATACTCCAGGTCCGCTACGCCCTCAGCCAAAACGGTATCGTGTCCGGCGGAATTTTCAGGAGCAGTCAAAAGGCCAAGCGAGGCCATGCTGGCGGTTAGCGCTGCCTCTTGCGGAAGGCCTTTCTTCCCGGCGGCAGCCTTCTCCATGAGTCCCCAGGCGTGGTCGAGATCGCCTCGCGCGGTTTGCAGGAGCAGGAGCTTGTCCTTCATATCGAGGTTCACGAAGGGCGTCAGGTAGCGGAGGACAATTCCGCTCACGACGACGAGCAGCATCGTCGCCGTCAGCGCGATACCGAGCGGGCTCACATATTTGTGCCCGGTGTGAATGAGCGCGAGCAACGCTCCCACAATGCCGGTGTAGATGTGGATCGATAGCCACGTCTGCAACGAGACGTGTTTCGTGATGCGTTCCTTGAGGAACGGGATGCGCTTCACGAAGACATAACCCAGCGGGATGAGCATCAGCACCGCCCCGGAAATTCCGAATACTAATCCGAGGCCGCTGCCGGCGAAACGCGGGGAGGTATGCAGGAGGAAGCCCAGCCACGCAAAGACGAGCACGGCGAAAGCACTGATGACGATGAAGCGTTCGTGGTTTTTCACGGCTATGCCTCCACGGTGACCTCGGTTTTTGGCTTCGCCTGACAAGCGAGGATGATGCCGTTCGCCTTGTCGTCCTCGTCGAGCGAGTCTTGGACTTCCATGTCCACTTCGCCGGCCGTCATCTTTACCTTACATAAGCCGCAGGTGCCGACGCGGCAGGAGTTCTCGATTCCGATGCCGAGTTCTTCAGAGAGTTCGAGCACGGTCTGACCTTCGTGAATCTTCGCGGATTTGCTGTTGTTCGAAAACGTGACCAGGGGGCCGGTCGCGGCGGCGCCTGACTTTGCGGTTGTGCCACCGGTGGACACCGCGGGTTTTGTGGCGCCGAAGAGTTCAAACTTCACCCGGTCCGGCGGCACTCCGAGTTCGATCAGCAGAGCCTTGGTCGCCTCGATCATGGGGGCTGGCCCGCAAATGTGGACCCTTCGCGAAACAAGATCGGGAACCGTCTGCGTGAGCAGTTCGCGCGTGATACGTCCGCGCGGGCCTTTCCAGTCTGTCCCTTCGGCCTTGGTGCTCGTGACCGCCACGCGCAGCTTCGGATTGCGTTTTTGCAGCGCGGCGATCTCGCCACTGAAAATGAAATCCGCGGGGGTGCGGCATGAGTAAATGAAGAAGATGTCTCCGGGCCAGGACCTCTCCGTGAGATAGCGAGCAATGCTCACCATCGGAGTGATGCCCACGCCCGCCGAGATGAGGACGACGCTCTCGGCCTCGGTGCCATCGAACGTAAATTTTCCGACCGGGCCTCCGGTTTCGATGAGGTCGCCCACTTTGAGCAGATCGACAATGTGCCGGGAGACCGCGCCGCGTGGCTCGCGCTTAATGGTCAAATCGACATAGTCGCGCTGCGTCGGGGAGGACGAGATGGAATACGAGCGGTTCATCCTCGCGCCGCCTATCCCGAAAGCGACATTCAGGAACTGGCCCGGGACAAAAGTGAAAGGCAGAATACCTTCGCCCGACGAAGGCAGGAGCCGAAATGTTTTCACGCCCGGGGCTTCCGTGACAATGCTCCCGAGGCGGAGCTGTCCCCGCCAATTCGCGGTCACCGGCGGCGCTGCTTCCTGGGGAGTGGGAGCGCTCATCTTGATGTCACCTGAATTAGTCGGTTCATGGGGCTTTCTGAGGCGCACCTACTGCGGGCTTGTCGGCGGCGGCTGGCGCTTTGTCATCGCCGGCTAGCTTTCTTCCGGCGAGCTCCGGTGCCGATCCCGGCGGCGGGGAACCTGCACCGGGCTCAATCCGCCCGAAGAGAGCGGTCGCACGGCGCATCTTGAAGAAATACATGGCAAGCATCGCGAACGCGAAGGCGATGAGCAGCACCATTGTGAAGAGGTGCAACACTGAGAGGCCACGGTCGCCATGCGACTCACCCACAACAGGAGACGGGAGCTTCATCTCGCGCTTGAACCAGGCGAGTGCGACCTCGCGAGGGGCGCGGCCTTCAGCCAAGGATCGACGCGCAGCGATGCCGCTTTCGAGCTGCGCCGCACCTTCGCGCAGGCGTGTCATGGCCTCCCGCATCGCGGCGTAGTCTCCTGACCGCGTGCCAGCATTGAGGGAATCGAGTGCCCGCCCCATCAGCATCGTTCCCGAATGCATGCGCTCGGCGGCTTGCTGCTCGATCTGGTGCCTTTTCTCCGGTGTCAGTTCCGGCAAGGCCATCAGTGATGGATACAGCTCTTTCGGCGGCGGCTTGCCCATGCTCTTCATCATCTCACCCATCTGTTCCATCATTCCCCCGGCATCGGCTGGCATTCCACCCATGGGCGCCGCGTTGCCGTCAGCCGAGGGCATAGCCCCCGCGGCAGTGGGATGGTGACTGGCGTGCTCATTGGGCGTCTGTGCGCATAACAGACCTGGTATAGCAAACAGCCCGAGCACGCCAAAGGCTGCGCACATGAAGCCTCGTCGTTTGAGGTATGGAAACGTTGAGTTCATAAGCGTTTTTGGGAAACGTGCCGCTCTGCGCGACGACTTCCGGATTGTCTGAGCATTTCTTAGCTTGGATTTCCTGTCATAGCCGTGAGGGAGCAGCCAAAGCGGACTGCCACAGCCGCAGATACCCGTGCGCTAGCCGTGGTTATTTTCTCTCCTCCAGCAGCGCCTTCATCTCTGCGATCTCCCGCTCTTGGGAGGCGACAATGTCCTCGCCAAGTTTTTTCACGCGTGGGTCGGTGAGGGACGACTCATTGACCATCTGGATGGCGGCGGAGTGGTGCGGAATCATCGCTCGCAGGAATTGCTGGTCGCGCACTCCTGCCTCTGCCCGCAGAAGCATCCAGAAGAGCGCGAGCAGCACCACCGACGCGCCCCAAAGCGCCGCGTTCCCTTTCCTGTTTGGGAACATCCCCGGCATCGTCACCAACATGATCGGGATCATTGAGGCCACCATTAGCCCGGTCATGTAAACGTTACTGAGGTTGAGGTAAACGTGGCTCCAGCGGTCAGCCATCGAAAACATGATGAAATACATCACGATGAAGGAGAGACCCAGCGAAACCAGCAGTGCAAGATATGGTTTGGACCCCGAATGAGGGTCATGCTTTGCGGGCTCGTGGGTAGCGGGATGGTGTTTCATATCATTTATGGGATTACTTGGTTTATTGGGACCTGCTGAAAAGCTTTCAGAGATAGATTCCTATTTGTCCTCTGGTTCCCGCATCGGAACTCCGTTCAATTCGTGGCGCCGAGCAGCAATTGCGGCATAAACTTCTTTGCGCGCCCGGTTGATTCCCCCCAACGGGCGATGGTCGGGCAACGAATGCCAGGGCGTATACGATAGATTTTCGCCCAAAGCCATCTGCTCGTCGGACTCAAAGGACTGCACCTGGATCCTGATCGTGGCGACTTTGATATAAGGCGACGCGGCTTCGTCCCAAGGAATCGTGGGATCTTCCACCGGCATTGCCACGGGGTCGGTCTGAATCTGCACGAGAAAATCGAAGATCGCCACGCGCCGCATCAAGTGCTCCGACATCGCGAGTCGGAGTTTGTCTTTTGAATCCAACTGGGTGGCGGGACTAACTTCGGTCCCATCGGGACGTGCGGAAAACTTCATCGCCAAAGGCCCAAGTTTGGACGGCGTCGTGCTCCAATACCGAATGGCGAGCGGACTATCCGGCCTTTTTGCTCCCGTTTTGCGCAGGATGCGGTGTTTGTAATCAGGCGAAAGCAGAAACTTCAATCCGGTCGCGCCCTTGCTAAACATATTGCCCATCGAGAGCCTTCTAAAATCCCTCATGAGAGGGACATAATCGGCGACGTTCCGGACAAAGAAAACCGGGTGATCGATCATGATGAAATCCTGGGTCCGCGCATCTTTTTCGGTGACAAGGACCTTCTCGCCGTCAACGCCCAGCAGTTTGATCGCCATCCCGTGGGCATCGGGCAGCCGATCATCGGACTGCTTGCTATTCGAAAAACGGATCAGGGCCTGATAAGTGCGTGGCTCGGAAAAAATCCCCTGCCTCAGGTTTGGCGGCAGGTTTGGCTCGACGATAAAGTCAGCGCGAACACATCCATGCTGCTTTGGATGCTGCCCGCGCGGAACCGGCTTGAGCTGGCGATCAACATCCTCCTGAACCTCGCGATGGATCGCGACGATTTGGTCTATCTGAACCGCTTCGTCCGAAGAAATGAATTCCTCGCCGATGGGAATGTAAACGGGTTTCTGTTTCATAGGGGTTGTCGCCATGCATCCGAGCAGGAGGGCAAAGAGGAGGATGAGCGCGATGTGTTTCACGTCTTCACCCTAAACCGGCAGGCGCGGGCTCACTTCCAGCACGCGGTTCATCGTGCCGAATTGATTGGGCACACATTCGGGGCAACCCTGGTATTCCGGCTCGCAGTCGGCCTCACAACACCACTGGCCATCGACGATGAACTTGAATTCGTGGCGCCCCGCGTGCAGCGGCACAACGCCATGCCAGTGGCCGTCGCGCTGCCGCACCAGAGGGAGCGTTTGGGTATTCCAGTCGTTGAAACTGCCGGCGACGAACACGGCCTGCGCACTTGGCGCATGGACGGAAAAGTCAGTGGGGATTGATTTGGTTTTTTTCATATATTTGCTTCGTTGTGGTTGTTCGTTCACATGTCTTTCATGGCGCCGGCGGGCATCACGGCAGCGGGTGTTGGTGGTGCGAAGCCCGTTAGGCTTTTACGCTGCTCGTCCGTGAGGAGTTTGCTTGCTTCGCCCACCGCCCGGATAAAGGCGAGGCGTGCATCGCCGGTCAGCTTTCCAATCGCCGCGATCTTCGTCTGGATGGCCGCGGCGTCCGGCTGATCGGCAGAGGTGAGGATCCACAGTTCCTGCTCTGCCTGCTCCACTGCGCGATCCGCAGTGCTTTTCGCGAGCGCCGCCTGCTCCTTGGCCTTATTGAGTCCGGCTTGCTGCTGGGTCGTTAGCGAGATGTGCTGCGGATGATCGAGAAAGAAGCCGGTCGCGCCAATATGGTAGAGATGTGAGGCGCCAGGGAAGCCAGGCAGCGCGGATTGTGGCATGGCATCCGGAGCTGCGCTAGCCATTGGGGCCATGCCCATCATGCCGGCCATTTCCATCTTATCCATGGCCATCATAGCCGTGCCGCCTGAGGGCATCGCCGCAGGCATGGAGCCACCTGCCATGGGTGCGCCCGCCGCTGGGCCCATGGGCATCATTTTGTCCATCATCCCCATCATCTGACTCATCATGCCCATCATCCCACCGGCGGGAGCCGCAGCGCCGCCCATCCCGGCCATCGGTGGAGCCGGGGCAGCGGCCGGGTTCATGTTAGCCATGGCTCCGCCAGATTTCATCTTATCCATTCCCATGCTCATGGCGGGATCTGCGGCCGGCATTCCCGGCATCGCTGTGCCCGCTGGAGCCGTAGCCATCGACGGTGCGCTGTTTGCCAACGTGGCTTCGAGTTGCGCGACTTTCGCCCGCAACTCCAAGACCTGCTGCGCCAGGGCCGGATCGCCTTTCGTTGTATTGGGAGGCATGGTCCCGGCTGTGACGTGGGCTGCATGAGCAGGGTCAGGGGGCGTTTGAGCGGCGAGTGTATTTAGTCCGGCGGTCACAAAGAGCGTCACTGAAAGCAGGCCGGCACTGAGGTGACGCGGGATGACAACTGCAGCAAACGATTGGTCGGACCTGCGGCGGCACGAAAGAATAAGTTTTGAGGGTGTATTCATGGGATTGATTGAGTATGTTTCGGGTGAGAGAAAGACCGTCGTTCTGAGAACGAACGACGGCCCGAGGGGGGCCGTGAACTTTACTTCTTATTCGGCATGGTGGCGCTGCAATGCACCGACCCTTCACCGCATTTCGTGCAGTTAGCCTGCATCGAATCGGTCGTCTTGCCCTTGACGATGGTGATCTCGCCCTCGCATTCACCACAGGTGTGTTTGGATCCGAGGATAAACCTGGCTGCCGGGCCCTTGCCTTGCGGTCCGGCCAGCTTGGTCTCGTGGAGCATGACGGTTTTGCATTTGTCACAAGCCATGACGACAGTGGCGTCAGCCCCCACCGCCTTGGCATCAGTGAAGGTTTTGATTTGCTTGGTGCCACGCCAGCCCTCCGCAGGAGGACCCGCGTGAGCGAACGAAGCGAGCACGCCGAAAGCGGCGGTCGCGAGGATAGAGCGGACTATGTTATATTTTGTTTTCATATTTTCTGGTTGTTGACGGTTGTGTGACTGAAAAAATGGGCTGCTGCGGGTGTGGCCTTTGGGTAAACAGCCCTTCACGAGCGCAGGGGCTTCGCAGGGCCAGACTTTGGCCCGGAAATAAGGGGGATTTGAGGCAGGTGTGACCGAGCATTTCGGCTCACACGCCGTCCAAATCAGCCGAACACAGGCGGAGCGTTGCTCTGGAACGCGGGCCCCAGGCACACCTCCGGCGAGATGATCCGATCCCAACACGTAGCGGGGAGAATCAAGAGATCCATCCGGTGCACCGGCAAGACGGCGTGCGTTTCCAGGGGCACGACAAAGCTTGGAATGTGATCAAAAATTGCCGGCTTGCCCAAGATGGCTGGCTTCGCGGTCTGTGCGACTGCCTTCAGCGTGGAGCAGCACGGCCCATCCTTCCCGCCAGGCACGGAGGAATCGTGAGAATGACCGTCGGTGTCGCCTGAATGATGCGCGTCCGTTTCGTGTGGGCCGTTTGTCTGAGCGGCCGAGCCCTTCGTGTCATGCGAATGCTCCTGATCCGCGTGCGCGACAGCTTCGCTGCCATGCGAATCGCAGCAGAACAGTGCTTCCAAGTCACAGGCCGAAACGACCGCCACCCAAATCACTATGCATCCGGCCGCGATGATGCGGGGAATGAGCGGAAGCTTTGCCTGACAGTGTGTCATGCTCTTGTTGCGTCTATAGTGGGCCGATGTATCGGGTATGGATATGGGGCGTTAACCCCCCAGGGAATTACGAAGACGGTCACATGTAACTGGCTGGGGCTCGCGAACACTTCAGTCGGGCTGAAGCGGCGGACTGCACACGAATTCGAGCGATTCGCACCGAGAGACACATGCCAGTCGTTGAGGCAACGATGTAGGGTCCAGACCCGCCCTACTGCCTCCTGATTTAACCGCCACCATCTCTACTAAAGCACGTCGGGCCGCCCGCCGGGCCCGATGCAAGAGCACATCCATAGTTCCTGGGCTAAGACCTAATTGCCGCCGCACCAATAGCTTCGAATCGAAGCCAAAGTCGATGCGGCGAAGCACTTCCTGATATCGAACCGAAGTGGTCTCCGCCAGACGACAAAGGCACCTGCGCAGAATCGCAGCCCACGCATCAATCTCGGCATCGGTAGTTCGGCGTGCCGCGACAACTGTCGTTTCGCTCCAGTCACTGAAGGCGAGCCGAACTTTGCGCTCCAACCACGCGGGTAACAATTCGCTGCGCTGCAACCGGTCTCTCTCACGAAATCGTTGGAGAAGGGTTCCCGCAATAAACCGTTCGGCCGACGCCGGATCGCCGAACCGTCCCGTTGCGAATCGGATTAGTTTCGCACGTTCCGCATCGAGCCGCCGGGTCGCAGCACGGCGAGCCTTCCATTGAGACTGCGAAAGGGGCATACCCCCTTTAAACGTCACATCGGCCCCAATCCCTCACGGTCCAACGTCAGGCGACTCGTTCTAAGAAGGAAAGGCCCGACCCAACGGGTGTAAACTAAGGAGGACACCGGGTAACCGTCCTGAAATAATCAGGTCCGACTCAGCAACACAAGCGTTGACGAGTGAATAGGTAGCAACGTTTGCGCAGGCTGTATCCGTAAAACGTAAACAGTCGCCGGGAGTATCAGTCGCCCTCAGTGCAGGACGACTGATCGCGGTGATGCTCACTTATTCCAATTCTTCTCCCAGCTCTTCAGCTTCTTAATTTCGCCTTTCTGTTCCTTGCTGATTTTCTGGGCGATGCCGATGACCTCAGCACGGGTTGCGCGACTTTCGGCAAGCTGCGCCATCTCAAGAGCCGACTTGTGATGCTTGATCATTTCCTGAACAAACATCCGATCAAACTCTGGGCCTTGCGCAGATTCCATCCCGCTCGCGCCGGACATCTTCATCTCGTCCGTCTTAGCATGATTCATTTTTTTATCGGGCATGGTGGAGTGGTCCATTTTCTTATCTCCCATCATCGAGTGATCCATTTTAGCCGCGCTGGAGCCGGCGGGGCTTTTTAGCAGCGCAGACATTTTATCGATGTCCGCCATCTGCGTCATGGTCATCTTCTCAGCGAAGTTCGCCAGCTCTGCGCGTTTAGTGTGATGTGGAACCGTTTTAGCCATCTTGATGCCCTGTTGATGGTGATGGATCATCTGGGTGAGGAACCTTTGTTCAAACTCGACTCCCTTCAGGGGGCGGAGGGTTTGGGTCATTGAGTCGTCAGCAGCCAAGCGGCCACAGGTAAGAAGTGCCGCGGCGAAACCGAGGACGCTGATTTTGAGGAGTGTTTTCATAATGTTTTTTGGACGATGGGTGATGGTTATGACTGGCTAGAAATGACTATCGAAATGCCGCCTTAATGCTTGTGCGCGGGGTCGGCGGCTTGTCCGGACTTCGCGGCGGGGGCAACTGGTTGAGGGGTTGCGGGCGTCGCGCGGGGATCCGCTCGCAGCAATGTTTCCTTTTGTTCAAGAGTAAGGAGGCTCGCAGCCTCTGCCACCGCCCGGATGAAAGCGACGCGCTGGTCGGCGCGGAGCTTTTCTACCTCGCGGGCTTTGGCTTCGATTTCGGTGAGATCAGGACTGTCGCTCGCCGTGAGCTTCCAAAGGCCCTGCTCGGCTTCCTGAATTCTTTTCTCGGAGGCCATCATGTCCATTGCGGAGCGTTCCTTAATATCTGCGAAGGTCTTCGCCTGGTCGGCACGCGGCGTGAAAGATTGGGGGCGATCGAGGAAGAATCCTTTCGCTCCGATATGCATCACTGCAGGCGGTCCGGAATCTTCCATGGGTGACGAAGGGGCCGTCGCTGCTGCCTTCATGTCATTGTGTTCCATCGAAGCGGGCTTTTCCCCTTCTCCGGCCGCCATTCCATCGTGCGACGGCATCGCCTTGGCGTCGCCTTTCCCGCTCGCGGACATGTCGTGTCCCTTTGCCATCCCCTGGGAGTCGCCACCGGCGGCGTGTTCGTGCGCTCCGCCTTCGGGCGAATAGTTCCGGAAATACGCGACGAGCAGCGCACCTGGAATCGCGAGCACCAGAATAATGGCGAGGAACGATTTGAGATTTAGCAAAGGTTGCATGGGGAAAGGTGGTTATAGGCTGAAACGCTCGTAATGGATGCGGCCGGGTGGCACCCCACCACGCCGCAGCACGCGGATAGTTTGGCTCATCGCGGCGGGCGGTGCGCAGATGTAGAACGCCCGGTCGGCGTCGAGCGGCCCGCAAAGTCTCGTCACGGTTTCCTCATCGAGACGGCCTCGTTCACCGCGCCACTTTTTCGAAGGTTTGCTCAAGACATGCGCGACCTTCAGCGAGGCGACTCCAGCGCGCTCCATCTCCGCGAGTTCGTCGCGAAACACGATGTCCGGCTCGCTTGTATTGCCGTAGATGAGTGCCACTTTGCGCTGCGCGCGCGTATCTCGCATATGCCGCAGCATTCCCATAATAGGCGTTATACCGATGCCACCGGCGATGAAGACGAGGTCCCTTTCTTCCGGATGAAGCACGTAGGAAAACCGGCCGAACGGCCCGTAAACGACTGCCGTGTCTCCTGGCTTCGTCTCGCCGATGGTCGCGGTAAAATCGCCCGATTCTTTGATTGTCGAGCGGAGCACCCCGGCTTCAGTCGGGCTCGACGCAATGGTCCAGTGATGTTCCTCGACGGGCAAATGCGCGGCGCGGCGAAAGGTGAGAAAATGAAACTGCCCGGGCAGGAAATCGAATCGTGCCGCGCCGGCCAACGGTGCGAGCGCGATAGTCCATACTCCGTCCGCTTCCTTCAGAACGTCGGTCACGGTATAAGGCTCACGGTGCAGCCCCAGTGGACGGGCTACGCGATGCCAGAAATACGCAGCGGCCGCGGCCGCGAACAGCATGACCCAGAGCACGCGCATCGCAGGAAGCTGCAAATCTCCGCCCGCTTTCCAGCTATGAAAGAACGCCAGGGGCAAAAACACCAATGCGACCACGTTGTGGATCACGCGCCACGTTTCGTAGTTCAGCCGGATTATCAGACGGAAGCTTGCGAGCAGGACGTGAAACAAAAGCCCGACCAGCGCAATTCTGCCGAGCCAGATGTGCCAGCTCACCTCGGGGCCAAGTATGAGCGAGGGCTTGCCACCGCCCAAAATAAGCAAAAGCGGATGCGAAAGCACCAGCAGCGAAGCAAAGACCGCCATGGTCTTGTGAAAACTGAAGAGGAGGTTGAGCCCAAACGGCCGCTCGATCCACCTGATCCGCGCGGAGACGACGAACTGCATCGCAAATATCGTGAAGCCGACCAGCGCGAGATTCTTGCCGATGGTGTAAACGAAACTGTGGTCCGTCAGCGGTCGAAGGATTGCGAGCAGAATGAGCGGCGATAGCACAATGCCGGTGTATGCCAACATCAGTGCAACCGCCGCGCTGCGCGTTTTTGTTTGAGACGGGCTCATCGATGGCAGCGGGTTCTAATTTCGGCGACTGAACTCGAATCCCGCTCTGCGGAACACGTGTTAATTTTCAGGGTTGGATCGGGTGGAGTTAAAACCAAGCCCGCAGCCCGAGCACCAACGACGTGGTTGAAGTATCCTCGCCTGAGCGCCTCACCAAACCGGCGGTTCCACCGAGGACGCGGCGCCAGGCCACACCAACGTAGGGCGAGAATTGACGTTTAATGTCGTAGCGTAGTCGCAGACCGACTTCGATGTCGTTGAAACCGACAGCGACGTTGCTCCGGGTGTCGTCCTGGAACGCCGCGTTGAGATCGATGCGCGGCTGGATTACCCAGCGCTGCGTGATCAATTGGTCGTAGGTCGCCGTGAAGCGCGCCGAAACCTTGCCCTTTTCGCTTACAAAGAGCGTCGGCTCGACCTCGAACCAATACGGCGCGAGGCCTTCGACCCCGACGACGAAGTAGCCCGTGGTGTCGCGGGTTCTTCCACTGTATTGACGATCCACGCGCACACCGATTTGAAAATCCCAAAACGGGCTGAACAGGCGGCTGTAGAGGGCCTGCACTTCGACTTCGCCCGCCTTCGCTCCCTTGATCTCCTGTTCGCTGTCCGCCTTCCACCAGAAGCGCTGATAGTCTCCTCCGATCCAGCCCTCTGCATCAATCACGGCGGCGTCGGCCTGATCGCCGGTGCGAAACTCGGCTAGTTGAAACGCCGTGAAGGTGTTCACTGGCGCGTCATGCACCGCGGGTTCCCATCCCGGCGGAAGCGGTTTGCCGAGACCATGCGTTTGCATGGCCGACATCGACATAGAGTCCTGAGCCAAAGCGACGGCATGCGTGCCGAGAATGAATGCGACAAGGAGGGAAATGATTTTGTGGGTGTTCATGCGGGTTCTTCCTCAGGCGACAGTGAACACGCGGAACATCCCCGCCTCCATGTGATAGAAAAGATGGCAGTGAAATGCCCAGTCTCCCCGCGCATCGGCGGTGACCAGCACGGATAGTTTTTCGCCGGGTTTTACGGTGACAGTATGCTTCAGGGGCGCGAGCCCTTCGGTTCCGTTTTCCAGTTCCATGAACATTCCGTGCAAGTGCAGCGGATGCTCCATCATCGTGTGGTTGATGAATGTAATCCGCACGCGCTCGCCGAACCGGAGCGCGATGGGTTCGGATTCTGAAAATTTCTTACCCTCGAAACCCCAGATGAAACGCTCCATGTTTCCCGTCACGTTCATCACGATCTCACGCTCAGGCGCAGGCACTGGCCGCGCATCGAGTGCGACGAGATCGCGGTAAACGAGAACGCGTCGGCCATCTTGGCCGAGTCCGGTGCCAGGTTCGTTCGCGCGACTCATCGGTGACATCGCCACCATGCTGTTGCCCGGACCAAACGGGTTTTTCATTCCGCCCATCCCGCCCCCGCCAGGCATGGGCGCTTTATCTTTCATCCCGGGCATTCCCGCCGTGCTTCCCGTGTTCGCCATTCCGGGCATGCCCTCGTGACCGCCCGCCGGTTTTGGAGATGGGGTCGGACTTGCTGTGCCCATGCCAGCCATTCCGGCCATATCGCCGGCCGATGAGGAAGATTGCGGTTTGGTTCCCATCATCGCCGCGTGATCGGCGGGACTCATGCCGCTCATTTCCGTCGGCTTGGCGTCTGCTTTGCCCATGTCCATTTTCCCCATGGCAGATTCGCCCATCGCCATGTCGGCCATACCCATATCCGCCATCGTGCGCAGCGGACGTATTCTGCGTTCGGGGATTTGCGGCATCATGCCCTCACGCGGCGCGAGCGTGCCGAGCGCAAAGCCGCTTCGATCGGTCGTCTCGGCGAACAGCGCGTAGGCGCGATCCTCCGTGGGCTCGACAATCACGTCGTAGGTTTCCGCCGCGCCCATCCGGAACTCCTCCACCTCGACCGGCTTCACGTGCTGGCCGTCGGCTTGGACCACCGTCATTTTCAGGCCGGGGATGCGCACATCGAAATGCGTCGTTGCCGCAGCGTTTATGAAGCGCAAGCGCACGCGTTCGCCGGGTTTGAAGATTCCAGTCCACGGAGCTGCCCCCGGACGACCATTGAGCAAATAGTTGAAATAGGTCCCGGTGAGATCCGCGATGTCGCTCGGATCCATCCGCATCTTACCCCATTCCTTGCGGTCGGCCCAAGTGCGTTTGAAGCCTTTTTCGGACACGTCGTCGAAGAAGTCGCCCAGAGTGCGCTGCTGCATGTTACTGAAATTGCTCTGCTTTTTCAGCTTCGCGAGCAGCCGCATGGGGTCGCTGAACGTCCAATCCGAAAGGATCACGACATGATCGCTGGCGTAGGCGAACGGCTCGTCCTCCGCGGGATCGACGATGAAGGGCCCGTAGAGCCCAAGTTGCTCCTGTGCGCCGGAGTGGCTATGATACCAATACGTGCCGTATTGCTTGAGCGGAAACCGATAGACGAACGTCTCGCCCGGATCGATGCCTTTGAAGCTGACGCCCGGCACGCCGTCCATTTCCGGCGGAAGCAAAATGCCATGCCAGTGGATCGACGCGCGCTCTTTCAACCGGTTCGTGACGCGTAGCTTAACCTCCTGACCTTGCCGGAACCGGAGCAGCGGTGCCGGCAGGGACCCATTCACAGTGACGGCCTGGCCCACGCGCTCTCCGATTCGGAAATCCATTTTGTCGATCATCAGATCGACGACCGATGCCCTACCGCTTATCGGAGGAACCGGGCCGACAGGTGCAGCCACGCTCGAATGCCCCGCATGTGGCGACTGAGCATAGGCCGGAGCGAATCGCGATAATCCGGCCCACATTCCCGCAGCCGCGGCAGCGCGCAAGAAAGCGCGCCTGGAAGCATTTGAAAGGGGGACAGAAGCAGGTGGCAGGTCAGGGCGTTTCATGGAGTGATTTTTGGGAGGAGCCTTATAGCCGCACATGCCTCGTCGACGCAGGAAGTCCCTTCAAGGGGACAGCCCAAGGCATACCGGGGTTCCTTACACTCATGGCGCGGAGCCCCCGACTGTGCTCGGCCAAAAAGTGCAGTGACGTATGGCACAGCGCCCTCTAGGCGGTGCGCAAAGGACGCAACCGCAGCCGGGCGGCTGGACCATCACGAGTAGACACCATCCAGACGCCCGTAACCCACGCGCTGGCCAGAAAATGTGCCTACTTAATGCTGCCGCAGGTCAACATGCTTTTCCCGAAATACGGGTTGCTGATCCGCTCCGAGGTCTGCACCCAATCGCCTTCCCCGCCTTCCACCATAGGGCAGTTTGCGACGAAGTAGCCTTCTTTGCCCTCAGCGTAATGAATCGCGCGCCGGCTCAGCGCCTTGAACTCGCTCCGCGCCGTCTTCAGGGAGTCAGCGGATGCGAGCGCTTTTACGGTGGCAGCGAACTTCAACTGACGCTCCTTTTGCTCATCAGTGAGCGGTTCCTTCGGCGCCGTTTTCGCCTCAGTCACGACGGCGGCAGCAGCTTTCTTCGCCGCCGCGAGATCGTCGGCAGCAAGTGCGGCACGGACAGATTCATATTGGGCAAGAAACGCTTTCTGTTCGGCGTTTAGTGGGGCGTCCTTGTCGTGCGCCTGCAGGGTGAGACCGAGCAGCGCGAATAGACCGATGGCTTGGAGTATACGGATGGATTTCATGGGTGGGATGGGACGAATAAAGGTGGGATGGGACAAATAAATTAAGTTCGCACCGCCCGAAAGACTGAGAGCGTCCCACAGGGAGTGCTTAAGTGGCGGGTGGATTGGACCTCATGGAAGCCCGCTTCCCGCATGAGGGCCGGAAGCAGCCCATGACGATTGTCTGCCGTGGTGGAGAAACCATCGAGAAGCTGAACGGTGAGAAACGCGGCACTCATGACCACATTTCCCGGCCTCCCCCAGTCGGCCACATGGAGTTCGCCTCCCGGCACCAACAGGCGATGGATTTCCCGGAACACGCGCTGCTTGGAGACACGATCCAAGTGGTGAAAAAACAGGCTGCTGATCACGCGGTCGAAAGTGCCGCTGCCGAAAGGCATCGAGTCGGCCCGGCCCTCGACCAACGTCACCGAATGGCTTGAGGCCTCCACCTTGCGGCCGGCACGCGCCAACACCGTCCGGTCGGCGTCGAGCCCGGTCACAACGGCCCCGGGGCACGCCCGCTTGGCGGTGAGCGCCAGGGTGCCGGTGCCGCACCCGACATCGAGGACGCGGTGTCCCGCGCGGATGTTTGCTTGCGAGAGCAGGTGGGATTTGAACGCGCGCTCGCGTGTCGTCCACCGCACCACCGGGTCGTAGAATGGCGTGAGCCAACCGTAAGCCAGCGCGGGCTTGATTGCTTCGGGCGCGATCATTTCGCGGTTCAGTTCTTCTTGGGCAGGTTGCGTGAGGACGAATGCGTTTGGGTAATTTTCCACTCACCGCCGATATTCTTGAGCACGGACGTGGCAACGCCGCGTTTCTCGATCACGCGATCGCCTTCTTTGAGCACGATTTTGTAGATATAGGTCTCGGTCGCGAAGGCGTAAGCCCCGTCCACGCGGACATCTGCCTTGTAGTCGCGGAAGCTGAACTCCTTGAATTCGTCGAGTTCGGGGCCGATGTGATGATCGAGGTAGTCGGCAAACGTCCCTTCGACTCCGCCTGACTCAAAAACTTGCGAGTCGGTCGTGAACAGCTTGGCGGCCGGTGCAGCATTCCGCTGCTCAAGCGCTGTTTTGTATTCTTTGAGGACGGCTTTGACGGCGAATTGGTCGGGCGTATCGGCCGCGGCCAATCGGGCCGCGCTGGCGAAAGCCACGCAGGCGACGAGCAGGATTCGGAGTAGATGCAGTTTCATGGGGTTCGGTGGGTTGTTATTTATGGGCGTAGCATTCAAGGTGAACGCCTTTCCAGAGAGGCGTCGGGCAGAGGTTGAGCGAGAGACTAAAATCCGTGAATCCACCATCAAAGACCACGGCTGCGAGTTCGTCATGTTGCATGAGAAACACGGGGTGTCTCGCTGCGCGCTCGTCCAGTTTGCGGCGGATCGAACGCGGTAAAGCAGGATAAATCATTTTGCGAATCTTGCGCCGCAGGGCGACTGGAGCCGGGTCGACTGAAGATTCGATCACATTGAAGTAAAGCCGCCCGCCTGGCCGCAGCCATCCGTGAAAAGTGGCGCATAATTCGGGCGTCGCCTTTGCACCATTCCCGAACACACCCGATGGAATAGATCAGGTCGAATGATTCGGCCGGGAATACCTGCTCATAGATGCTCCCTCGGATGAGTTCTATCTGCCGTGCCGTTACGTCCGACTGACGCACCGGTTTGGCCGCGGCATGCAGCATATCAATTGAGATATCCAGGCCGACCAGGCACCTGACGTTGTTCAAACAATGAAAATGTCGGCCTGTGCCGCAGCCGGCATCAAGCACATCGATCTCTCGTCCAAAAGCGCCCGACATGCGTCCGAGATTCCCGCACAATCGACGATGATTCTCGGACCGCACCTCTATTTCGTCGTCGCGACGATACTGCTCAGCCGCGAGATTGTAGGAAGCTGACAGCGCTGCTTCGTAATTGCGATAGTCGGTCATAAGGAGGTCGCCAGGGCGCGAAGATGTGCACCGGCAGGTGGGCGCATCTTCGCGTAAAACAGCGTGGCCAGATCAATGACCGTGCTTTGCTGCGGAGTCCTTCCCTCCGGCACCGTATTGCGACGAAATCATGCCGATCAGCGAGTCAACGGTCTTCAGGTGTTTTTCCGAATTGGCCTGCTCGCCTTCATCCGCGGCGTGGTGCAATTGGTCGAGTGCCTTCGCGAGGTTTTTCACGGTGCCATCGACGCGCTTCTGCTTGTCCGCGGCCAATTCTTTTGACAACGCAGGCAACGCTTTCGCTGCGGCAGCCAGCTTCTCCGTGGTATCGTGGACCGCATTGAGCTCCTTGCCTTTAATCTGCGCCGTGAGTTCAACGTGCAGCTTGTGCATTGTTTCCAACGCGGCTGTCGCGCTGGTAAGCTTCGGTGCATCGCCGTGCGCGTGCTCGCCATGGCCGCCTTGCTTTTCGTCGGCCGCGGAAACGGGTGTGAGACTTAGAACGAGGGCCGTGACGAGGCCGGCAACCGCTCGGAACTTTGTAAACTGCGTTTTCA
>JBKJRX010000107.1:0-3956 GCA_046593155.1 Lacunisphaera sp.
CAAAACATAACTGCGGATCTGACTACCCCAGCCGATTTCGCCCTTTTCGCCGTAGAACTTGTCCATCTCGGCGCGCTGCTCATCCTGCTTTTTTTCGTAGAGGCGCGCCTTGAGGACGTTCAGCGCGGTGGCCTTGTTCTTGATCTGCGAACGCTCGTTTTGGCAGACGACCACGATGCCCGAGGGAATGTGGGTGAGGCGCACGGCGGAGTCCGTGGTGTTGACGCCCTGGCCGCCCTTGCCGGAGGAGCGGTAAACATCGGTGCGGATCTCGTTCTCCGGAATATCGATCACAATATCGTCGGTGATTTCCGCGACCACATCGACCGCGCAGAACGAGGTGTGCCGACGCTTGTTGGAGTCGAAGGGACTGATGCGCACGAGGCGGTGGACGCCACGTTCGGCCTTGGCGTAGCCATAGGCGTTTTCGCCCTTGATGAGAATCGTGGCCTTGCTGATGCCCGCGGTGTCGCCGGGCTGCACATCCATGAGTTCAACCGAGAAATTCCTCCGCTCCGCCCAACGCGAATACATGCGGAACAGGATGTCGGCCCAGTCGTTGGACTCGGTGCCACCGGCGCCGGCCTGGATGCTGAAGATGGCGTTGTTGCGGTCGAACTGGCCGGTGAGGAAGGAGGCGATCTCGAGCTTGTCGAGCTCCTCGACCATGATGGTGACGGAAGCCCCGAGCTCCTTGGCGTAATCCTCCTGCTCGGCCGCGGAGGCCGACTCGATCAATTCGACCATGACCGCGGCGTCGTCGAGCCGTTTGTGAAAGGCCACGAGTCCGCCGATGGTGCGTTTCAGACCGTTGACGGCGGCGATATGCTTCTGGGCCCGCTCGGAGTTGTTCCAGAAATCCGGGGCGCCCATCTGCGCCTCCATCGCCTCTATTTCCCGCTGCTTTTGTTCGACGTCAAAGAAACCTCCATAAGTAGCCGGCGCGCTTCTTTATGTTTTCGATGTGGGAAAAGGTTTCGGGTGCGATCATGGACGGTGTTACCCTTGGCAGCGGGCCGCCCTCCGCAAGCGGAAAGTCGCAACCGCCGCTACCTTCCAGCCGAAGCTTCGCCGGAGGCCGCGCACATAAAAGCCGCCCGCGTTCAGCGGACGGCCGGGCAATGGCACCGAGCGGCCCTCAGACAAAGGCGCCGGCGAACCACTTCTGGTAATGTTCGCCGACCAGCGGAAGGGGCTTTTGCTGGCCATTGACTGCCGCAATCAGGCCCATGATCCAAAACACAAACAGACCAATGGCCACGGCGGGGCCCACCAGGATCATGAGAATATTAACCACCGGAATCATGGAGATGATCATGCAGGGAATCCAAATGACCAGCCCAGTGATCAAAAGTCCCAACCCCTGCCGCAAATGGAAGGCGCCGAGCGCGGTTTTCTTGCTGCTGTGCATCACAATCGCTATGATGAAGCCGATGATTGTGATGTAGGTGAGGATGGCGACAGTGCGATCTTCGGTGGCAGTGACCGAGGCGGCGGCAGGGGGTGGGGTGTCGGGTGTGGTGGACATGGGTGGGATGGGTTGTATGTGCAGGACTGACTGGGCCAACGCCAGGCAGCTTGGAGTCGGGCGGACACAAGGTCAACGTCCTGCACAGAGCCGGCCCGAGATTTTTAGCGCCGGCAAACGCGTCCGGCCTGTCCGTCATGGTCCTGGCGGCGGCGGAAAACCGCGGGCCATCTCAACCCCGCAGTGTGCCCGCGCTCTGCTCCGCCAGGAAGCAAGCATAGGTTTTTTCGACTCCCTCGCGCAAACCAACCCGGGCCTTCCAGCCAAGGGCGGTGAGCTTCGAGACGTCCATGAGTTTGCGCGGCGTGCCGTCGGGTTTGGTGGCGTCCCACACAATCTTGCCCTTGAAATCCACCACCGTCGCCACGATCTCTGTGAGCTCCCGGATGGTCACGTCCGTGCCGGTGCCGACGTTGATCAGGTCGGGCGGGTTATCAAGCTTCAGCAGGAAAGCGCAGGCGTCCGCGAGTTCATCCACGTGAAGAAATTCGCGCTTCGGCGAACCCGTGCCCCACGCCATGACCTCGCCGCGCCCGGCCTGCTTCGCCTCGTGGAACTTGCGGATGAGCGCCGGCAACACGTGGGAATTCTGCAGGTGGTAATTGTCGCCGGGGCCATAGAGATTGGTCGGCATGGCCGAGTGGTAGAGCACGCCGTGCTGCTTGCGGTAATACTCGCAGAGCTTCAGGCCCGCGATCTTGGCGATGGCGTAGGCCTCGTTGGTCGGCTCGAGCGGGCCGCTGAGGAGGCTGCTCTCGGGCATCGGCTGCGGTGCCAGCTTCGGATAAATGCACGAGCTACCGAGAAAAAGCAGCCGTTTTACCCCCGCCCGGTAGGCGCCCTGAACGCAGTTGGTGGCGATGGCCAGATTCTCATAGATGAAATCGGCCGGATAGGTGTTGTTGGCGTGAATGCCGCCGACCTTGGCCGCGCCAATCACGGCCGCGTCGGGCTTCGTGTCCGCGAAGAATCTGCTCACCGCCGCTTGATCCGTCAGGTCCAGCTCCTGCCGGGTTCTCAGGATAAATGTCACCCCCGGCTCTGCGCGATAGCGCCGGACCACCGCCGCACCGACCATGCCGTTGTGTCCCGCAACAAACAGCTTCATGCGAATGGTGTTTGGGCCATGCCCGGCAGACTGGCGATCTGGGCCTCGCGCTGGGCGAGCGCCAGGTCGGCCGCGGTCATGATTTTCACGAGTTCCTTGAACTTCACCGTGGGCTCCCAACCGAGCTGCTTTTTTGCCTTGGCGTGGTTGCCGATGAGCAGCTCGACCTCGGCGGGACGCTCATAACGGGCGTCGTATTTGACGTATTTCTCCCAGTCGAGGTTGAGCCGCCCGAAGGTCTCCTGGATGAACTCCTTGACCGTGTGCGTCTCGTTGGTCGCGACCACGTAGTCGTCGGGTTTGTCCTGCTGCAGCATGACCCACATCATCTCCACGTATTCCTTGGCGTAGCCCCAGTCGCGCTGGGCGTCGAGGTTGCCCATGTAGAGGGATTCCTGCAGGCCCAGCTTGATGCGGGTGGCCGCCCGGGTGATCTTGCGCGTAACAAAGGTTTCGCCGCGGCGGGGACTCTCGTGGTTGAACAGGATGCCGCTGGAAGCATGCAGATTGTAGCTCTCGCGGTAGTTCACCGTCAGCCAGTGCGCATACATCTTGGCACAGCCATAGGGTGACCTCGGCCAGAAGGGTGTCGCCTCCGTCTGCGGCACCTGCTGCACCTTGCCGAACATTTCGGACGACGACGCCTGGTAAAACCGGCACTTCTTTACGAGCCCGGCCTCGCGGATGGCCTCGAGGATCCGCCCCGCGCCAAGGCCGACCACGTCGCCAGTATATTCCGGGATATCAAAGGATACGCGCACGTGCGATTGGGCGCCGAGATTGTAGATTTCGTCCGGCTGGAGCTCATAAAGCAGCTTCACCATCTGCACTGAGTCGGCGAGGTCCCCGTAGTGCAGGAAGAGCTTCACGCCGTTGACGTGCGGATCACGATAAAGGTGGTCGATGCGACTCGTGTTGAAGGTCGAGGCGCGGCGGATGATGCCATGCACCTCGTAACCCTTCGCGAGCAACAACTCGGCGAGATAGGAACCATCCTGGCCGGTGATGCCGGTAATCAGGGCTTTTTTCATGAGAGAGCCGGCTAGCTAGAGGAAATAAATCCCGTCACGCAAGCGCCGAGGCAGCGGCCCATTTCCCGCTCTCCGGCAGCAGCTTGAGCCATTTACCCTTCCCGAGTTTTTGCGAACTGGTCCGGCGGGTGACCGGCCGCGGTCGGCCGGGAGGCCGACCCTCCAAGAATCTGCATCCTCAAGGAGGTGGAACCCGGCCTCTGGCCGGGTTGGTTTGACGCGGAACTTGAAAACCCGTCCGGCTCGTCCGCCATAGGCTTGGCGACGGCGGAAGGCCGGGTTCCACCTC
>JBKJRX010000118.1:0-4372 GCA_046593155.1 Lacunisphaera sp.
GAAGCCCGTCCAGCGCCGCGTCCTCCATACCCTCTGGGACATGGACGACGGCCGCTTCCACAAGGTCGCCAATGTCGTCGGCGCCACGATGAAGCTCCACCCGCACGCCGACGCTTCCATCGGCGCCGCGCTCGCCGTCGTTGTATTCCGCGAAGTCGGCGGTGCCGCCGGTCGGGAAGTCGGGGAGGATGCGGAAGGTTTTTCCCTGGAGGTGGTTGATGGCCGCGCGGCAGAGGTCGTTGAAATTGTGCGGGAGGACCTTGGTCGAGAGGCCGACCGCGATGCCATCGGCGCCCTCGAGGAGGACGATCGGGAACTTGGCGGGGAGCGTGATGGGCTCCTTGTTGCGGCCGTCGTAACTGAGCTGCCAGGTGGTGGTCTTCGGGGTGAAGAGGACGTCCTTGGCGAAGGCGGTGAGGCGGGCCTCGATGTAACGGGGGGCGGCGGCATCGTCGCCGGTGAGGGTGTTGCCGTAGTTGCCCTGGGGCTCGATGAGCCAGGCGCGCTGGCCGATGGACACGAGCGCGGCGCCGATGGAGGCGTCGCCGTGCGGGTGGAGCTTCATCGTGGCGCCGACGACGTTGGCGACCTTGTGGAAGCGGCCGTCGTCCATGTCCCAGAGGGTGTGGAGGACACGGCGCTGGACGGGCTTCAGGCCGTCGTCGATGTGCGGGACGGCGCGGTCGAGGATGACGTAGGAGGCGTAGTCGAGGAACCAGTTGCGGTAGGAGACGGCGAGGGGGGCTTGCTCGTCCTGGACCTTTTCGCCCTTCTTGCGCTTCGGCGGCGGCGGGATGTCGGCGGGAGCGCCGCCGTCGGAAACCTGAGCATCCTTCGCCGGGCCTACGGCTCCCAAGGACCTGAAACCTGAAACCTGAGGGTTCGGAACCAATACGGCGGAGGAATCCCCGATCGGTGTGCCGTCAGAGCTGGGAGCTTTCTTGCCTTTGCCGGATCCTTCAGGTTTCAGGTTTCCGGTTTCAGGTTTCTGCGACGGTGCGTCTGCGCCGTCGAGTGGCAGCTCGGTTTGGTCGTTCTTCTTGGAAGGTTTCTTCTTGGCCATTTAGGAAAGTTTTTTTGGTCACCACTAATGTGCACTAATGGGTCACTAATTTAGTGAAGTCTTTGTGAGGATTAGTGGTGGAAAATGATACTACGAAGAAGCTAAGGGATTGGGCTTCGCTGCTTGGTGGGGAATCGGTCCGGTTGCCTGACAGAGAGGGAAATTAGGGAACGGCGGTCAACGGTAGAAGAGAAAGCTGAGTGCTGAGGGCTGAAAACTGAAAGGTAGGGGCGCTTGCCCTCAAGCGCCAGCGGAAGGGCCGTTGGGGGCAACGGCCCCTACCAACCTGCCCGGCTTGTCCGCCATAGGCTTGGTGAGGGCGGAAGGTAGGCCCGTATCAAATCAACCCGTCGGCTTGTCCGCCATAGGCTTGGCGACGGCGGAAGGCCGGGTTCCACCTCAAGGCAACTCAGGTCCGCCAAGCGTCGGCGGGCCGCAGGGTAGGGCGCGGACTCCGTTCCGCGCCGCGGCGGTGACGGAGTCACCGCCCTGCCCTTATTGCGCGGCGGCGACGGGGGCGCCCTTCGGCGAGCCCAAGGCGGTCAGGGCGGTTTCCACGTCGATATCGCGGCCCTTGCGCAGGTCGGCGAAACCGAGCGGACGCACGCCGATATTGGGTGTGACCCCGCGGCCTTCGAGCCGCAGGCCGTCGAGGCCGCGATAATCCTGGATCGGCACCTGCAGCTTGCCGCCGCCGGGCAGCGGGTAGGTGCGCGAGACGATGACCGCCCCGGCGGTGCGCCGGCCGATGACGGTGCCGCGGCGATTGTGTTGCATCACGTGGGCGAAGATCTCGGCGGCGCTGCCGGTGGCGGGACCGGTGAGCACGGCCAGCGGGCCCTCGTAACGGGCGGAAAAGAACGGCAGGCCGTGGCCCTCGCTGATCCGGCCGCTGCGCCGGACAAATTGACCCGTGGGCACGCGGTGGTCGAAAAATTCCCCGATGGCGAGGTTGGCGGCGTAGATGTAGCCGCCGGGATTTTCGCGCAGATCGAGCACGACGCCCGGCGCGTCCCGGTGCTCCTTCAATTGCCGGCTGAGCCAGCGCAGGCTTTCGCGGTCGAACTTGTCGAAGCGCAGGTAGCGGATGCCGCCGGGCAGTTCGTGCGTGAGCAGTTGTCCGACCTTCAGCAGCTCCGGCTGGAAAGTGATGGCCCGGGCCTCGTTTTTCAGGTCGAGGAAGCCAAAGGTGATGGTCCGGCCTTGCTGAGGCGGGAGCGGCGGGGCGTCGGTGAGCGGCCGGCCTTCACACGATAACACGACCCAACCCGGCTGGACGCCGGCCGCGGCCGCGGGACCGCCGGGGATCAGGTCCGTCACCACCAGCCGGCCCTCGAGCGGGATCCAGCCCATGCCGACGGCCATGCGGCGTGAGGTGCGGATCTCCTGTGCACGACGTGGCGGGAGCGGCGTGAGATGGGATTCCTTCAATTCGGCGCACAGGCGGTCGAGCACGCGATAAAGCTGGGCCTCGTCCATCGCGGCCGCGGCGGTGGCCCGGTATTTCGTGCGCATCGCGGCCCAGTCCACGCCGCGGAATTGCGGGTCGAAATATTTGTCGTTCACGAGCTGCCAGGCGGCGTCGTAGATCTTCAGGTTGAGCGTGGTGCGCTCGGAGGTGCTAAGGGACGCCGGTGCGCGATGAGGCGTAAGCGCGGACGAGCAGCCGCCGAAGAGCAAGCAAAGCGCCAGGAGCGAAGAGCAAAGGGCGGCTGGCGGTAAAAAACTGAAGGCTGAAAGCACACCGTTGTTGGCTGCTGCCAACCCGGTGTTTGTCCTGACCGTCGTCAGGAAAAGAAACCTGAGACCTGAGGATTTACACGAAGGTCGCGCAGCGATCAAGGAGCCGCCTTTGCTTCCGTGGCGCGCTTGGGGTGAAAACAGGTTGGGGACCATCGGGGATTTTTCCGATGCCACGGTAGGGCGGTTACCGGGCCGCCGTCAAATCGCGGTGTAGGACAAACGCGGACAAAAAGGCAGAAACCTGAAACTTGAAACCTGAGACCTGAAAAATAGGTAGGGCGCGGACTTCGCTCCGCGCCGAGGCGGTGAACGGAGTCACCGCCCTACCTTTATTAATCGGCGGCCAAGGACCAGTAGGGCGAGTCGTCCCTGACGGGCCGCGGCGGGGAATCGTAGGAGGGGCTTTATGCCCCGAAGGCGCGAGCTAGCTCGCTGGCCCACGGTAGGGCGCGTTATCCTTAACGCGCCGCGGCGGCTTGGGACAAGCCGCCCTACCTTTGATCCAACCTGCGCGGAGCGCAGGTTCCACCTTGGTCCGTCGGCGAGCGTGTCGGAAGAAGCGCGAGCGAGCGAGCTGGCCCACGGGATCGGGGTGGAGCGGGTTGACCTCAACACGCTGGTTTGGGAGCGCACCTCCTGAAGCGCGCTGGGGTCAGCGCGCTCCACCTTCGGCACGTCGGCGAGCGACGGCCCTACATTCCGAAACTTTCAGCGTTCAGGTTTCGCGTGGAAGCTTAAGCTTCCACGAGGTCTTTTTCCACCCGGAGATTATCGATGATGAAGTCCTGGCGCTCGGGGGTGTTTTTGCCCATGAAGAAGCTCAGGAGTTCGTCGCTGCTGTAGAGGTGGTGGAGATTGATCGGGTCGAGGCGGATGTTCTCGCCGATGAAATCCTTGAACTCGCCGGCGGAGATTTCACCGAGGCCCTTGAAGCGCGTGATCTCGTGCGTGGCGCCGCATTCGACGACGGCGGCCTGCTTCTCCTGCTCGGAGTAGCAGTAGCGCGTGATCTTCTTGTTGCGGACGCGGAAGAGCGGCGTCTGCAGGATGAAGAGGTGGTTGTTGCGGATGACGTCGGGGAAGAACTGGAGGAAGAACGAGAGCAGCAGCAGGCGGATGTGCATGCCGTCCACGTCGGCGTCGGTGGCGATGACGATCTGGTTGTAGCGCAGGCCATCGAGACCGTCCTCGATGTTGAGCGCGGCCTGGAGAAGGTGGAACTCCTCGTTCTCGTAGATGACTTTTTTCGTGAGGCCGTAGGTGTTGAGCGGCTTGCCCTTCAGCGCGAAGACGGCCTGCGTCTGCACGTCTCGTGTGGACGTGAGCGAGCCGGCGGCGGAGTCGCCCTCGACGATGAAGAGCGTGCTCTCCTCGGCGCGCGGGTTTTTGTCGCCGAGGTGGAGGCGGCAATCGCGGAGCTTCTTGTTGTGGAGCGAAGCTTTCTTCGCGCGTTCCTTGGCGATGTTGCGGATGCCGGCGAGTTCCTTTCGCTCGTGCTCGTTCTCCTCGATTTTCTTGCGGATGATTTCGGCGGTCTCGCGATTCTTGTGCAGCCAGGTGTCGAGC
>JBKJRX010000265.1:0-7922 GCA_046593155.1 Lacunisphaera sp.
CACGACCGAATCGAACCAACTGCGCACGCAGGTCGCCGCGCTGAAAACCCAGGCCGCCGCCATCAAGCCCGCCACGCCCACCTACCCGGACCTCTCCGGCAAGGTCACCGAACTGGAGGCGTCCCTCGCGGCCGCCCGTAATGCCGCCCCCGCCTATCCGGATCTTTCCGGCCGCGTAAGCGCATTGGAAACCGCCCTCACTGCCGCCCGCAGCGCCACGCCGGCTTATCCGAACCTCAGCGACAAGGTCGGCGAACTCGAGACCAAGCTGGCCGCCACGAACACGGCCACCCAAACGCAAGTGGGCCGCCTCACCGCCGAGCGTGACGCCCTGTCCTCCGAAGCGCTCCGCGCCAAGCAGGAGATTGCCACCCTCACCCAAGCGAAGGCAGACACCCGCAACGCCGCCCCCGCATATCCCGATCTGCGTGACCGCGTCGCCAGCCTCGAACAGAGCCTCGCCGCCAAGCCCGCGGCCCCCGGTTATCCCGATCTCTCCGGGCGCGTGACCGAGCTCGAATCCGCCCTGGCGGCCGCGCGCAATGCCGCACCGGCTTATCCCAATCTATCCGGGCGCGTGACTGAATTGGAGACGCAGCTCGCAGCCAAACCGGCGGCCCCCAGCTATCCGGATCTTTCCGGCCGCGTGAACGAACTCGAAACCGCCCTCGCTGCGGCGCGTAACGCCGCCCCCTCCTATCCTGATCTATCCGGCCGGGTGCGTGAACTTGAAGCGCAAGCGTCCTCCGACTTGTCCGCCGTAGCGGCAGCGAAGGCAGAAGCCGGCCAGGCCAGGCAGCAGCTGGTGGCGCTCACCCAGGCGAAGGATGCCGCGGAGAAATCCGCCGCCGAAAAGTCCACTACCCCCGCTTATCCCGACCTCTCCGGCCGCGTCGCCACGCTCAGCGACGAGGTCGCCCAGCTTCGCAGCGACCGCGAACGCATGCAGAAGCTGCTCGCCGACACCGGCCGCCAGCTGGCGGAGGCCACCGCCCGCCGCAGCCCGGTGGCCCCGCCGGGGCATCTCGATCGCGTCCGTGAACTTGAGGCCGCCCTCGCCCAGGCCAGGTCTGCCGCCCAGCCCGCCACCACCCCGGCCTATCCCGATCTTTCCGGCCGCGTGGGCGAACTTGAAACCGCCATGGCCGACTCCGCCCGCCGGGTGATTGCGGCGGAAGCCGCCCAAACCGGCCTGCAGCAGCAGCTCGCGGCCGAAAACGCCGCCCGCAGCACCGGCGACAGCACCCAGCTGCGACGCGAGCGCGATGAACTGTCCGGCCGCGTGACTGAGCTGGCTGGCGAGGTTTCGCAACTCCGCACCGATCGCGAACGCATGCAGCAGATGCTCGCCACCGCCGGCCGCCAGCTACGCGACACCACGGCCGACACCGCGCGCATCAAGGATCTCGAAACGCAGCTGGTCGCCCTGCAGGCCCAGGCCGGGAGCGTCACCAGCGAACGCGACACTGCGCACGCCGCCCAGAACGACCTCCGCGATACCATCGCGCGCCTGGAGCAGGAAAAGACCCAGCTCGCCTCCGCCCAGCCCAGCGCCCCGGCCTATCCCGACCTGACGGCCCGGGTCAGTGAACTGGAAGCACAACTCGCCAAGGCCAACACCGACTTGTCCGCCGTAGGCCCGGCGAAGGCGGATCTCTCGAGCCGCGTGCGTGAACTCGAAACGCAACTCGCGGCCGTTCCCCGCAGCCGCGCGCCGGCCTCCCCCGACCTTTCCGGTCGCGTAAGGGAACTCGAAACCGCTCTCGCGGAAACGAAGCAGCAGCTCGCCACCGCGCAAACCGCCTCCGCGCCGACGACCGCCGGCAGCGGCGACGACAGCGAGCTGGCCAGGAAACTGGCAGACACCGAAGACCGGCTCGCCACCTCATTGCGTGGTTATGCCGCCCTGCAGCGCGACCGCGATGCTTTGGCGGAAAAAACCAGCCGGTCGGCCACGGCCGTCACCGCCGAGCGCGATGCGCTGGCGGCGCAGGTCGCCACTCTCACGGGTCAGATGGACCAGCTACGCACCGCTGCGCAGAGCAGCGAAGGCAGCACGCAGACGGAGCTCACCCGCCTCAGCGAGGCGGTCGCTGCCTTGCAGCGCACGACGGCCCAGTCTTCCCGCGATCTCGCCGCGGCCCGCGCCCTGGCTCAACAGCTGCAGGGCGCCAACTCGGTGCTCGCCGGTGAAAACTACCAGCTGAAGACGACGCTTTCCCGCACCACGGGCGCCCCGGCGCCGACCGCCGCCCCCACCGTGGCCGCCGCGCCCGGCGGGCGCACGCACGTGGTTGCGGCCGGCGATTCGCTCTCCCGCATCAGCCAGCGCTACTACGGCGCCGCCAGCCGCTGGCAGGAAATCTACGCGGCCAATGCCACGCTGCTCGGGCCCAACGGCGTCCTGCGCGTCGGCACCGAACTGCGCATCCCGTAAGATTCAGGTGGGTTTCCATGGTGGGAGGGGCTTTACGCCCCGACGTTAAGCGTTCGGACGCATCGGGGGCCTAAAGCCCCTCCCACCCCTGATCCGGATCAGTCTCAAACCACCGCGAGAATCACTGCGAGCGAGACCAGCGAGGTCAGCACGCTGAGCACGATCGCCCCCGAGGCGAGCGTCTCGTCGCCCTTCATCTCCAGCGCCACCGTGTAGGACGCGATGGCCGTCGGGCAGGCCATGAGGATCACCACCAGTTTCAATTCGAGCGGACCCAAGCCGAGCGCGCGTCCGACCAGCCAACCCAGCAAGGGCGAAACCACGGTCTTCAACAGCGCGGAAGCGAGCGGCCGGCGCCAGTGGGTCCCGAGTCGCGCCGTCGCCAGCGAGCCGCCGACCCCGAGGAGACCGAGCGGCAGCGCCATCTCGCCCAGCGCCGTGAAGGTCTGGTCGACCGCGGACGGCAGCGTCCAGCCCGCCAGGGCAAAGCCCATGCCCGCAAACGTGGCCAGCAGCGGCGGCGTGACCGCCAGCTGCTTGGCTAACGGCCCCAGCATCCGCCAGCTCAGTGTGTGCTGGCTGAGCAACAGCACGATCACCCCCGCGACATTGTAGAACACCATCATCGGCGCGACGGTCACAATCGCCGCCGTGCGCACGGACAGCCCCCCCGCCAGCGGCGAGTCCGGCAGGGAATAGATGATCGGCAGACCGACAAACGCCAGGTTGCCCCGAAAGCCACCCTGCACGAAAGTGCCGGTCGCCGCCGCCGGCACGATCAACAGCCAGGCTATCAGGTAGCCGGCGAGCACCAACAAGCCCGTCGCCCCCAGCATCACACCGAGCATGAGGCCCGCGCCACTGCCTTGATGGAACGAGGCGGCCAGTTGCGAAAAAACCAATGCGGGCAGACCCAGATAATAAGTCACCCGGTTGGCTTCCTTCAGGAAATTGGGCGACACAAACCCCGTCCTTTGCAGCCCCGCGCCAAGCGCAATCAGCAGGAAGACTGGCGCCAGGATATTGAGGATCTGCATCGGCAGATGAGCTTGGTCAGGTGCTGGCAGTCGGCGAGTCCGTTTTGACATCGCTTCACTCCGGCGGAAATGTTGCGGTCTGGTCATGTCCCCGCACTCGATCGCGTTCATCGGCACCGGCGTCATGGGCCGCAGCATGGCGGGCCACCTGTTGAAGGCCGGCCACGCCCTGCATGTCTTCAACCGCACCAAGGCGAAGGCCGAGCCGCTGCTCGAGGCCGGCGCCCGGTGGCACGACTCCGCCGGGGTCGCCGCGGGGCAGGCGGATTTCGTGTTCACTATCGTCGGTTTTCCGGCGGACGTGGAGGCGACCTATTTCGGACCGGCCGGTGTCCTCGCCACCGCGAAACGCGGCGCGGTGCTCGTGGACATGACGACCTCCAGCCCGCTGCTCGCCCGGCGGATCGCCGAGGCCGCAGCCGCCCGCGGCCTGGCGGCGCTCGATGCGCCCGTCTCCGGCGGGGACGTCGGCGCACGCGAGGCGCGGTTGGTGATCATGGTGGGCGGGGAGGAGACGGCCTTCGCCCGCACGCGACCGCTGTTCGAGTTGATGGGGAAAAACATCATCCTCCAGGGCGGCCCCGGCGCCGGCCAGCACTGCAAGATGGCCAACCAGATCTCCATCGCCTCGATCATGATGTCGTGGTGCGAGGCGCTGACCTACGCGCAGAAGGCCGGCCTCGATCCGGCGCGCGTCATCGAGAGCATTGGCGGCGGCGCGGCGGCGAGCTGGTCGCTCAACAACCTGGCGCCCCGCGCGCTCAAGGGTGATTTCGCCCCGGGTTTCTACGTGAAGCATTTTCTGAAGGACATGCGCATCGCGCTGGAGTCGGCCGAGGCGATGAAACTCGACCTGCCCGGCCTGAAGCAGGCAAAGAAACTCTACGATGAGGTCGCCGCCCGCGGTTGGTCCGAAGACGGCACCCAGGCGCTGCTCAAGCTTTATCAGGCGCAGGGCTGAGCATCCCTGTCATGTTTGCCCGTTGGATTGACTCGCCCCGTCCATTTCTCCCTCACTTCCACCCATGTCCCTGCCCACCTCGTTCGCCGGCGTCACCGTCCACACCAAGGCCAACATCTATTTCGACGGCAAGGTCGTCAGCCGCACCGTGCTGATGCCGGACGGCGCAAAGAAGACACTCGGGCTCATCTATCCCGGCAGCTACCATTTCGGCACCGGCGCCCCCGAGCGCATGGAAATCGCGGCCGGCGCCTGCCGCGTCACCCTCGACGGCGCGGCGGCGGTGCAGGACTACCCTGCCGGCACCTTTTTCGACGTCCCGGGCAAGAGCGGCTTCACCATCGAGGTGCCGGCCGGCCTCTGCGAATACATCTGTTCGTTTCTCTGAGCGACAGCCTTTTGCCGTTGTAGGTCGGGGTTTATCCCCGACACGAGATCATGATATCGGGCATGAAGCCCGACCTACACCAAACCGCACAGGCGGAAAGGACTCGCGGAATAATCCGACCGGGCTAGCTTGTCGCCATGCTTCGCCGACTCCTTCCCCTCCTGTTGCTCGGTAGTATCCGCCTCCTCGCCACGGAAAAACTGGCCGACGGTCCCCGCCCTGAGCTCATCGATGGGCTCTACGCCGAATTCACCACGCCGCGCGGCGTTTTTATCACCGAGCTGCATTACAAGCAGGTGCCGGCCACCGTCGCCGGATTCGTCGGCCTGGCCGAGGGCACGCTGTCGCCCCGCGACGGCAAACCGTTCTACACCGGCCTCACGTGGTATCGCGTCGTGCCGGGCTTTGTCATTCAGAGCGGCAATCCCGGCCTCAAGGACACGGGCGACGACATCATCCCGCACCGCTTCAACGACGAATTCGTGCCCGGCCTGCGGCACAAGCAGGTCGGCATCCTCTCCATGGCCAACGCCGGGCCCGCCACCAACGGCTGCGAGTTCTTCATCACGCTCGGCGACTGCACGCGCCTCAACTACCTGCACAGCGTCTTCGGGCGCACGGTGCAGGGGCTCGAGGTGCTGCCGCTGATCCAGCCCGACGACGCCTTCTCGATCAAGATTCTCCGCCTCGGTGCCGAGGCAAAGGCGTTCAAGGCCGATTCCGAAACCTTCAAGGCACTCACCGCCAAGATCGCACCTTACCTGGGCTCGACCGGACCGGGTCCCGCGGCCCACTTCGACGACCCGGCCGGGCTCATCCCCGTGGATCCCCCGCGCGCCAAGAATTTTAACTTCAAGCTCGCCAACTTCGAGCACGCCACCGGCGTGCGCCTCGTCGCGCGGCTGCTCACCGCGGCTCCGACCGCTGCGGAGGACGCCGTGCCGGGCGCCTACATGAAGGCGCTGGCCGAAAAACTCGGCGTCGCCAAACGCGGTGCGCTCGCGGTGTATTTCGCGGCCGACGACGACTGGCGCGTATGGATCGGCGACGAGTCCACGGCCGCTTTCTTCGGCCGGCCCACCAGCGCCGCCGATCTCGCCGACGGCGCCGCCTTTCACGACGTCAAGGAGGCTTTCCTCGCCGCCACCCGCGCCGAGGGCGATGCCGCATTTGCACGGCAGCAGAAAGCCGCGGCCCCCGACAAACAGCCGCCACCGGCCCAGCGCCTCAAACTCCAGACCGACGCCGTCCTCGACCAACTCATCCTCAAGCTCGAACCCAAATGAAACTCCGCACCCTGATCCTGTCCTCCGTCTTCTGTTTTCTGTCCTCTGCTCAGGCCGCGAACGGCGTGCGCGACCTGGTCGCCACCCGGCTGGAAGCCGACTACCCGTCCCTCGAGGCCATCTACAAGGATCTCCACGCCCATCCCGAGCTTTCCTTTATGGAGACCCGCACCGCCGCGATCCTGGCCAAGGAACTGCGCGCGGCCGGCTACGAGGTCACCGAGAAAGTCGGCAACACCGGCGTCGTCGCCGTGCTCCGGAACGGCCCCGGCCCCACCGTGCTGGTGCGCGGGGACATGGACGCGCTGCCCATGACCGAAAAGACCGACCTGCCCTACGCCGCCACCGGCCTCACTAAAAATCTTTCCGGCCAGGACTCGCCCGCCATGCACTCCTGCGCCCATGACGTGCATGTCACCGGCCTGATCGGCACGGCGCGCATGCTCATGGCGCTCAAGGACCGCTGGTCTGGCACGCTCGTCCTTGTCGGCCAGCCGGCCGAGGAAATCGGGGCCGGCGCGATGGCCATGCTGCAGGACGGACTCTATGCGCGTTTCCCACATCCCGACTATGCCCTGGCGCTGCACGTCGGTGAGGACGTCGCCGGCACGGTGCGCTACGTCTCAGGACCGACTTACGCCAACGTGGACTCGGTTGACATCACCGTCCGCGGCGTCGGCGGGCACGGTGCCCGGCCGCATTCGACGCGCGACCCGGTCGTGCTGGCCTCGCAGATCGTGCTGGCCCTCCAGACCATCGTCAGTCGCGAGCTCAAGCCCGGCACCCCGGCCGTCGTGACCGTCGGCGCCATCAACGGCGGCACCAAGCACAACATCATCCCCGACCAGGTGAAACTGCAGCTCACCCTGCGCTCCTACGACGACGCGGTGGCCGACCAGCTCGTCGCGTCCATCCGCCGCATCTGCGCGCACCTGGCCCGCGCCGCCGGGATGCCGGAGGACCAGTTGCCCGTGGTGACCCTGGCCGAGACCCGCACACCCGTCACCGTGAACGACCCGGCGCTGATGCGGCGCCTGACCGGGGTCTTCCGCGAATGGCTGACGCCGGAGCGCGTCCTGGAGGGCGAGGCGGCGACCTACGGCGAGGATTTCTCCCAGTTCGCCCGCACGGCACGAAAGGTGCCCGCGTGCATCTTCTGGGTCGGGGGCAACGACCCGGCGGTCATCGCCGCGGCGCGCAGCGCCGGCCGCCTCGTGCCCGCCAACCACTCGCCGTTCTTCGCCCCGCTGCCCGAGCCAACCATCAAGACCGGCGTCACGGCGCTCACCGCCGCCGCCCTCGATCTGCTTGCCAAAAAATAATTCCGCCCTTCATGCGTAAGTTCGGTATCCTGCTCATCCTCGGCTTCATCCTCGCCTTCATCGCGTGGCAGGCCCGCACGGGCATCTTCCGCCGCGCCAACCCCGGCGAGCCCGCCAACAAATACATGCGGCAGGTCATGGAGAACCCGCAGTTGAGCGAGGCCGACGCGGCGATCCTGCGCGAGCGCTACCAGACCGCCCGCGTCAATCCCTCCGGCCTGCGCTACATTGTGCGCGCGCCGGGCACGGGCCGCACGCCCGGTATCGGCAACGAGGTCGCCGTGCACTACGACGGCTACCTGCTCGACGGCACGAAATTCGACAGCTCCCGCGACCGCGGCTCGCCCTATGTCTTCCGCGTCGGCAGTGGCAGTGTCATGGCAGGCTGGGACGAGGCCTTCGCCGCCATGCAGCCGGGCGAGAAACGCACGCTGATCATCCCGTGGTGGCTGGCCTACGGCACGGCGGGCAAGGGTGCCGTCCCGCCCAAG
>JBKJRX010000324.1:0-6204 GCA_046593155.1 Lacunisphaera sp.
TCAAGAAGTCATCGCCGGCCGGGTGGACATCGACATGTCGACTGAACCCCTCGGCACCGGCAGTGACGGGAAGAGTGTCTTCCTGAAGGATCTCTGGCCCACCTTGAAGGAAGTCCGCGATCAGATGCAGGCGGCACTCAAGCCCGAGATTTTCCGCAAGCTCTACACCGATTTCGCCGCGCAGAACCCGAAGTGGAACGAGATCCCGTCCTCGACGGGCACCGTCTACGCCTTCGACGCCCAATCGACCTACATCCAGGAGCCGCCGTTCTTCACGGGCTTCACGCTCACTCCGGGCAGCATCAGGCCGATCACGGGCGCCCGCGCGCTCGGCATCTTCGGTGACTCGGTGACCACCGATCACATCTCGCCCGCCGGTGCCATCAAGAAGTCATCGCCGGCCGGCAAATACCTGCTCGATAACGCCGTCACCTTCGAGGACTTCAACTCCTACGGTTCCCGCCGCGGCAATGACCGCGTGATGACCCGCGGCACCTTCGCGAACGTGCGCATCAAGAATCTGATGCTCGGCGGCAAGGAGGGTGGCAACACGCTCGGACCCGATGGCCTCGAGACCTCGATTTACGATGCCTCCATGGCCTACCAGCAGGCCGGCGTGCCGCTCATCGTGCTAGCCGGCCAGGAATACGGGACGGGATCGTCCCGCGACTGGGCCGCCAAGGGCACCAATCTCCTCGGCGTGAAGGTCGTCGTGGCGCAGAGCTTCGAGCGCATCCACCGTTCCAACCTCGTCGGCATGGGCGTGCTGCCCCTGCAGTTCAAGGAAGGCACCACTGCGCAGACACTCAGGCTGGATGGCACCGAGATTTACGACGTCGTTGGTCTGACCGCGGCGATCAAGCCGCAGCAGGACCTCACGCTCAAAATCACCCGCAAGAACGGGGCGATCGAGAACGTGGCGGTGCGCTGCCGCATCGATACGCCCATCGAGATCGACTACTACCAGCACGGCGGGATTCTGCCCTACGTGCTGCGGCAGATCGTGGCTGCAAATTAAGAAAAGTTTTTTAACGCCAAGGCGCAATGACGCCAAGCCGACGCCTTGATATCTTTGCACCTTGGCGTCTTTGCGTTAACCAACCTCCATGCCCGAACCGACCAAACCGACCTTTCTCGTCGACGCCTACGCCGACCCGGTGGTCGTGCGCATCGAGGGCCGGGCCTCGTTCGCGAACAGCGGCAGCCTGAAGGATTTTGTGGCGGAGATGATCCGGTCGGGGAAGACCCGCTTCGTGATCGATTTCGCCGCCTGCACCAGCATGGACAGCACCTTTCTCGGTGTCCTGGCCGGGGCCGCCCTGGAATTGCGCCGCCAGACACCGCCGGGCGGCCTGACGTTGGCCCGGGTGGGGGAGCGCAACCTCGAGCTGATTCGCAATCTGGGTCTGCACCGGCTCGCGACGGTGGACGCGAGGGACTTCAAGCTGAACTTCACGGGCGGCGCGCAGGCCTTGGACACCAAGGCGAGAAATGAGATTGAGAGCGCCCGGCTGGTTCTGGAGGCTCACGAGAATCTCGTGAGCGCCGATGCAGCCAACGCGGCGAAGTTTCAGGACGTGCTGGCCTTCATGCGCAACCGGGTGGAGTCGCGGTGATCAGGGGAGGCGGGGCTAGCGGTCCCGCGGGATGGCGGTATCGACAGCGATGCCTCGCGGGACTAATAGTCCCGCCGCCCAACAAACCTGCGGTGATTTCGGCTCGGCATTTCTTCCGGAACTTCAGATTTTAATCACATGATGCCCTTTATCCTTGGCGGTATCCTCGGCGCGATGCTCGTCTACGCGCTTTACTGGCGCGCCCAGCGGGAGGCCGCCCGGTTGGAGGAGGAGAAGCAGGTGCTGATGGAGGAACGGCAGATCGTGCTCGATTACATGCACACCATGGTGGATGCCGTGGGCGAGCGGTTGCCCCGCGAGGAGTTGTTTCAGCGCATCGTGCACGCGGCGATCCTCAGCACGGGTGCCTTGAGTGCCTGCATTTTTGAGAAAGGAGCGGACAACATGATGCGCGGCGTCGCGGTCGAGGGCCTGTTTCCCCCGCACCGGCCCATTCCGGACACCCAGCGGATGAAGCTGGGCTCACGCGCCAAGTTTATCGAGCAGGTGTTGAAATCGGAGTCCTTTCCGGTGGGCGAGGGCGTCGTCGGCCGGGTGGCCGCGACCGGCCGCGGCGAGCTGATCACCCAGGCCGCGGACGATCCGCGCATTGTGAAGCACGAGGATCAGGCGCTGATGGTGCGCTCGGTCATCGCCGCCCCCATCACGGTGCGCAAGCATCTCATCGGCGTCCTGTGCGTGTGCAACGCCTCCGACGGCCTGCCCTTCACCGAGACGGATTACTCGCTCGTGGAAACGCTGGCCGAGCAGGCCGGACTCGCGGTGCACAATGCCGACTTCCTCGCCCTGCTGGTGGACAAGCAGCGGCTCGACCTCGACCTTGCGCTGGCCAGCGACGTGCAACAGATGCTGCTGCCGCGCACGATGCCGGTGGTCCCCGGGCTGGACATCGACGCCCGCTACCTCGCGGCGCAGAAGGTGAGCGGCGATCTTTATGATGTCTTCAAGCTCGGCGCCGACCGCGTCGGCGTCGCGGTGGCGGACGTTTCCGGCAAGGGAGTGTCCGCCTCGCTGCTCATGGCCATCTGCCGGACGACCCTGCGGCAGATTGCCCCGCTGCACACTTCGCCGGCGCGGGTGCTGGCGGAGGTGAACCGTTCGCTGGCCGGCGACATGCGGGAGGGCATGTATATCACGATGACCTATGCCGTGGTGGATGCAGGCCAAAACCAGGTGACGGTGGCGCGGGCGGGTCATGAACTCACCCTTCTTTCCCGGCGTGACCCTCACACCGGTTCCTACCTCAGCGAGTATGTCGGTTCCGAAGGCATGCCGGTTGGATTGGTGGACGGGGAACTCTTTGACTCCGCCATCGAAGACAAGACGCTGGAGTTTGCGCCCGGCTCGACGCTGGTGCTTTACACCGATGGCCTCACGGAGGCGCCCAATGCCGACGAAAAAGAATTCGGCGGAGCGCGGTTGGCCGACGCGTTGCGCGCGGCGCACGCGGGCAGCGCGCGGGAAATCAACGAGTCCATTCTCGCCGCCGTCGAGCAATTTGCGGGGTCCACGGGTCTGCGGGACGATTACACCCTGTTGACGGTAAAACGGGTGTAGCTTATCATCTGAAGGCGGGATCCTCAGTGGATTCTGGAAAGCGATGCCGATGCCTCGCGGGGCTGATAGCCCCGCCTCCATCCCGAGCCGGTGCTGGCATTAAATCCCATTTGCGTTCGGGCCGAAGGCATCTAGTTCTGTCAGTCCATGTCCGTCGTCACCACGCCTGCGCCCCTCGCCCCCGGTCAGCTGCCCGACGCCACGGGGCATTTTGGACGTTACGGCGGGGTCTTTGTGCCGGAGACCCTGATGACGGCGCTGGCGGAACTCACGGCGGCCTATGAGCAGGCGCGGTCGGA
Source organism: Lacunisphaera sp. (assembly GCA_046593155.1). Lineage (GTDB taxonomy): Bacteria > Verrucomicrobiota > Verrucomicrobiia > Opitutales > Opitutaceae > Lacunisphaera. The sequence continues at coordinate 3,494 of JBKJRX010000324.1, forward strand.
CCCGGCCTTCCAGCAGGAGCTGCGGCACCACCTCAAGGAATTCGCCGGCCGGCCGACCGAGTTGTATTTTGCCGAGCGGCTGACCCAGCACTGCGGCGGGGCGAAAATCTATTTCAAGCGCGAGGACCTGCTGCACACCGGCGCCCACAAGATCAACAATGCGCTGGGCCAGGCCCTGCTGGCGAAACGCATGGGGAAGAAACGCATCATTGCGGAAACCGGTGCCGGCCAGCACGGGGTGGCCACTGCGGCGGTGTGTGCGAAGTTCGGTCTCGAGTGCACGGTCTACATGGGGGCGGTGGACATGGAGCGCCAGGCACTGAACGTTTTCCGCATGCGGCTGATGGGCGCCAAGGTCACCCCGGTCGAGGCCGGGCAGAAGACGCTCAAGGACGCCGTCAACGAAGCCATGCGCGACTGGGTGACCAATGTCCGCGGCACGCACTACATTCTCGGTTCGGCGCTCGGCGCGCATCCTTATCCGATGATGGTCCGCGATTTTCACCGCGTCATCGGCCAGGAATTGCGCGAGCAGATCATGGCCCGGGAAGGCCGGCTGCCCGACGAGATGGTCGCCTGCGTCGGCGGTGGCAGTAACGCCATCGGGTGCTTCTACGAATTTCTGAATGACAAGGCCGTCAAACTCACCGGCGTCGAGGCCGGTGGTCGCGGCATCAAGCGCGGGGAACACGCGGCGCGTTTCGAGGGCGGCAAGCTCGGGGTGCTGCAGGGCAGCAAGACCTACATTCTCCAAAATCCCGACGGGCAGATCGAACTGACCCATTCGGTGTCCGCTGGACTCGACTATGCCGCCATCGGTCCGGAGCATGCGTTTTATCGCGACACGGGCCGGATTGAATATGCCTACGCCACGGACGACGAGGTCCTGGAAGCCTTCCAATTGTGCTCGCGCCAGGAAGGCATCATTCCGGCGCTGGAGTCCACCCACGCCATCGTTCATGGGCTCAAGCGCGCCAAGGCGCTGGCGAAGGACAAAATCGTCCTCATCAACCTCTCCGGCCGCGGGGACAAGGATGTCCAAACGGTGCAGAAGCTCCTGTCGGAGCAAAGTAACAAGTAGCAAGTAACAAGTGCGAAGTCACAGGGCCACGCGACTCGGCAAAAAATAAGAAAGACGTGGCCACCCACCCCAAAAATATCGTCAAGCGGACCTTTGAATTCGCCCGACGGGTCCGGCAGTTCGTGAATCGCCTGCCCCGATCCATCTCGAACTACGAGGATGCAAAGCAGCTGGTCCGGTCTTCGGGATCTGTGGCAGCAAACTATCTGGAAGCGGAGGAGGGGCTTGGCCGGAAGGATTTTTTTATCGGATCAAGGTTTGCCGCAAGGAGTCGCGGGAATCTGCTCTCTGGCTCGCCTTGTTGGAAACCGGGCCTGATCCGGCCATGGAGAGTGAGCGAAAAGACCTCGTGCAGGAAGCGGATGAATTAAAGCGCATCTTCCAATCCATCGCAGGCAAGGATGACACGGGGGAATGACGGGTTCTTCGCATGCCTGCTCTTGCCACTTGTCCCTTGTTCCTTGTTACTTCTGTTCAATGAACAGCATGACTGGTTACGGCCGCGCGACGGCCACCCTTGGCACCCAAACCCTGACCGTGCAGGTCAACTCGGTGAACCGCCGCGGGCTCGACCTGTCTATGTCGCTGCCCGACGAATGGCAGGCCTTCGAGCCCGCGGTCGGCGATGCCGTGCGGAAGCTCGTGCAGCGTGGCAAGGTGCACGTGGCGGTGGAGGTGGCGGGCCAGACCACCGCCGCGGCCGAATGGGACCAGGACGCGCTGACGGCCACGCTGGACCAGCTCACGAGGTTTGCCCGGGCGAAACACATCAACTTCGAGGTGACCGGCGAACTGCTCTGGGCGATCGCCAGCGCCCAGCGTTCCGGGAGCAGGCTCCCGGCGGACGAGGAGACGTCGTCATTGCTGCTTAAGACGCTCAGCCAGGCGCTGCGCGGACTGGGCGCCATGCGCGCGAAGGAAGGAGAGGCGCTGCTGATCGATTTTCTCGGCCGCCTGGAAAAACTGCACGTGGGGGTCGAGGCGATTGCCCACCGCGCCCCGCAGATCAGCGCCGTCTACAAGGAGCAATTGATGCAGCGCCTGCGGACGGCCGGCCTGGAGCTGGATGTGGGCGACGAGCGCGTGCTGAAGGAAGTGGCCTTATTTGCCGACCGTTCGGATGTGACGGAGGAGGTCACCCGGCTGCGCCACCATCTGGCCCAGCTCTCGGAATTGTTGCGGGCCGACGGCGAGATCGGGCGCAAGGCGGAGTTTATCCTGCAGGAAATCGGCCGGGAAATTCACACCATTGGCAGCAAGGCCAACGACCTGACGATCTCGCAGCGGGTGATTGAATTCAAGAACGAGCTTGAGCGGATCCGCGAGCAGGTGGCGAACGTCGAGTAGCGCCTGGGGCGCTACAGAGACCTGAAACTTGAGACCTGAAACCTGAAAAAATCGGGTTCAGTAATCTTCAGGTCTCAGGTTTTAAGTTTCAGGTCTCGCTGGTCGTTGCGGGCTGCCGCAACGACCAGAGCACATACCAGAAAACACCGACGCAGATGCCCGCATCCGCGACATTGAAGGTCGGGTAGGTGTAGCGACCGAAGTGAAGATCGATAAAGTCGATGACATGGCCGTGCACGACGCGATCGACGAGGTTGCCGACAATGCCGCCGCAGAGCAGACC
>JBKJRX010000359.1:0-6689 GCA_046593155.1 Lacunisphaera sp.
GCGATGAAGCGCAGCACGAGCCAGGCGACCGTCTCCCAGGGCCGGTCGCTGCCGAGCAAGATGGCCGCGACAACGAGCAGCGGCAGCCAGAACTGCCAGCGACCGAACTCGCGCAGCCGCCGGAGCCAGCCCGGCCGCCCCGCCCCGGTTGAAGCCGCCGCGGGATTTCGCGCGGTTTCCTTTTCAATGACTTTTTGCAATGCCACGGGTGGTCGGCGCAGATGCCAGGCGGTCACCGCGACGCTCCCGGCCACAAGGGCATGCAACACTGCCCAAACGCCCACCAGCCAGGGCAGGCCTGGCGCGGTGATGTGCCAGCGGTCGGCCAGCCACAGCACCACGGTATCGTAAGCGCGGACCAGTTCATTGCCGAGCAGCAGGTATTGCAGGAAAAAGCCCTGTAACGCGGCCCACGCACCCACGAGCGCGCCACCCAGGCCCAACGCGAAAAAATTCCAGCCCAGCGCCTGCACGGTTCCGCCGAAGAGCAGGCCCTGCATGATGATGGCGATCATCGGTCGCACGCGATTCCCCGCGGGCGACAGCGCCTTCAATCCACCGGAGATGAACGGCACCCATATCACGCGGCCCGGCTGGCTGAGCCCGGTGCCGGCGAACACCATCATGGCCGCCTGCAGGGATGACATCGCGAGGCCCCGCATCGGGATCTTGGCGGCATGCAGCGCCGAGCCGACGGTCATCTCAAGGCCGCCCGCGGCGCCGCCAAACAGGCCGATGCGGGTCCACTCGCCGAAATCCTCGCAGGTCCGCTGCAGCTGGGTCAGCGCGCCCGGCGACTGCGCCGGAATGCGCACATCGAATTTCCGCCCGATGAGCGATTCGATGGTCTCGACCAGATCATCCCGCACGGTCAGGACGACAATCTGGGGGCGCGCCGCCATCAGCGCGGGCCAGAGCGGCATCAGGCCCAGGCCGCGGAGCTCAAACTTCCCGAATTCATCCAGCAGGAGCAGGGGCGGGGACGGCAGGTTGCGCAGGCGCTCGGCCCAGGCGTGGAGTTTTTTGGCCGTGCCGGGCTCGAAGAAATAGGGCGGATTCAGCGCCTCGTCACGCATCGCCCAAGGCAGTTCGACGTCGCTGCCGATGATGCGCAACCAGTATTCGCTCGCGCCCTGATGGGGCGTGGCGCGGTTGCCGGCAATCGACAGCACGCCCTCCACCCGCTGGCCGCGGGCAAGCTGGCCGGCCGCCAGCTCCGCCATGAGGCGGGTTTTGCTGGTGCCGGAGCCGCCGGTGAGGGCGATTAACAAACTGGGTGAAGACAGGGAGGTGACCGAATTCGTCATGAGAGGTGACGCGGGGCAGCAAAACGCTCCGCCTGATTCTGGCAAGTGTGGCGTGTGTCAGAAACAAACCGCGCCGATGCCCGCCGTTGCGGGCACCCCGCCCCAGACCGGAAATCTCCCGGGTTGCAACGCGACGAAACCAGCCCCGGCGAATGCGAAGCTGCGCGTGTCAGTGCTGCCCGCGGTGCCCACCGGAGGCCAGAGCGCGGTGAAGCCATAAGCAAAACCGATCATCAAAACGACCGTAGGCAGTGGGAATCCCAGCCAGGCGGCAAGTCTGCCCACCAGGCCGCGTTGCAGATAGCCAATCCCGAAGCCCGTCTGCGGCTGGGTTGCACGTGCCGGCTCAGTCCAAGTCGACCCGGAGCGTGATGACGCGCGAGGGTTCGCCTTCCTCGGTGCAGGTGAGCAGCAGCTGCCGCCCGCCGAGCAAAACCATCCGGGGAAAGCCGCTCATGCGCGAGGTGCTGCTGGGCGCGACCAGTTGCGGTTCGGACAGGCGGCCTTCGAGGGAAAGGGTGCGGAGATAAATGCCGCCCTTGGTCCCCGTCGCTTCTCCGGTCATCTCGAGCCAGGTCATCACGAGCGTGCCGTCGGCCAGCATCACGCTGTCCACACGACCCTGCGGCCGGCCGAGGTCCACGCGCACGACCGGTCCAAAGCTTTCGCCGGCATTGTCCGATACGCGGGCCAGCACCCGGGCCTGGTTGTCCGGTGCGGTGAACCAGATCGCACCGATCAGGTCGCCACACTCGGCCAGTTGCGGGCCGTTGACAGGGCAGCCGGCGATTTTCCAACCATCGGCATTCAGAATGTTCGGACGCTTCCAAGCCTGGCCGTCGAAACGGACGAGCTGCATGTCGCGGACCTCGTCCTTCGTGCGGCCGCGGTAAGCCAGCAGCGCGCCACCGTCGGTCGTGGGCACAAATGACAACTGACAACAGTCGCACACCGAACCGTCCACGAGCATGTCCGGCCCTTTCGCATCGAGCACCCGGGCGTAGAGAGCCTGGCGGTTGCTGCCGCTTGCGTGGGCCCGGCCGTCAAGCCACGCGGCGAGCATCCGGCCGTCACGCAAGGGCTGAAGGGCCACAAACTCGACCGGGAGGGATTCGTCGCTGATCGGGAGATCGGGACTCCAGGTCGCGCCTTGATCGGCCGAGTGGGAGTAAATGGCGCGATAACCCGCGCCATGGTGGCCGGGGGCCGCATGATGGGCGGGGTTGTTGACGAACCAGACGGCGGTCAGCCGGCCGTCACGAGCGACCGCGAGTTGGGGAAAATCGGCCCAGTTGATGAAAAAATTCGTGCCGCGGGCGATGGCCTGGGCTGGGCCCCAGCCTTGGCGGGTGGCATCGAAGCGGCTGAACTTCATCGCCCAGGCACTCTCGCCGGCCGGTTCAAGCCAGGACAGGTAAGCCGTGCCATCGGGTCCGACCGCAAGGGAGGAGCCCATCGCGCCCGGCGCCGCCGGGGCAGAAATCGCGAGGGCCGGAGCGGCCCGCAGGCCTGCAATCGCTGCCAGGAAGAACAGGGAGAACTGAATATGACGGAGAAATCGCAGATGGTTCATCATAAAAGGATGACGCGACGAACCAACGATGCGTGCAAATCTTTTCCCGCGGGTCGGCCCGCCGAAAGATTTATGCCGCACCGCAACGAAAAAACTTTGAAACAACGGCCAAGTCGATACGTCGAATTGGCATGAGCTGCGTATTTCTGAGAAATTTCATTGGCCTGCTGGTCCTGGGGGTGGCCGCTTTGAGCACGGGTCGGGCAGCCGATGCCGAGGTTCCCTCGCGCGATACACTGGTTTACAAGGATGGGGATCGCGTGCAGGGCCAGCTGCTCCGACAGGAAGACAACATCCTGGTATTTAATTCCGACCGTTTCGGGGTGTTGCGGGTGCCGGCCGACGGCGCGGTGGTGATCAAGGCGGAGAAAATCGCTGCTCCGCCTCTCGCGGTCCCGGTGGCGCAGCAGGAAAAGAAGGCCGCGGAACAGGCGGAGGCGGAACGCGTGTCCATGTGGGAGCGATTCTCCCCCGCGGTCCTGACGGCAAAGCTGCGCGAGTATTTCGGACCTTGGAGCGGGCGGATCGCGTTCTCGGCCGAAGTGGTGTCGGACACGGCGGATCGGAGCACGATATCCCTCGAGGGGCGTTTGAGCCGCAAGTGGACCTCGGACGAGGTGCAGATGAACGGCCGCTACGACTACAGCCAGACCAACGAGCTCACGACGACGGACATGATCAAGGCCGACGGCCTCTGGCGGCACAATTTCACCAAGAACAGCTTCGCCCAATACCGGCCCACTCTGGAATGGAACCGGGCGAACTTCCGGTCGGGTGGGCCGGCCGATTACGTGCTGCTGCAGCAGGAGATCGGCGCCGGCGTGAACCTCCTGACCACCCCGGACCGCAAGCTGCGCGTCGGCGTTTCGGAGAACTTGTTCGATGTCTGGACCACCTCTCCTCCGAAAACGCACAGTTCGCGCACGGCGGAGTCGGCCTTCGTGGAAACGGAGCTGAAGCTGCCTTGGGGAATGCTGCTGACCGCCCGCGGCGTCTATTATTATTCGCTCTCGACGGGCGACGACGGCTGGGAGAACCGCATCGAACTGACGAAGAAATTCACCGAGACATTGAGCACGGCGATCCGCCACGAGCTCCGCCGGGGCAGCCCCGATGGCAAGGCGCAGGATTACGATCGCCTAAAATTGCTGCTGGGCCTGGATTTCTGATGCGGCTCGTTGCCGGCACCGGCAGCTCCGGCCCGTCAGGTGGCTGGCGGCGGGGGCGGGGCGGGCGGTTCGAGTCGTTTGGTGATCTCGGTCGCGATGCGCTGGGCGACGGTGGCGGACTCGTTCGCGGCCGACTCAAAGGTTTCCTTCCAGACCATCTGGCCCGTGCCCACGTCGAACAACCGGGCGGTGAAGGCGCCGGCCAGGCCCGGGATGGGGGTGCCGACATGACCGGTGAGCACAAAGCGGCTTTTCATCCGGAGACCGCGCCCGACCACGTCGGCGTCGGTGGCATCCGGCTTGAGCGGCAGCGGGCTCAGCCCCCACTGCGGCTTGCCGTCCTTCTGGAGCAGCGAGCAAACCTCGTCGAAGACATCCGATGCATACTCCCCGGCCTTGTCGCCTTCCCCGCTGAAAGCAACAAGGGCAACGGGCCGGCCGGACTGCAGGGCCTCCGCGGCCGCGCCGACGACGGATTCGATCGCCGCGGCCGCCGTGTCCATGTTCCGCCGGGGCCGGCCGTCGACCGAGGACAAGGCATTGCTCACTGCGGATGCGATTTCCGATTTGTCCCTTTTGGTCACGGCTGCCGGGCGGCTCTCGCGGAAGATCCAGCTGATCAGGTTGAAAATAATCGCGATCGCGGCGATGACCCTCACGAAGCGGGGGAGGTGACCCCAGAGGGAGTGGATCAGGTGGCCGAACCACAGCACGAGGTCGTAGCAGAAACGCAGACGGTGGCCCGGCTCTGGGAACGCGGGAAACTTCGGGAACGGCGGCGGTTCGGCGGTGCGGCGGGATTTGCGCGGGCTCGCGGCCGGCTCGATCGGGGCCGCCGGCGGATGGGCCACGGCCTCGCCCTTCGCGAGTTTTTGCGCAAGATCCTGCAGGGCGGGAGTGGGCTGACCGTCGGGCACCCGCAGCCATTGGACAGTGAAGAATTTTTCCGGCACCCGGGCGCCGGCGTCGCGGGTGGCGTCGATCACAACGGGCACGAGGAACATCACATCATCGGCGAAATCGAGGGTCCGTTCGACGGCGAGGCGCCATTCGCGGCGGAAGTAGCCTTCCCGCCGGACCTCGGTCGTGGCCGAGATCACCGGCATGAAATAGGTGCAGGTGCGGATCTGGTTGCGGATCTTCGTATCCCAGGCCTCGCCGCCGCCCAGCTCGTCCTCATCGAGCCATACTTCCAGTCCAGCGGCCGTCAGCGTGTCACGCAGCGCCCGCGCCGCGGCCCGGTCGGCGGAAGCATAGCTGATGAAGACCGACGGCAGCGGTGGCGGCGTGGTGTCGTGGGCATCGCCAGGCATGGTGGCCGGAAACCTCGCTGAGGCCCGCGGGGGGGTCAAGGCAATGACTTGCCGGCGGCGTTGAATCGTTCTCTTGCTCCTACTCGTTCTCCTACTCCCTGGCCGTCCACGCGAGAACGAGAAAGATTACGAGAACGAGAACGAGAACGAATACCCGATACCGCCGGCTTCAGGCGCTCCGGGGCTGCAGGGCCGGCAGCAGCCGCGGGCCGAAAAGAGTGACCGCGAGCCAGGCGATCGCGGGCCGCGGCAGGAGGAACCCCAGCGGCAGCGCTACGAAAAGGAAGCGGAGCGCGCATAGCAGCCGCGGCGGCAGATCCTGCAGGGCCACCTTGATGGCAACGAAGTTGCAGCCCCAGATGGTGACGATCAGGAGGGCGAGCAGGATATGACGGATCGGGAGCGTGGCGGGCATTGCTCCCTGAGGGTTGGCGGTGCGCCCGGTGTCGCAACCCGTTTCCGGTCTCCGGGCATGCGGCTTTCGACTAATATTACCGACACAGTGGCCGGGACCGGCACAGTGGTGGCCTGAAAGGCAGTGACAGAGGATTGGTGTAGGGCCGGTGCTTGTCGCCGGGCCGTGGTTCGCACACGGAACGGTCCGCCGACGAGCGGCGACCCTACATTGACAGGTGCCGCGGCCTTACGCGGTCTTGAACACGTAGACCACGCCTTTCTCGGTGCCGACCGCGAGTAGGGTATCGTCGGTGGACCAGGCGAACTTCGTCGCCGCGGAGGGCATCTTCACTTCCGCGACCATCGGGTTCTTGCGGGTCGGGCCCCAGAGCGTGAACGTGCCGGCCGCGTCGCCGGTGGCCACCAGGCTGTGCTGGTTTTGGAAGGCCACGGCCGTGGTGCGCGCGGTCTGTGGCAGTTGCAGCGGTTCGCGGCCCTCGGGCCCGGCGCCCACGCAGTCCCACACGCAGACGTCCTTGCCGCCGCCGGTCGCGAGCCACTTGGAGTCGTGGCTGAACGAAAGCTCCTTGAGGCGCGTCTCGTAGCCGCTCATGTGCAGTTCAAGATCCTCGGCCGGCACCCACAGGTGGACGGCGTTGTCGTGGCAGCCCGCGACGAGCCAGCGTCCGTCGGGCGACCAGGTCAGTGCGTAGATGGCGTTGCCGTAGGGGAATTCCTTTTGAGCGGCGAAGGTAGTGGCGTCCCAAAGGGTCACGTGGCCGAAGCACGCGGAGGCGAGCACCGATGTAGCCGGGCTCGTCGAGCCCGGTCCGGGGTCAGCGACCCCGGCTACAGGTTTGATTGCCAAGGTGCTGATGGTCTTCGGGGCATCCGGAAAAGTGTGAATGACGGAACCGTCTGGTTTGAGGGC
>JBKJRX010000017.1:0-12243 GCA_046593155.1 Lacunisphaera sp.
CCCCCTGCTCGTCCCGGATGGTTCGACCAGCACCGCCCAGCTTTCCGCTGAAGCCGAAGCGTGGTTCCGCACGCCACCGGCGGGTAACCTGGCTTGCGCGCCGGCCGTTGCCACCCAACCCTCGGAACGTCCCTTCCCCACCTCGTGATCCTTTCCACCACCCATCTCGTCCTGCTGCCGACCTACAATACGGGCCCGCGACTGCGTGAGGTCGTGACGGAAGTGCTGCGGCACTGGCAGCCCGTCCTCGTGGTGGTGGACGGCAGCACCGACGGCAGCGGGCAATCCGTGCTCGATCTGGCTAAGACGGAGCCCGCCCTCACCGTGCTGGTTTTGCCGCGGAATTCCGGCAAGGGCGCCGCCGTCCTCGCCGGCGCAGAGACCGCGGCGGCGCGCGGGTTCACCCATGCGCTCGTGATGGACGCCGACGGCCAGCACCCGGCCGGCAGTATCGCGGAATTCATGGCCGCTTCGCTCCGCCAGCCGGAAGCGCTGGTGTTGGGCCGGCCCATCTTCCCGGTCAATATTCCGGCCGAACGGCTGCATGGGCGGAAACTCAGCGTCGGCTTGGTGCATTTCGAACTGCTGGGCGACGGCATTGACGATCCGCTGTTCGGTTTCCGCATCTATCCCCTCGCTCCGCTGCTTGCCGTGCTCGGTCCACGCCGCGGCGGCCGGCGCTACGATTTCGACACCGAGGCCGCCGTGCGGCTCGCCTGGGCCGGTGTGCCGCCCCGCAACCTCGCGGCCCCGGTCCGGTATTTCTCGCGTGCCGAGGGTGGCGTTTCGCATTTCCATTACCTGCGCGACAACGCCACGCTCGTCTGGATGCACACCCGGCTCATCATTGAACTGCTCTTCTGGCGCTGGCCGGCGCTGCTCCGCCACCGCCGCCACTGGCCGGCCGCCGCCTTCGCCGTGTTGCTGGTGGGCGCGACCTTGGGGCGGGCCGCCGAGCCCGACCCGCTGGTCAATCCCGAGCACCGCCTGGCGCCCGCCGCGCCGGCTTGGAGCGACCTGGTCGAGGCCTTTGCCCGCCAGCCTGACACCACGGCCGGTTTCACCGAACGCCGGCGGTTTCCCTTCAAGAAGGAGCCCGTTGAATTACAGGGTGAGGTCCGCGTCTCCAACGCGCATGGCCTGAGCCTGCATTATACGGCACCGGATGAGCGCACCGTCATCCTCGACGCGCAGGGCATGCTGATCCGGGCACCCGCCGGGGAAAAATCCCCGCCCGCGGATCCGCGGGCGACCGCGGCGAACGAAGCGCTCCGCCACATCCTGCGCTTCGAGTTTCCGGCCCTGGAAAAGGACTTCGAGCTTTACGGGCAGCGCGCCGGCGGTGACTGGACGCTCGCGCTGGTGCCGCGCACCAACACGTTGCGCCGGAGCATCGGACGGATCACCGTGACCGGCCAGGCCGCCACCATCCGCCGCATCGAGCTGCGTCGCTCGGCCAAACAGGTCATCGAGATTCTCATCGCCGCACCCCGGGCGCAGGCGGCGTTTACTGCCGAGGAATTAAAACGGTTTTTCCGATGAAGCGCTTCCTTAGCACTACTCCGCTACGTGAGTTCAATCTCGAGCGGCCCATCCCGTCGCTTCAGCCGTCGCCGGGCCTAAGGCGGACAAGTCGCGCCACCCCGCTTGTGTTTGTAAACCCGGTTTTGTGGGCCAGCGAGCTTGCTCGCGCCAAACCTGCGCCTGCAAGCAGGCGGCCCACCGCGGCCAAGTTGGTCAAAACTATATTTTGAAAACACTCCCTAATGTAGGGTCGCCGCCTTGGGCGCCGAAGCCTCGGCGAAGGAGGCTTGTCGGCGGACCGTGCCGCCCTCCGGCCCGGCGACGCTTGCCAGCCATAGGCCGGGCGACGGCTGGAGCGCCGGCCCTACATTCCCGCGAAACATGACCTTCCGCCGCCGCCAACTCCTGGGCTGGAGCATCCTCGCTCTGGCGGCCCTGCTCGGCGGAGCGTGGCTGCTGCGGCTCGATTATGAGCAGAAGATTTCGAGTGACGTCCTCGATCTCCTCCCCGCCGACGAGCGGGCGCCGGAGTTGACGCTGGTCCGCTCACTGGCCAGCCAGGCGGAGGCCCGAACAATGTTTTTCGAACTGACCGGGGCGGATGGTCAACCGGCTTCGGCGGAAGCCGCCGCGCGTTTCAGCACGGAACTCGGTCGCGAACCCGCCTTCGACCAGGTCGTGGTCATGAGCGACCCCGCGGTGCGCGAGACGCTGGGGCGCGAACTTTTTGAGCAACGCTTCACCCTGCTCTTTCCGCTCTGGCTGGGGGAGCGGGCCACCGCCCACGCGGCCACCAAGGAGGCGCCCGCTGATTTTCCCGATTGGCTGGCCAAGGACACGGCCGCGGCCCTCGGACGGTTCCTGAGCACACCCGAGGCGCTGGCTTTCCAGGAGATGATCCCGGCGGATCCAATGCTCTTGATGCCCGGGGCCGTGGACCGGTTGAAGGGCGGCCTGGCGCTCGTGCAACCTGCCGCCACCACCGCCCGTCCCCCCACCCTCGTGTGGGCGCGGCTCTCGGCTTCACCGCTGAGCGAAGCGGGACAGGCGCCGGCTTTCGCAGCCATCGAGCGGGCCGCCCGCGCCGGGCGGGCGGAGTATCCCGGCTTCGCGGTCGCCTACACGGGGGTGAACCGCTTCGCCGCCGCCAGCCGGGCACGCATCGAGCGTGAGGTCACCTGGCTCAATGCCCTCTCGCTGGCCGCGGTGCTAGCCGTGGCCTTCATCTTCATCCGTGGCGTGCACCGCGGCCTGCATCTGATTCCCGTCGTGGGGCTGTCGATCCTGGGTGCCTGGGTGGGCGCCACCCTGGCGTTCGAGCGCCTGCATATCATGGTGTTTATCATCGGCTCACTGCTGACGGGCGTGGCGATTGATTACGGATTCTATCTCTTCATGCAGCCACCGGCTGGGCCGGACGAGGACTACTGGGACAAGGTCCGCCGGCTGGCCAAGCCCCTGCTCGCGAGCTGTCTCACGACCGTGGCCGGTTTCACCCTGTTGCTGTTTTCCGAACTGCCCTTCATCCGCCAGCTCGGCGTCTTCGTCGGAGCCGGGCTGGTCTGCGCGCTGGCGGCCGCGGTGCTTTATTTTTCCACGGTCAAAAATCCCTTCCTGGAAACCCGCACCTTCCGCGGCGGGGCGGCGCTGCCGGACGGGATGCGCCGCGGCCTCCGCCGGGCGCTCATCGCCCTCTGGATCGTCGCGCTGCCCGGACTGGCGATGCTCCAGTGGAAGGACGACATCCGCGAATTGGAAATCCCTTCCCCCGAACTCAAGCACGAGCATGCGCGCATCAGCGGCCTGTTCGGTGAACAGGATGACAAGACGGTTTATCTTACCTATGGCGGCAGCGCCACCGAGGCCCGCGCGTCATTGGCGAAACTCGAAGCGTGGCTGGAGTCCGCGGGCGATGGCCGGACGGCTTCCGTCGGGCTGGGCACAGTGGTGCCGACTGCGGAAGCACACGCGGCCGCGGTGCGTTTTGTGCGGGAACATCCGGAATTTGCCGGCCAGCTGCGGGCCGCACTGGTTTCGGCTGGTTTTGATGAGGCGGAATTTGCGCCGTTTTTTGAAGCCTACGGGCGCCACGCCGCCACCGCCAAGGAGGCTGATTATGAAACCGCGTTGAATGGCTTGCAGACGAAACTCACAGGGCCCGTCGGATTGCTGCTGCACACCGGCCGGCCGCTGAGCTGGTTTGTCACCCTCGTGCGCACCGCCCCCACCGTGGCACCGCCGGCCGAGACCCACACGGTGAGCGCCGGGCAGCTGCAGACGCTCAACCGGATTTTCAGCCGCTACCGCCAGTCGGCGCTGTGGCTGAGCCTCACGGGCCTCGCGATCGTGGGCGCCGGCGTATTTCTCTCCTATGGCTGGCGCGACGGCGCGCGGATTTTTGCCATTCCGGGCGGGGCGTGTCTCGGTCTGTTCGGCTTGTTCGGCTGGCTGGGGCACCCCCTCAACCTGTTTCACCTGCTCGGCGCCTTTCTCGGCGTGTGCCTGACCCACAACTACTCGATCTTCTCCGCCACCTCCGCCTACCAACAGGAGCCTCCGCCCGTGTCGGTGCGACTGTCGGCGCTGACGACCGCCGCGTCGTTCGGCGTGCTGGCGCTGAGCGGCATCCCCGTGGTGCGCGCCCTCGGCTCGACCGTGGCCCTGATGGTGGCCGTCGCGTTGCTGGTGATCGAGTTCGAGCACCTCGCCGCGCTCGGAAAGAAATCATGAGCCACGCCGTGCTTCAGGCCTGGGCCAGGACCCTGCGCCGCCACGGCGCCAAACGGGCGGTGGTGGAGCCGGACGGCGCCACCGCGACTTTTCATGATCTCGACGCCCGCGCCTCGGCCTGGCTCGCTGCGCACGCCCCGGATCCGACGCAAATGCGAGGGCGTGCCGTGGTCTTCGCCGCCCCGAACGGCATCGGCTGGCTGGAGATTTTTCTCGGCCTGCTCAAGGCCGGGGCGGTCGTGGTGCCGCTCGATGCAGCCGAGCCCCCGGCCGCGCAACGCCAGCTCGCCCGCTCGCTCCGCGCCGGTTTCTGGTGGGACGGCTCGAAGCTTCAGTCTCTCCCCCACGCCAAACGCCATCGCGATCCCGCGATCTGTCTCATCAAGCTGACCTCGGGCACGACCGGCCGGCCCCGCACGCTTTTTTTCACGGCTGGCCAGTTGCTGGCCGATGGGCGGCAGGTCACGTCCACGATGGGCATCCGCCCGCGCGACCTGAATTATGCCCTGATCCCGCTCGGCCATTCCTATGGTCTCGGCAACCTGACCGTGCCCTTGCTCGCGCAGGGCGTGCCGCTCGTCTGCGGAACCGCGCCCCTGCCCCATGCCATTGCGGCGGACTTCGCGCGCTGGCGCCCGACGGTGTTTCCCGGCGTCCCCTCGATGTGGCGGGCCCTGGCGGCATCGGACCTGACGCTGCCCGGCCTGCGCCTGGGAATCTCCGCCGGCGCGCCGTTGCCGCCGGAAGTGGCGCGGGATTTCGCCGCGCGGCTTGGCCGGCGGTTGCACAGTTTTTATGGTTCGAGCGAGACCGGCGGCATCAGCTACGACCGGACCGGCGCGGGCGCGCTCGCGGGACGGGTTGGTCGATCGTTGCGCGGGGTGAAACTGCTCTCATTACCCGGCCGGCGCCTGCGGGTCGGCAGCGCCGCGGTGGTCACCCACGGCAACTCGCGCCGCGACGGCCAGCTCGGCGCGTGGATCATGCCGGATCGCGCGACCCTGGATGGGCGCGGTGAAGTAATGCTCCTCGGTCGCCGCGGCGTTACGGTGAAAATCGCCGGCCGGCGGGTGAATCTGGCCGAGGTGTCCGACCGGCTGCGAAGACTGCCGGGCGTGCGCGAGGCCTGGGTGAGCATCTGTCCCGGAGCCGAACCGGTGCTTGGCGCCGTGGTGGCCACCACTCGAACCGCCGCCGAATTGCGCGCGAATCTGCTCACCGACACGGCGCCATGGAAAATCCCGAGGAAACTGATCGTCGTTCCTGCGCTGCCCGTGACCGCACGCGGCAAGCCCGACACCCCGGCATTGCAGGGAATGGTGTTCTGATTGTGATCGGTGATTCTGTAGGGCGGGATCGCTGATCCCGCCACGAGTGTCGCGCTGTAGCCCGCGGTCGCCGACAAGCGGCGCCCCTACATTACGGAGTGTTTCAAACCCTGGTTGTCATTCTGAACGCAGTGAAGAATCCATCAGGACTTTGGCAGCGCTTTATGGAGTCGAACATCCAACTGGATTCTTCGCTCCGCTCAGAATGACAGGTTTTGATCATTTTATGGGTTCGCAGCCGAAGCACCTGTCAGCCATAGGCCTGGCGACGGCTGAAGCTTCGGGGAATTGAAGCTGCCTGAATTAAACCGCCTGCGATCAGCAGGCCCCAATCCCACTGCGGTGACGATCAGTCACCGCGCATCAGTAAGGATTCATCCATTGATGAATCCATTAGTGGTTAAAAAAACTCCGGGCTTTCAAGGACGGATGGCCGTGACCCCGAAGAGCGAAGCCTCGATCTCGACCAGCAGTGCCGCGCGACAAATATCAGCCTGCACATACGACACCCGGTCGGTGTCCAGCAACAGGCGTTCCTGCAGCATGGCGGCGACAAGCGGTTGATCAGCGGCGTGCCGCACGTAAACCTTGAAGTGCCGCGTGGCGCCGGGGCCGGCCGCCAATCCGGGCCCGAGGCCGCAGGCCGTGGCGATCGTCTGCAGGTTTTCGAGCGCGCACTCCAGTTGCAGGCGCAGGCTGTGCGGCGCGATCGTGGCATGGCCGCGGATGGCCGCGGTGCCGGAGATAAACACCGTGGCGCAGTCGGCGCCGGCGACGACCGTGGCGCGGGCAAAACTGGGCGCGCGCGGACCATATTCCTCGGGATAGTCGTAGGCCGGCACCTGCAGGGGATTCTCCACGTGCCGGAGCGGCCCCGGGCAGGCGGCAAAGGCGACGGTCAGCGCGGCTGACTTGCTGCCGACCGCGGAGGCGGACGGCAGGAGAACCTTGAATTCCCGGCCGTAATGCTGCTCGAAGGCCAGTGAACGACCGCGGCAGAAAACACGGTAATTTTCCAGTCCGGCAGGGCCCGCTGCGTTGATGGCCGGAACGTAATTCCAGATGCGGGCAAGCTGCCGCCCGTGCGCCGCCTTGAAAATATTGCGATAGAGTTCGTAGGCGGCGTTCTCCAGGTCCGCGCCCACCGGCTCCGTGGCCGCGCCCAACAGCCAATCCCCGGCGACGAAGAGGCTGAGGGCGCCCAGCCGGCCGGCCGGCCGGGCGGCGCCAAAAAGATCCTCCACCGTTTCGCCGGCCAGCACGGGCAGGCCGGCATCAAACACACCGCTTCCGTCCTCGCCAAAGGTGATTTTTAAAGGGGGGAATTCGGCAGCCGCGGTGGACATGGTCAGGTGGAAAAAATGGCAGGGGTGCCTCCAGGGGGCAAATCAATCCCGGACGACGGCTGCCGCCAGGCGGCGGGCCGTGCTTTTCCGCAGCAATTGCAACACCGCGATGCTGACCGCCAGGAAGCCAATGGCCGCGAAAGCCAGCCGGCCGTTACCCTGCATGATGGCGTCACCCCCGGCCACGAGGGCGACAATGAAACCCGTCATGACCAGCATGGAGACCACCAGATACGGCACCAGCGGCATGCGGATCAGGCCGAGCAAATAACTCTGCACCCAGAAGGGTGGCCCCGGCGTCACGCGCACGATCAGGGCCAGCTGCCAGGCCCCGCCCGCGATGCTCTCCGGCAGCGTAAACTCGTAATAGGCAAATAGCCGGCTCACAAGCGGCCGCAGCGCCCGGTTGGCCAGCCAGTAAGTCAGCAGCAGATTGACCATCACAGCCGTCAGGGACCAGCCGATCACGCCGATGGTTCCCAAGGTCGGGCCAAACACCGGCCCGGCCGCCAGCGTGAAGGCCAGCAAGGGGAATCCCACGGCGGGCAGCAGCGCCATCGCGACAAAGAAAATACCCGGGCCGGCATCGCGCAGCGCCAGGATCACCGTTTCCACGATCGCGCGCAGGTCGAACTTGATCGCCACAAAAATCACGCCGGCGGTCCCGGCCACCAGCCCGGCGGCCAGCATCCCATGTCTTTTTTTCCAGCGGCGGCCGGTGGATTGCGAAGGAATTGCCATGTAAATGGCAAGGTATGGCAGACCTGCGCGCCCAAGGTCAAAGGAAGACCGAGATTTTAGCCACGAAAGAGCACAAAGTTCACAGAGATCAAGCCATTGCATTTTCTTTGAGCTCTTTGTGGTCCTTCGTGGCTAAACAATGTATTTCTTGATCTCAAATTTGTAGCTCCCGAAGTTGACCAGCAAACCATGGGCCCGGCGCGACGCCTTGAGATACCCGAGCAATTGAGCCACATGTTCGTCCGCCAAGGCACGGCAGGCTTTCAATTCAACCAACAGTGTATCTTCGACCAGCAGGTCGGAGAAGTATTCGCCGAGCAGTGTGCCGTCCTCGTCGAATACCTGGAGGGGCGCTTGCGGCACCACGTTCAACCCGGCCTTGCGCAGACGATTGGCCAGGGCGTTTTCGTAGATCTTCTCCAAATGCCCGTGGCCATGATAAACATGGATGGCAAACGCGGTTTGCCGCACGACATCGCACAGTTCGTTGATGCTTTGCATAAGAACCGGAAACTGGTCCCAGCGCACTTATTTTCAGCGCATGATTCCACCTTTTCCCGGGTGGTATTTTGAACCACCAAGAGGAGGTTAAGCTCCGAGGTTTACAAATGCACCGGGCGAACATCCTGATTTGATCTTTGCGCTCTTTGGGATCCTTCGTGGCAAAATTTCCGTGGTCAAAAACGCCTGGGTCGGTCCGCTATGCTCATTGACGCCCCGCACCCGGCACGCACGCTTCCCGGCAATCCCGCCCGACCTCCCGCCCGATCCATGACTCACCCTTTCAAGCTCGCCCTGCTGGGCTGCACGCTGGGCCTCGCCAGCTTTGCGGCCGAATCCGCCCCGCTGCGTCCGTGGGAATCGGGCGCATTGAATGTTGAAACGGGCATGCTCTGGCAGATCGGCACCGGCACGCCGCTTTCCTACCGGCTTGTGCCCACCCACCTCTCGTGGCGCTCGAAGGAATTCCTGGGTCATGGTTTTGCGGACGGCTCCCGCCTCATGATCCGCCACCGCCTGACCTTGATCGGCATGTGGGTGCAACAGGGTCCGGAATCACATTATGTGGGCTTCTCCGGTTCGCCGTCCATCGAATGGTGGGATCGCACCGGCAAGTGGTCGCTCTTCACCGGCGCCGGCGGCGGGTTTGGCGCCATCGATTCACGCGATGTCCGCGGCGGCCAGGGACAGGACTTCACCCTGAACTGGTTCATCCGCGGCGGCATCGAGCATGTCACGAAAAAGGACCAGCGGTTCAGCGCGGGCCTCCTGTATCAGCACCTGTCCAACGGCGGCCGCACCGAGCCCAATCCCGGCATCGACGCACTGGGTTTCACCATCGGTTACAGCTGGGCGTTTTGACTCCGGACTGCATGGATGAAACCCGGATAAGGTCCCGGCACCTGTCACCTGGGCGAAGCGAGGGTCCCCCGCCCTTCCGAATCATTAGTGCTGATTAGTGAAGATTAGTGGTTAAATCTGACCACCTTCCCATGTGGTTTCTCCTCATCGTCAACCTGACCGGCAAAACGGCGGCCCTGTTCGTAGGCTGGAGTGCGCCCGCCGTTGCCCTGGCCTTGTGGTTCGGGCCTGATCTGTTGCTGGCGTATCATGTGTTCGCCCCGCGGGCGCAGGGGCTGGTCCGCATGCACCGGCGTTTCGTCACCCCGCGACGCGAAGTGTGGCTGACGATTGACGACGGTCCGGATCCGCAGGACACCCCGCGTCTTCTCGAGTTGCTCGCCACCCACGGCGCGCGCGCGACTTTTTTTGTGATCGGGGAGAACGCCACCGCTCATCCCGGGCTGATTCGCGCGATAGCCTCCGCCGGGCATGAGGTCGCGCATCACACGCATACGCATCCCGTCGCGACGTTCTGGTGTGCGTCTCCCGGCCGGGTGGCCCGGGAACTCGATGCGGGGCTGGCGGCGCTGCGCGACGCCGGAGTGACCCCGACGCGTTTCCGCCCACCCGTCGGCATCAAGAATCTCTGCCTGGCATCGGCGCTGCGCGCCCGCGGACTCACCGGCGTGGGTTGGAGTGCCCGCGGCCTGGAGCACTGGCTGGGCGACGCGCGCGCGGTCGCCCACCGTGCCCTGCGCGGACTCGCTCCCGGGGCGATCCTGCTGTTGCACGAAGGTCCGCGCGTGCCGGCACCCATCCGGGTTCACGCCATCCACCGCGTGCTCGAACATCTGCGTGAACAGGGCTATCAATGCGTCGTGCCCCGGCCGGAGCAGCTGGTGGATTAGAGCATTTTAAAGAAAACCGTAGCCGAATTAGAGCCGGACTTTTAGCCACAAAGGAACGCAAGGAGCACAAAGATAATCCATGCAGACTGCTGTTCTTTGCGATCTATGCGTTCTTTCGTGACTACACCTCAGGTTAAACCACTCTAGTGGGAATAAAATGTAGGGCCGCCGCCTTGGGCGCCGTAGCGTTGGCGAAGGAGGCTGGTCGGGCGGGCCGCGGGCGTCGGCCAGCAACGCCCCTACAGGTATGAATCATCCGGTAGGGGCCGTTGCCCCCAACGGCCCTGGCCACACCGAGGACGGTTGAGGGCAACCGCCCCTACCGGATCGATGCGGAGCCTCCCACCCACCGCAGGTGCACCGCCGCCACCACAGCGCCCAACCCGGCGCCGGCCAGGACGTCGAGAAAAACATGTTGGCGGGTGGCGATGGTGGAATAAAGGATGCCGAGGCACCACAGCCAGTTCAGAGCCCGCGCGACGCGCCCGGCTCTCATCTGCCGCAGGAGTCGCGCAAACCACATCGCGGAGAATACGGCGAAAGCCACATGCAGCGATGGGCACGCGTTGCCCGCTGCATCCGCCGACTTGAGGAATGCGAGCAAGGGATAACGCGACCAATCGACCTCCAGCGGCGGCACGGCCGTGGGCCACACGAGAAAAATTCCCAGGCCGATGACACTCAGGGCCGTCCAGGCGAAGCCATAAGAAACGAGTTCGCGGCGGTCGATCAGCAGGGCCGGCGCCAGCGACACATAGAACCACAGCGAAAAATAGAGCCCAACCGCTCCCGGTTGAATGCCGATCCAACGGTCGACCGCCGTGACCGGCATCAGGGTGACGGGAAACAGCGGGTGCCGCAGCAGCCAGAGATAGACCGCAAAGAATGCCGCCATGCCGAGTGCCGTGCCGGTCATCTTTACCGGCCACCACACCAGCGCTCTTTTCCCGGCTTGGCGCATCCAACCGGCAGCAGGTGGGATTGGCTTGGGCAAATCCATGGGCAGACCAGTAGGCCGGCCCGGCCCTCCCACCGCAAGCGCCGAGGCAGCCGCCACCCGGCACGATCCGCCGTTGACCTGAGAGGGTAAGTTAGCAAGTTGGGCGCCTGAAAGGAAGGGTGGCAGAGTGGTCTATCGCGGCGGTCTTGAAAACCGCTGAACCGCAAGGTTCCGGGGGTTCGAATCCCTCCCCTTCCGCCACCCTTCGCTCCTGCGGAGCTTCGGGTGGCACGGCCACTGTTCACCTGCGTGACAGGCTGGCCGGCGGGACGAACTTTTGTGCGAAGGGTGCCCCACGTAGCCTTGGCGAAGTGGGGCATGCGGGCTGTTCGCTCCTGCGGAGCTTCGGGTCGCACAGCACTTTTTGCCTCCATGGGCAGCAAGTTCTTGGGCGAACGGCCCATGCGGCATCCAATCCCGCCATTGCATCCTCCCCCGCCTCCAACACCATGGATGCACCCGAATTTTTCCGCCAACCGGCATGCACCTCCGCAGCTACCCTTACACCCTCGAGCTCAGGCACGCGTTCAATATCGCGAACAATTCCCGCACCACCACGCCTGCCATGATCGTCGAGATCGAACAGGATGGCATCACGGGTCATGGCGAGGCGGCCATGCCGCCCTACCTCGGCGAGGACCAGGCCACGGCCGCCGCTTTTCTCGCGAAGGTGGACTTCACCCGCTTTCCTGATCCTTTTCAACTGGAGGAAATTCTCCCCGCCATTGACGCCCTCGCGCCGGGCAACACCGCCGCCAAGGCCGCCGTGGATATCGCCCTGCACGACTGGATCGGCAAAAAGCTCGCGGCCCCCTGGCACCGGATCTGGGGCCTGGATCCCGCGCGAACGCCCGTCACCTCCTTCACCATCGGCCTCGATACCGCCGAGGTCGTGCGCCAGAAGACCCGCGAGGCCGCGCCCTACAAGATCATCAAGGTGAAACTCGGCCGCGACACCGACCGCCTGATGATCGAGACCATTCGCTCCGTCACCGACACGCCCATCACCGTCGACGCCAACCAGGGGTGGACCGATCGCGACGAAGCCCTGAAGAAGATTGAGTGGCTCGCCACCCAGGGCGTGCTCTTCATCGAGCAGCCCATGCCGAAGGCGCAGCTCGACGACACCGCCTGGTTGAGGGAGCGCAGCCCGCTGCCGCTCGTCGCCGATGAAAGCTGCCAGCGCCTCACTGACGTCGCGCGACTGCGCGGCGTCTTCGACGGCATCAACATCAAGCTCATGAAATGCACCGGCCTGCGCGAGGCGCGGCAGATGATCGCCCGGTCCCGGGAGCTCGGCCTCAAGGTGATGCTCGGCTGCA
>JBKJRX010000026.1:0-5399 GCA_046593155.1 Lacunisphaera sp.
CTAGGGGGTGGCGGGTGGGCGCGCTAATCTGGAGCATGGCCATTTCCTGCGAACTTTCCCCGATCTATTCGTTTACGCAATCGCGTGGCATCCCCCATTACACCACCTCCCTGCTCAACCGGATTTCTGATTTCGTCTGGGAGCAGCGATTGAGTGTTGTCACCACCGGGAGCGCCGGCCCGAGTCCCACGACGGAGATCAACTGTTATGGTTTCGTGGCCTACCACAGTTCATTTGCCATGTTGGATCACCTGAGGCTGGACAGGTCCGACGTGGTGGTGGATCTGGGCGCCGGCAAGGGGCGGGTGGTTTGTGCCGCCGCCACGTATCCAGTGAAGCGGGTGGTGGGGATCGAGATCGATCCCCATCTGGCCCTGGTCGGCCAACGGAACGCCATTTCCATGCGCGGTCGCCGCGCCCCGATCGATTTCCAGTGCCTTTCCGCCACGGATTACAACTACGACGACACCACGGTGATCACGCTCTTCAACCCGTTCGGATCCGAGACCATGCACCAGGTGCTGGCGTTGCTGGAGGCCTCGCTGGCGCGAAAGCCGCGGGATTTGCGCATCATTTATTGCAATCCGGTGCTGAGCCCGCAACTGGCGGCCAAGCCCTGGCTGAAACTCTACGAATGCTGGACGCCGCCCACCTGGAGCCGGCTGAAGTTCCCGGTGCATTTTTATCGCAACGTGACGCAGACTCCGCGCACCGCCGCCGTCTGAAGCGGTGCCGGCGCGTGGGCCGAAGATCGCGCGGGGAAGGAGACTGATCGCCGGGAATTGACGATTCGCCCAATCCGCTGGTTGCCCGCCCGTTTTCGCGGCATCAAGCGCAGGTCGACTGCCACCCCGAGGTCCGAGATGGACCGCCAGCAGTTTGAGCAGCAGCGGGTGCAGCAGGGCGCGATCGAGACCGGCATCGTGAACAGTCCGAACAAGGTGCGCGTTCGGCAGTAGCCCGGGCTCGCGGGTGTTCGCCGCGAATCAGGCTTTGGTCAGGTGCCAGAGCCCGCAAAGCGGGCAACGATAAGCGGCGCGCTGGCCGGCCACGCCCGCGAGCACCGCGGCGTCGAGGGCGTCGCCTTGCGTGCGATACCGTCGCTTGCGGGTGCACTGACGTTTGCGCTCCTCGGCCGTGGGTTTCTTCATGGCAATGGTCGTTTACCGCCGGGGGAGCGCGCGGTCAATCCATCGGCCGGCAAATACCGAGAACCGCCGGACGCTTTCCGCTGTCTGGAAGAAGTGGCCTCGATTCCGACCGCCTCTAATATGAAGAAAACCGCTAAAATCAGCCGCAAGGAGATGATCAAGCTGCTCAATGAGGACCTCGCCCGCGAATTTCAGGCGGTTATCGCCTATGTCGTTTACAGCCAAACGATGAAAGGGGCCAAATTTCAGGCCATCGCCGCGGAACTCAAGAAGCACGCCAGCGAGGAGCTGGACCACGCGCTGCAGATCGCGAAGCAGATCGACTATTTCAACGGCGCTCCCGTCACCGTCCCGAAGCCGGTGAAGCGCTCCGACAAGGCCGAGGACATGCTGCGTTTCGACCTCCAAAATGAGGCGGACACGATCAAGGCCTATCGCGAGCGGATCCGGCAGGCGGATGCCATGGGGGAGTTCGGTTTGTCCGAAGTCCTGCGAAAGATCATCGCCCAGGAGCAGGAACACTTGACGGATCTGGCGGACGCCCTCGGCATCGACAATCCCAAGATCGGTGACTGACCGGTCGCGCGCATCACCACCATGGGATTCGACCAAGATCAACCCGGCCCCGTCGTCAATGTGCACAAGCGCACGACCAAGGTGAACATCTGGCTGGTGGTCGGCGTGCTGGTGTTTCTGGCCGCCGGCGGCGTGTTGATCTGGGTGTTTGTGCAGCAGACACCCGGAACGTAGCCCCGGCCCAGCTTTGCCCTCGCCTTGGGGCGGCGGGTCACGGTAGGTCTGGAGGATGTCTTCCGAACCGACCAAGGACAACAAACCGAAACGCGGACAGCCCTGCCCTTGCGGCAGCGGACAGTTGTTCGAGCTATGCTGCGAGCCGTTTCACACGGGCAAAAAGCAGCCGGCGACGGCGGAGCTGCTGATGCGCGCCCGGTTCACGGCGCACGTGGCGCACAATTTCAAGTTCCTGCACGACACCCACCGGCCGACGGCCGGCAAACCGTATGTCGCCGAGGAAGGCGAGCCGGCGGTCACTTGGACGCGGCTCGAGGTGCATGGTCACGACGTGGCGGCCGACAACCCCGACAAAGCCTATGTGGATTTTTCCGCCTATGGTCTCGAGGAAGGAGTCGAAAAAGTGTTGCACGAGAAGGCGGAATTTTTGCGCATCGACGGCACCTGGCTCTACAATCGCGAGGCTCGCCTCGGCCCGGCGCCCTACAAGGCAACGACCCCCAAGGTCGGCCGCAACGATCCGTGCCCGTGCGGCAGCGGCAAGAAATACAAGCAGTGCTGTCTGGTAAAACCTGAGACCTGAAAGCTGAAAGGGACCCACCTCGCGCGGCTAATTTTTCAAGTTTCAGGTCTCAAGTTTCAGGTTTCTGCCTTTTCTCAGCTGTCCTCGAGCTGGACGTTATGTTGAAGCAGGAACGGCTTGAGTTCGCTCAGGCCGAAATCGGCCAGGATTTCCCCATGCCAGTCGAGGGTGGGGGCCTTGGTCTGCCGGGATTTTTGTAACATCTCCTCGTAGGCGGCTGAATCCTGGCTGACGTTTTTCTCCCGGTAACCGATGCCATTTTCGCCGAGAAAACCGGCCACCTCCTCACACCAAGGGCAGCCGGTCTTTACATAAAGGATGGGCAGGTCCCGGGACAGGGTTTTGGGCACTGTGGGCGAAGAGGTGGTGTCGAGCTTCATGCCTTCTTTGACTTCCGTCTGCGGGAGCGGTGCCTAAAAAAACCACCGGCCGTAAATTCAGGCCGCTTCTGCGCAAGGAGCATTTGCGTTGGGCGCCGGACTGGTTTCAGTTTCCGCACAACCCACAACCCAACCTATGAAACGCACCGCATCCGCTGTCTGGTCAGGCTCACTCAAATCCGGCAAAGGCTCGCTTACCGCTCCGGGTGGCGCACTGAAGAACACGGAATATTCGTTCGGCTCGCGCTTCGAGTCGGGCGCGGGCACCAATCCCGAGGAGTTGATTGCCGCGGCCCACGCCGGCTGTTTCGCGATGGCGCTTTCCGCCATGCTCGGCGAGGCGGGGATCACGCCGGAGCGTCTTGATGTCACCGCCGAGGTCAGTCTCGACAACGTTCCGCCCGCGGGCTGGACCGTCACGGCCTCGCACCTCGTGCTCAAGGCCAAGGTTCCCGGCCTCGACACGGCGAAATTCGATGAGATTACCGCGAAGGCCAAGGCGGGTTGCCCGATCTCGCGGCTGCTGAATGCCAAGGTCACGCTCGCCGCGTCGCTCGTCTGAACCGTCCGAACGCCGTCCTTCAGCTACCGTCGCGCAGCCCCGGGTGGTCGCGGCGGTGCTCCTGCTCAAGCTGCCGGCGGGCGGCGGCCATGTTGTCGATCAGGTTGGGGTAGCGGCGGCCGGCCTTTTGAGCGGCGGCCTTGGCCCAAGCCAGGCTCTCCGGCGTTAGCTTGGTGCGGGCGGATTGGCTGGGCGTGGATCTTTTCCAAGGAGGGGTGGGCATGGGATGACTGATATACGGCCAGGCGGGATAAAGGGATGGTTGCGTGAAAAATAATGCGTTAATCGTTCGTAATCAGCGGTGTTAAATTTACCTGCCCGCTGCTTGCCAACGGGCATTAAGGAGCCACTTTGTGCACTGACGGAGGGAATTGGTCCCTCCCGCGGTTAATTGAAAACGCCCTGACCTGCTGGGTGGAGAAGGGCCCAGACCGCCGCTGCAAGCGGCATAGGAGGACGATAAAAGTCATGATGACTCTACTCGCCATCTCGGTCTCCTGGTTGTCGGTCGCGATGATTTACGTCATCGCGGGCTCCGACCGCCGCGAGCGCCGATTCTAAAGAAAACTACGCCGCCCCGGGGATATCCCCCGGGCGGCTTTTTTTGTGCCCGCCCGCGGAGCGGCCCGGCGAGCAAGCAAGCAGTCCCCCGGTCGTGAGCTCCGCGGAGGCCCGCCGTTATTAAACAAAAACATGCGTGCGCACAGCCCGCCCGGGCCACCGGTCTGATGTCAACTAATAGTTGACATCAACCGGTGCGCTTAAGGCGCTCAGGGAAGCCTGGCTGGGCCGACGCGCTTAAGGGAGGCGGTCAGGATCTGCCGGCAGAGGGGTTCGCCGCGATGGAAGTCGCGGCAGGTTTGCGGGCGGTCCTCGTAGATGGTGCAGAGGCGCGTCACGGGATCGAGGGCCACGCAGGCGCCATCGCCGCGCTGATCCATGCAGCGCGCGCCGGCGTGCTCGACGACAAAGTGTTCCGGGACCACGTCGCCAGCGCGCAACTCAACCACCAAATGGCAGCATTGGCCACAGCCGGCGCAGGGTGGGAGATCCGCCGTCGCCAAGGCCAGGGCGGACTCGTCCAGACGCTTCGCGTCAGGCGAGGCGGGTGCGCTAGGCATCGAGGTCATCGCCGGGCATTTCGTCCCCGATCGGCGTGGACGGCGGGCGCCGCGGGTGGTTCATCATCGGGGCGACGGCGAAGGGCTTGGGGGTGTTGTGGGCCGGCAGGGCCTTCGTGATGAAGGCCAGGATCTCGGCGCGGCCGCTCTTCGTGGTGGACGAGCTGGCGAAAATGGGTGGCTGGGCGTCGGTGGATTTGGCCATGGCCTGCCGGAATTGCGCGATGATGTTGCGCGAGTGCTGGGCGGCCTGCTTGTCAATCTTGGTAAAGACGAGGGCAAAGGGCAGGGAGTGCGTGCCCATCCAGTGCACAAACTTGAGGTCCATTTCCGCCGGCTCGTGGCGGGAATCGATGAGCACGAAGGTGCGGCGCAGGGTGGGGCGGTGGCCGAGGTAGTCGCGCACGGCGGTGTTGAATTCCTGGCGCGCGGTCTTGGCCACGTGGGCGTAACCGTAGCCCGGCAGATCCACGAGGCTCCACGTGCCGTTGATCGTGAAGAAATTGATCAGCTTCGTCTTGCCCGGCAGGTCGGAAACCTTGGCGAGGTCCTTTTTCTCCGTCAGCAGGTTGATGAGCGAGGACTTGCCCACGTTGGAGCGGCCAATGAAGGCGAACTCGGGCAGCACGGCGGGCGGACATGAGGCCAGGTCCGGGGAGCTGACGGCAAAGGTGGCGGACTTGATTTTCAGGCATCTATCAGGAACCGACTTCCAGCCACAAGCGACCTTTAGTTTTGACGGGTGCGGGCGGGGTCGCCCGGCGGCTCAGCCAGATGATTTTTTCTTCAGCAGGTCGCCGTAAAGGGAGTGCGAGCGGATCTTTTGCGCGAGGTCGAGTGAGCGCTTGA
>JBKJRX010000106.1:0-2629 GCA_046593155.1 Lacunisphaera sp.
GCAGACGGAGGGTGCGATGCTGTTCGTGGTGGTCATGGGCACGCTCTGGTCGGTCATCCTGGCGACCGAGACCGGGGTGCGGAACGTGAACCCGATTTACATCCGGGCGGCCCGGACGATGGGCTCCACCGGGGTGCATACCTGGGTCTACGTGATGCTGCCGGCGTCGCTGCCGTTCATCGTGAGCGGCATGAAACAAGGCTGGGCCTTCGCCTGGCGGTCCCTCATGGCGGCGGAGATTTATGTCACCATCCTGACCGGCTTTGGCCTCGGGCACCTGCTGCATTACGGACGCGAACTCAACGCCATGGAACAGGTTGTCGCCATCATGCTCGTGATCGTTGTCATCGGCCTCCTGACGGACAAAATCATCTTTTCCCCCTTCGAGAGGTTCCTGCACCGCCGCTGGGGCACGGAAAAATAAGACACCCCCGGGGTTTGCCTTTCCCGTATTTTCAACTGAACTGACAACCTCAACCCACGACGATCATGGCCAAGATATACAACGACATCACCGAGACCATCGGCAACACCCCCCTCGTCCGCCTCAACCGCACCGCCGCCGCCCACGGCGCCGGGGCGGAGATCCTGCTCAAGCTGGAATTCTTCAATCCGCTTTCGAGCGTCAAGGATCGCATCGGGTTCTCGATGATCGATGACGCCATCAAGTCCGGCAAGGTCACCAAGGATAGTGTCCTGATCGAGCCGACCAGCGGCAACACCGGCATCGCGCTGGCCTTCGTCGCCGCCGCCAAGGGCCTCAAGCTCATCCTCACCATGCCCGAGACCATGAGCACCGAGCGCCGCAAGCTCCTCAAGATCCTCGGCGCCCGCGTGGTCCTCACCGAGGGGCCGAAGGGCATGAAGGGCGCCATCGCCAAGGCGGAAGAGCTGGCCGCCAAGATTCCGAACAGCGTCATTCTCCAGCAGTTTTCGAACCCGGCCAACCCGGCCATCCACCGCAAGACCACCGCCGAGGAAATCTGGCGCGATACGGACGGCAAGGTCGACATCGTCGTCGCGGGCGTGGGCACCGGCGGCACCGTCACCGGGGTCGGCGAGGTGCTGAAGGAGCGCAAACCCGGCGTGAAGATCGTCGTGGTCGAGCCCGACGCTTCACCGGTTCTCTCGGGGGGCGCACCCGGCCCGCACAAACTGCAGGGCATCGGCGCCGGCTTCGTGCCCGCCGTGCTCAACACCAAGATCTATGACGAGGTCATCCGTGTGAAAGAGGCCGATTCCGGCCCGGTTTCGAAACAGGTCAACCAGCTCGATGGCATTCCGGTCGGCATTTCGTCCGGGGCCATGATCTGGGCGGCCATCCAGCTGTCCAAGCGCCCCGAAAACAAGGGCAAGCAGATCGTGGTGGTCGTGCCCTCCAGCACCGAGCGCTACCTGTCCACCTGGCTCTTCGCCGATGTCAACGTCGAGAGCGATTCGGTGGACGATCTCATCGCGGGCGCCGGCGCCTGAAAGAACCGGCCTATTCACTCAACCGGGCGGACTTCGGTCCGCCCTTTTCGTGGCTGGATTCAGCCAGCCTCCTGGGGTTGCGCAAAAATCAGTTTCCTCCCTGGAAAGCGGTCACTCCGCTGCCTCGCATCCAACCGTTCCGCGCACCGCCAAAATTATATCAGCTATTTTTTGGGTATTAACATTGACGTTCCGAACTAATGCGCAGCTGGTCGTCGCAACGTGGGTGATTCTCCTGCGCCTCACCAGCACAGGAAATCCTGAACATCTTTATGATTCACCACACCCAGTTCATCCGCAGGGCCACGGCCTTCCTTTTCGTGGCGGTTGCCCTGATCGGCCCGGTCGCTGTCAGCGCCCAGACAACCTTTCTTGCGACCGGAGTGTCAGCCTCCGTTGCCGGCGTCAGCTCCAATGTCGCTGCAAATGGCCCCGCCCTCTACAACATCACGGGAGCGACCTCGAACAACATCACAGCCCTGACCTTTGGCAATGGGTTCATCATGACTGACAGCAGTGGCACTGGCGGGTCTTATGACAATTCATTCAAGATCGGAGGCACAATCACAGGCAGTTCGATTACAGCTTCAACCATATTGCCCATCAGCTACAACTTCACTCTTTCTAAGGATATGACGGGCATCCCAGGAAACGTGACGTGGTTTCTCGGGTTCTCGGATTCAGCTAATCCGGGCGGACAGCAGATAGCCACTGGCACCCTTAGCGCGGCTTCCGCGACATTCACCGGCTCGGGAAACTACAGTTTCACGAATGCTTCGGGTGCCACATTTCTCGCAACTTTTCGACTCACTTATACTGGCAATGTGGCGATGGGGCCTCCTAGCGCCACCGGATCGATGTCAAATACCGGCTTCGGCGGTGAAGGCATCACACTCAATGCCACCGCCATTCCCGAGCCTTCCACGTATGCCGCCATTGCGGGCGCCGCGATGCTCGGCTTTGCTGTTTGGAGCCGGCGTCGTCGCTCGACAACGGCAGGCTGAGTCCGGTTGCCTGTATTGCTCCAGGGCGGACTTTCAAGTCCGCCCTTTTTCTTGGCGGCGACTCAGGCCCGCACCGCCCAACGCAGCTTCGCCGAGGAACTGCGCGGATTCGCGCGAAGCTCTTCCGGTCCGGCGCGGATGACATCTTCGCT
>JBKJRX010000133.1:0-16428 GCA_046593155.1 Lacunisphaera sp.
CAAGGCTGCCGCAATCGCCCGCATCACGATCAACCCGCCCGACAAGCGCAACGCCTTCCGGCCGCAAACGGTGGCCGAGATGCACGAAGCGCTGCTCGATGCTCGTGAGGACCAGACCATAGGTGTCATCTTTCTGACTGGCGCCGGCCCGGCGAAAGACGGCAAATACGCTTTTTGCGCCGGCGGCGACCAGTCGGTGCGCGGCCATGGTGGTTATATCGATGGGAAGGGCGTGCCCCGGCTCAACGTGCTCGAAGTGCAGAAACTCATCCGCTCGATGCCCAAGGTCGTCATCGCGCTGGTGGCCGGTTATGCCATTGGCGGCGGCCACGTGCTTCACGTCATGTGCGACCTCACGATCGCCGCGGACAACGCGATCTTCGGCCAGGTCGGCCCCAAGATGGGCAGCTTCGACGGTGGCTTCGGCTCCAGCTATCTGGCCCGCATGGTCGGCCAGAAGAAAGCGCGTGAGATCTGGTTCCTTTGCCGCCAATACAATGCCACCGAGGCGCTGGAGATGGGACTCGTCAACAAGGTCGTGCCCGTGAAGGAGCTCGAAACCGAGGGCGTGGCGTGGGCGAAGGAGATTTTGCAGCGCAGCCCGCTGGCCATTCGTTGCCTGAAGGCGGCATTCAACGCCGAACTCGATGGCCAGAGCGGCATCCAGGAACTCGCCGGCAACGCCACCATGCTCTACTACATGACGGATGAAGCGAAGGAGTTCATGACCGCGCAGAAGGAAAAGCGTAAGCCGAAGGCAGAGAAGTTTCCGTGGCTGCCTTGAGGCATCTGGTGGGGATTGCCGTCCTGCCGGCCGCACCAGCGGCAACCTGGTAGCCGCCACCGCGACTGAAATCGCAGCCCAGCGACGCGGGGCGGTCGTAAATGACCCGGATAATCCGAAGGGCATGTAAATCCGCCGGGTCCGCACGACCGGGGAAGCCTGGCCGGATTATTTCTGATCGGTTTATTCTCATTGGGTCTAATACCCTGGAGCTTCAGCCGTCGCCGGGCCTATGGCTGACAGGTGCTTCGGCTTGGTTGGGATGTAGGAGCCTGCTTGCAGGCGATTCGGGACGCCCGTCAATGGACCCCACGCTGAATCGCCTGCAAGCAGGCTCCTACAAATAAGGGATGAATTAGAGTGCATTGTGGGATGGCGTTGAGTCTCGGGGCTTCAGTCATCGCCGAGCCTATGGCTGACAGGTGCCCCGAGGATCTTTACTTTCCGGCATGAAAGCCTCGCGGAATTATTGTGGTCGGTGGGGCGGGCGCCTGTTTGGATTGGGGCATGCTCGCCGCCTTTAATCCCGCCCTGTTGGCGTTTCCGGGCATGATTGCGGTGGTGGTCCTGATCATCTGGGCCGTGCGGGTGCAGGCGCGAAAAACGCGGGACCAACTCCACGCCTTCGCGCAACGCACGGGATTGAGAATTCAGGAACAGACCGTGCTGGGTTTTACCTCGGTGCAAAGCCTGGAGGGCGAGCAGGCGGGCCGCGCGATCCGCTACTGGACCTATTCGACCGGCAGTGGCAAGTCGCGCACGACCTGGGTTGCCGTGGGCGTGCGCCCGCGGACGGAGGCCGGGTTGCAGTTCGATCTCACCCGGCAGAACTTCGGTTTGAAGCTCATGGAAATGTTTGGGGTGAAGGAAATCCAGGTGGGCGATCCGGTCTTCGACCGCGCTTGGTTCGTGCGCACCAACCAGCCGGACTTTTTCGCGGCGGCCTTGGTGTCTTCGATCCGCGCGCGGCTGCTGGCCGAGCCGGCGGGACGCTGGGGCGCCCGCTATAAACTGGAGAACGGCCTCGTGCATTATGTCGAGCAGGGCCACTTCTCCGGGATGGAAGTCGTCGAACGGCTGGAGCGGCAGCTGCCGCTGCTCCACGAGCTGGCCGACGTGGCCGAGGTGTTTGCGAGCACGAGCCGCTGAGGCGGGCCGGAGGAAGCGCGAGCTAGCTCGCTGGCCCACGGTTACTTCGCCTTGCGGTTTTGCGGGATCATCACTGAGGCCAGGATCGAGGCGGCCAGCACCGTGCCGATGATGCCGAGCGAGAGCTTGATCGGGATGTCGTAGTGGAAGTAGGTGGCCAGCATCTTGCTGCCGACAAAGATGAGGATCACCGCGAGCCCGATGTTGAGGTAGCGGAAGAGCTGCATGATGCCCGACACGGCGAAATACAGCGAGCGGAGGCCGAGGATCGCGAAGATGTTCGAGGTGAAAACGATGAACTCGTTGCGCGTGATGGCGATCACGGCGGGGATCGAGTCCAGCGCGAACATCACGTCGGTGGTCTCGACCACGATGAGCACGATGAAGAGCGGCGTGGCATGCAGCCGGCCGTCGACCCTGGTGAAAAAATGGCCGCCCTCGAAGTAGCTCGTGACGGGCAGGAATTTGCGCGCGAGCTTCACGGCGGGGTTCTTCTCGGGCGCAAAGCCGTCCTCCTTTTTCGGGATGGCCAGCTTGATGCCGGTGTAGACGAGAAACGCGCCGAAGACGTAAATGATCCAATGGAAGGAATTGATGAGGCTGATGCCCGCGAAGATGAAGAGGGCGCGCATCACCACCGCACCGAGGATGCCCCAGAACAGCACGCGATGCTGGTGTTTCGGCTCCACCCGGAAATACTGGAAGATGACGATGAAGACGAAGACGTTGTCCACGCTCAGGCACATCTCGACGATGTAGCCGGTGAAAAACTCGAGGCCCGGATTGCTGCCGGCGGTCGCAGGCATCTTCAGCGCGACGAGGAGGTTGAAGGCCATCGCGAGCCCGAACCACACGGCGCACCACGCCAGGGCCTCCTTGAGCGAGACCACGTGGGCGCGGCGGTTGAAGACGCCCAGGTCCAGCGCCAGCATGAGCGCGACAAAGGCGAGAAAACCGGTCCAGGCCCACCAAGGCATGGAACTGAACAGGGCTAAAACGGGTAGCATGAGTGGGACAGTGTGGGCGGGCCGGCTTCGCCGGGGCAAGCGGGGAGTGGGTGGAGAAGGGGAGGTTTTTTCCACCCAGCTGAATCTGGCAAACCCTTTGACTTTGCCGGAGCCAGTCCTTCAAAAAGGGGGCACATTAACACGCCTATGTTCCGTCAACGCATCTTTCTCGCGGGGTTATTTCTGGTCTCACTGGTCGCTAGTGGGGCCCAGGAGCCGACTGCGGCGGCCGAACAACAGGCCAACACCACCGCAGCGGCGGCCGCCACCGCCACGGGCAAGGTGTCCCCGACGCCTGACTTCCTGGAGCACGTGGTGGATGGGACCCTCGAAATCTTCGATGTGCGCAGCCACGAGAACACGGTCACGCATTTCGTCATCGCCGCCCTCTTTCTGGTGGCCGCGCTGCTGCTTCGCCGGGTGGTGACCACCATCATTTTCAACCAGCTCAAGAAGCTGGCTGCGCGCACCACGACCACCCTCGATGACAAACTGCTGCCGGCGCTGGAGGGTCCGGTGGCCGCTTTCATCATGCTCGTGGGCATTTTTTCCGCGCTCAACGTGCTGAAATTGCCCGAAGCCTCGGATCGGGCCATCGGTTACGGGTCCACGGTCGCCTTCTCGCTGGTGACCTTTTGGGGCCTCTTGCGGGCGTTCGGGGCGCTGCTGGACCACGCGCAGGAGATCGCCATGGGGCGGCAGATGGGTGTCGCCGCGTTCATGCCGTGGATCAAGAAAACCCTCGTTACCCTGTTCGTGGTCTTCGGCGTGCTCATGGTCGTGCAGAGCCTGGGTTTCGACGTGAAGGCGCTGCTCGCCGGCCTCGGGATCGGCGGCCTGGCGTTCGCGCTCGCCGCGCAGGACACCATTGCGAACCTCTTCGGCTCCATCGTGGTCGCCATCGACCAGCCCTTCAAGATCGGGGAGGCGGTTAAAATCGGCGCGAACGAGGGCGTGGTCGAGGACATCGGCCTGCGCTCCACCAAGCTGCGCACGCCCGGCCGCAACCTCATCATCATTCCCAACAAACTGGTCGCCGCCGAGCCGATCATCAACAATTCACGCTTTGTGGGCCGCCGCGTGGAGCAGGTGCTCGGCCTGACCTACGACACGACGCCGGAGCAAATGGAGGCGATCGTGGGCGAGATCCGCCGGATCGTCACGACGGAGAAGGAGGTCGATGAAAGCTCGGTGCTCGTGTTTTTCCGCGATTACAGCGCCTCATCCCTGGATATCTGGGTGGCTTATAACATCAAGGATCCGGACTTCGCGAAGCACCTGGAGCTCCGCCAGCGGATCAATCTCGCGATGATGCGCGCAATCGAGGCCCAAGGACTGGCCTTCGCGTTTCCGACGCAGACGCTGCACATGGTTGCACCGCTGGCGGACGGAAAAAGCGGGTAGGGCGGTGACTCCGTCACCGCCGGGCGCGGAAGAGGGTCGCCCCGGCCTCGACGCGAGTGCCGCGGATCACAGAAAGCTTCTTGAGCTGATCAAGATGCAATTTCTCCCGGTGTGGCAGTTGCCTTGTGGTCAGGGGAGACCTACCTTGTTGCTATGACTCTGCAGGCCAGCAACTTTAAGGAACCCGCCTCTGGAACTCAGACCGGGCCAATTTTTTTCCCCGGCCCCGTCCTGCTCTACGATGGCCAGTGCGGCTTGTGCAACCGGATCGTGCGGAGACTGCTCCGGGCGGATCAAGCGGGCCGGTTGCATTATGCGCCGTTGCAGAGTGAACCGGCGCAAGCGTATCTCCGGGCTCAAAGGTTGCCGCTGGCGGATTTCGACAGCCTCGTTTTTGTGCCGGACTGGAATGAGCCCGCACCCGGAGCTTATCAATTGCGCACGGCCGGTGCCTTGGCTGCATCGGCCGTGGTGGGGGGCGGATTATGGCGGTCGGTCGGTTGGACCCGATTTCTCCCCGCGGTCGTGCGCGACCTGGGTTACCGGCTCGTCGCCCGTTCGCGCCATGCCTTGTTTGGCGCCTACCGGCCCTCGCCGCTGCCCGACCCGGCGTGGGAGAAGCGCTTCCTGGCGCGGTAGGAATCCTCCTTCGCCAAGGCTTCGGAGGATGCTTGCGCGACCACGCAAGCAAAAGGCCGGATAAAAATCCGGCCTTCGAAATGGAACTGGAGTGGTGCTTATTCGCGGCCGTAACCGCCGCTGCCGCGATCACCACCACCACCGCCTCCACGGTAACCGCCACCGCCACCGCCACCGCGACCACCGCGGTAGCCACCGCCGCCCCGGCCACCGCCGAAGCCGCCGCGATCACCACCACCGCCACCCCGGAAGCCGCCACCGCCACCGGGCGGACGCTCTTCCCGCGGACGGGCGATGTTCACGGCCAGGGCGCGACCCTCAATCTCGTGCCCGTGGAATTTCTCGACGCCCTTCTGGGCCTCCTCACCGTTCGCCATCGTGACGAAGGCGAAACCGCGGGAACGGCCGGTGAACTTGTCGAAGATGATCTCAACGACACTGACGGTGCCAACCTCGCCAAACAGGGCCTCGAGGTCCTGGGCGGTGCTGGCGAAGGGAAGATTCCCCACGTAGAGCTTGTTGTTTTCTGACATGTGATGATGAGAGCTGATGCTGTCGCCTTACCGCCCGTCCCCGAAAATCCGGATTTCAAATCATCACTGAACACGGTCGCTCACCTGACAATTCTCCGTAGCGATAGAATCTAACAAACAACCAACCCAACGGCGGTCAGGCTGGCCGGAGGGTCATTTTTGGCAAGCGCTTATTGGGTCCCCCGCGTTGGGGGCGCGGCGAAATGCTCACGGGGGGTTTCCCTCATCCGGAAAATATTTCGTGCACTGAAAAAGGTTAC
This sequence comes from Lacunisphaera sp., assembly GCA_046593155.1. GTDB lineage: Bacteria > Verrucomicrobiota > Verrucomicrobiia > Opitutales > Opitutaceae > Lacunisphaera. Next base: position 5,777 of record JBKJRX010000133.1, read on the forward strand.
CCGTAGCGTGCACTGTTCATGACCGCCGCACGCGAGGCCGCCGCCCCTGAAACATCCGAAAACCGGGTGCTGATCCGGCGGTTGTTTGGCCTGGCGTGGCGCTACCGGGGGCACTGCCTGCAGGTGCTCGGCATCCAGCTCGTGCTGCTCACGCTCGGCATCGGCGGCCTGAGCTTTACCGGCCTGGGCATCGATTACATCCGCCACAAGGTCGACGGCGCGCCCTTGGGGGCCAACCCCCTGCACCTTACGCTGCCCGACGACTGGCCGCCGGGCCAGGTGCTCGGGATGCTGGCCGGACTGATCCTGCTCTTCGCGCTCGTCCGGGCCGTCCTCAACTACGTCTACGCCGTCTCGGTCAACCTGCTGGTGCAGCAAAAACTCGTCGTGGACCTGCGGAGCGAAGTCTATGACAAGCTGCAGCGGCTGAGCTTCCGGTTCTTCGACGCCAACAGCACGGGCTCCATCATCACCCGCGTGACTGGCGACGTGCAGTCGGTGCGGATGTTTGTGGACCAGGTGCTGATCCAGAGCGTCATCATGGTAATCTCGCTCACCGCCTACATCATCTACATGGCGAGCCTGAGTCCGGCCCTGACGGTCGCCTGTCTGGCCACGACGCCCATCCTCTGGTTCATGTCGACGGCGTTTTCGCGGAAAATCCAGCCAGCCTACGCGCACAACCGCACGTTGGTGGAGAAAATGGTCCAGCTCCTCGCTGAGAGTGTCACCGGTGCCGGAGTGACCAAGGGCTTCGGCCGCGAGGCCGAGGCGCGGGCGAAGTTCGACGCGGCCAACCGGGCCTGCTTCGACCAGCAGCGGGGCATCTTCTGGCAGGTGAGCCTGTTCTCGCCGGCCGTGGGTTTTCTCACGCGCATCAACATGATGGTGCTGCTTGGTTACGGCGGCTGGCTGGTGGCGCACGACCAGCTGCCGCTCGGCACGGGGCTCGTCGTCTTCGTGGGCCTGCTCGAACAGTTTTCCGGCCAGGTGAACAACGTGGCCAGCATCGTGAACAGCGTGCAGCAGTCGCTCATCGGCGCCCGGCGCGTGTTCGAGATTCTGGATGCCCCGGTCGAGGTGAAGAACGCCCCCGCCGCCCTGCGCCGTCCGAAACTCGACGGCGCGGTGCGTTTCGAAAACGTCACCTTTGCCTATGCCGGGGCCGAGGCCGTGGTGCGGGACATCGAACTCGCGGTGCGGCCGGGCCAGTGCGTGGCCATCCTCGGCGCCACCGGCGCGGGCAAAAGCGTGTTGATGAGCCTCATTCCGCGCTTCTTCGACCCGACGGCGGGCCGCGTGCTGCTGGACGGGCACGATGTGCGCTTGCTCGATCTCGACGACGTGCGGCGGAACATCGGGCTGGTTTTCCAGGAAAGCTTTCTGTTCTCGCACACCGTCGCCGCGAACATCGCCTTCGGCCATCCCGATGCGACGCGCGCGCAGATCGAAAAGGCGGCAAAAATCGCCGCGGCGCACGATTTCATCACGGCGTTGCCGCAGGGTTACGAGACCCTGCTCGGCGAGGGCGCGCAGAGCCTGTCGGGCGGCCAGCGCCAGCGGCTGGCCATCGCGCGCGCCGTTCTCCTCGAGCCGGCCATCATGCTGCTCGACGACCCGACGGCGGCGATCGACAGCGAGACCGAGCACGAGATCTTCGAGGCGCTCGACCGCGCCATCGCCGGCCGCACGACCTTCATCGTGGCGCACCGGCTGAGCACGTTGCGGCGGGCGGACTTCATCATCGTGCTGGAGGACGGCCGCATCGTGCAGCACGGCACGCACGAGGAGTTGATGAAAGTGCCCGGGCCTTACCTGCGCGTGGCGAACCTCCAGCTGGTGGATGCCCGCGAGCTGCAGCAGTTGAAGCTGATCGAACGGGAGGGGGGTGCATGAGGGCGTTTTTTTCTGATTTAGGGTTGCTGGTAGGGCGCGGACTCCGTTCCGCGCCGGGTGAGGCTTGGCCGTTGCTTGCGCCAATGGCGGCGAAGGGACTCGCCGCCCTACCTCACAAAGGAGACTCCACATGATCCCTCCCGCCAAAATCAGCGATGCCGGTCTCGTCCGCCGCGTGCGTGATGATGAGGATGAGGAGCTGCAGAAGCCGCTCGAGTGGGGGCTGATCCGCCGGCTCTTCACCTACACCGCGCCCATCAAGGGCAAGGTCACGGTGCTCGTCATCCTGACGCTGATCCGCTCGGCGCAGTTGCCCGCCCTGGGCTGGGTGATGTCGCTCATCATCAAGGGGCCGATCACCGGTCGCGACCTCGCGGGCATCGCGCTCGGCGTGGCGGGCTACGGGCTGCTGGCGCTGAGCACCGATTTGCTCTTCCACTTCCGCCAGCGCTACGCGCTGGAGATTGGCGAGACGGTGGTGAACGGGCTGCGCACCGCGATCTTTGCCGTGACGATGAAGCAGCCGATGAGCTTCTTCCACCGCGTGAAGATCGGCCGCATCATCGGCCGTGTGACGAGCGACGTCGAGGCGGTGCGCGTGGGCATCCAGGACGTGCTGTTCGTAAGCGTCATCCAGTTCGGCTCGATGATCTTCTCGGCGGCCGTGCTGCTGTGGATCGATCGGGTGCTGTTCCTCGTGGTGCTGGGGATGGCGCCGGTGTTGTGGCTGCTCAACCGGCATTTTCGCGTGAAGCTCAGTCATTATTCCCGCGCCTCGCAGGAGAGCTTCAGCCGGGTGACGGCCACGCTGGCCGAGTCGGTGAACGGCATCCGCGTGACCCAGGGCTTCGTGCGGCAGGAGACCAACGCCGGGCTTTTCCGCAACCTGCTCGCCGACCACGCCAAATATAACATCGCGCTGGCCCGCACGTCGGCGATCCTCACACCGCTGCTGGAACTGAACAGCCAGTTCTTCGTGGCCACGCTGCTGATGTTCGGCGGCTGGCGGGTGTTCAACGGTGACATGACGATGGGCGGCCTCATCACGTTCTTCCTGCTTGCGAATCAATTCTTCGCGCCCATCTCGATCATCGGCAACCAATACAACCAGGCGCTCATCGCCATGGCCGGCGCCGAGCGGGTTTTCCGGCTCATCGACGTAAAGCCGGACTGGGAGGATGACCCTGCGGCAACGGAATTGCGGGATCCGCGGACCGCGAATGGAGGCGGGACCATCAGTCCCGCGAATCCCGGCATGCGCGGGCTGGATCCCGCGGGACTGATAGTCCCGCCTCCAAGGACGGATTCACCAGGCATGCGCGTCGAATTCCGGGCGGTAACCTTCGGCTACGACCCGGCCAAGCCGGTGCTGCACGACGTCAGTTTCACCGCCGAGCCGGGACAGACCGTCGCGCTCGTCGGCCACACCGGCAGCGGCAAAAGCTCCATCATCAACCTTGTTTCCAAGTTCTACCTGCCGACGCGCGGTGAGGTTCTGGTGGATGGCCGGGAAATCCGCGCCGTCACCAGCCATTCGCTCCACCGCCAGATGGGTATGGTGCAGCAACAGAACCTGCTTTTCACCGGCACGGTGCTGGAAAACATCCGGCTGGCGAAGCCGGAGGCGACCGAGGAAGAAGTGCGCGAGGCCGCGCGCCGGCTCGACTGCCTGGATTTGCTTGAAGCACTGCCGCAAGGGTTTGCCACGGAAGTGGGCGAGCGCGGTGCCGGGCTTTCCCTCGGCCAGCGGCAGCTCGTTTGCTTCACCCGGGCGCTGATCGCCGACCCACGGATCGTCATCCTCGACGAGGCCACCAGCTCGATCGATGCGATCACCGAGGCGCGCTTGCAAAAGGCTCTCGTGAAACTGTTGCGCGGCCGCACCAGCTTCGTGGTGGCGCATCGCTTGAGCACCATCCGGCACGCGGATCTGGTGTTGGTGCTGGACCAAGGGCGCATCATCGAACGTGGCACCCACGCTGCGTTGTTGGCGGCGGCCGGCCACTACGCGGCGCTTTACCGGCAGTTCGTGCAGATGGACGAAAAGGGTTGAACGGTGCGGAGAGACCGCGGCACATTTGCGGCAAGACTATTTTGGCGGGAATCACCACGTTTTCCCTCTCAAGAAATGTGATTCTCCCTCTAGAAAATCGTTGCATTGAGTCCGGCCGGTTCTATGACGAATAGCACTATGGCTAAATCCACTCGTAAACCCAACGCCGCTTTCATGAAGCCGGTTACTCCGGACGCTGCTCTCGCCCCCATCGTGGGTGCCAAGCCGCTTCCCCGCACAGAGCTCACCAAAAAGCTCTGGGCCTACATCAAGAAGAACGGCCTGCAAGACTCCAAGAACCGCCGCAACATCAACGCCGACGCGGCGCTGAAGGTTGTGTTCGGTGGCAAGGCCCAGGTCAGCATGTTCGACATGACCAAGCTGGTCAGCAAGCACGTCTCGTAAGGCATCCGCTCTTAGCGACACTTTTGAAACCGCCGCGGAGCAATCCGCGGCGGTTTTGTTTTTTGGGATTACGAGTGGGCTAGCGAGCTTGCTCGCGCTCCGCTTGATCGCTGACATGGCTGCGAAGACCGGCCGGCGCGAGCAAGCTCGCCGGCCCGCACCAACCAACCGACCACACTCAATGGCCCCCGCCCGCTCCGTCCACTCCCAGGCGCTGTTGATGCTCCTGCTCGCCAACCTGCTTTGGGGGCTGAGCTTTCCGCTCATCAAGGCGCTGGTCTTCGCGCACCGGCAGGCGGTGCCGGAGAGCAGCACCTGGTTTATCACGGCCTGCACGGTGGCCCCGCGCTTCATCATTGCGACGGTGGTGTTGCTCATCCTCCTCTGGCCGCGTCTCCGCACGTTCACGCGCCTGGAATTCAAGCAGGGTGTCCTGATCGGGGTCGCGTCGGGCATCGGCATGCTTTTTCAGAACGACGGCCTGCAGTTCACGTCGGCGTCGGTCTCGGCCTTCCTCACGCAATTCTACGCGATCATGATCCCAACCTGGATCGCGCTGCGTTCCCGACGCTGGCCGTCGCCCGTCGTGCTCACCTGCTCCGCGCTGGTGCTGGCGGGGGTTGCCATTCTCGGGCGGTTTGATTTTCAGGCCATGCGTTTCGGCCGGGGCGAACTTGAGACCCTGTTGAGTTCCGTCTTTTTCATGATGCAGATCTTCCTGCTCGAGCGGAAGGAGTTCGCGGAAAACCGCGCGCTGCCCGTCACGCTCGTGATGTTTGTGGTGCAGGCGGTGCTTTTCAGCGCGATGGCCGCGGGCACGGCGCCGTCCGCCGCCAGCCTGCTCGTGCCGTGGACCTCCGGCCCGTGGCTGGGGTTCACCCTTTTGCTTACGCTGTTTTGCACGCTCGGGGCCTACACGCTGATGAACATGTGGCAGCCCAAGATCACCGCGACCGAAGCCGGCCTCATCTATTGCATCGAGCCGCTATTCGCCTCGGTGCTGGCCTTGTTTTTGCCGGCGTTGTTTTCCGCGTGGGGCGGATTCAATTATCCGAATGAGCGGCTGACCTGGCACCTCCTGATTGGCGGGGGTCTCATCACCGTCGCCAACATCCTCATCCAACTCAAGCCCCCGGCGAAACCCGCGCCGGCCCCCTGACCGCTGGCGTTGATGTCAACTAATGGTTGACATCAACGCTCGCGGGGCCGGCACCGATCAGACCTCCCCGGGAAGGACGGCTACCAGGCCGGACGCTTGCCGGACTTGCGCACGCGCAACCACTCCAGCAGGAGCAGGACGCGTTCGGCGTCAGGCATGCGGGTGCGGCGGACAAAATACTCGTTCACGGCCTGGCGGTGGACGCCGAGCAGGCGGGCCAGCTGGGCCTTCTCGCCGCGCACTTTGAGCAGCGGGCGCACGTCGCCGACGAGCTTGCTCCACAGCGGCGTGTCGGTGCCGGGGCGGATCGTGGCGCCGCCCACATTCATGCGGCGGGGGGACATCCGCCGGCGGGCCGAGGCCCGGGCGTGGTCGGAGATGGCGCCGAGAACAGCCTCGATCGGCCAAGCGCTGTGGGGGGCGTGGGTAAATGCCATGCGCCGACTCCGGCCGGTCCGATGGCTGATGTCAACGAATAGTTGACATCAGCCGAATCGCCGTGGCGCGAGGGGGCGAAGGAACTCAATCCGCCTTCCGCCGCCGAGGTTATGGCGGGCCGGCCCGCGGCGGCGTTGCCCGGTCGCGGATCGAGTCGATGGCGCGCCACGTCACCGCCCCGACCACGATCGCGCCGCCCAGCAGGGACAGCGGGCTCGGCCGCTCGCCGATGAAAAACATCACCCACACGGGATTCAGGATCGGTTCGATGACCGGCAGCAACACGGCTTCGAGTGCCGTCACGTGCCGGATGGCGCGGGCATAAAGCAGGTAAGGGATGCCCAGTTGCACCACGCCGAGAATCACGAGAGCCACCATGCTGCCGGTGGGCGGCGCGCCCGCCGACCACATCGCCGGCAGGCTGATGAGAAAACCGAGCAGGTTGCCGAGAATGATCGATTCGATCGTCGAGCCGTCCTTTTGTTTGCGCAGGAGCATGATGAGCGCAGCGAAGAAAACACCGCTGGCGAGCGCCACAAGAATGCCGGCCAGATTGTTCAACTGCAGGCCTTCGTAGAGGAACAGCGCCATGCCGATGAAGGAGGCGGCGATGGTGAACCAGTCGGCGCGCGAGGCGCGCTCATTCAGCAGCCAGGCGCCGAACAGGGCGATCCAGACCGGCGCGGTGTATTGGAGGAGGATGGCGTTGGCCGCGGTGGTGAGCTTGTTCGCAATGGCAAACAGGACCGTGCAGCCGGCGTAGGCAAAGGCCGTGCCGAGTTGGAGCGGTGACCAGGTGAAGCGCAGGTTGCGGCCGGTGACGGCGATCAGGAAGAGGGCCGAGACCAGTCCGCGTCCGCCGGCGGCGGCCAGCGGCGGCCAGTCGACGAGCTTGAACAGCACCCCCGCCAAGCTCCAGCCGAGGGCGGCGAGCAGGAGAAAACCGACAGCTTTGCGGTGGACGGGATCAGTCACGGGCCGTCACGAAAGAGGCAAACCCGCCAGAAGGGAAACCGGAAAGCAGTGTGCTGGTGGCGGGCCGACGGTTCTGCGGGCCGGGTGCAAGGTAGGGGCCGTTGCCCTCAACGGCCTTGTCTTGAGGAAGGGCGGTTGAGGGCAACCGCCCCTACCGTTTCGCCTGCGCCAGCGCCTCAAGGAATCTCGCGGGCGTCAACAGCTCGGGCAACACAACCGGGTCGGGCTTGCCGGGCGCGTAGATCAGGTTGAAGGGCACGGCGGAACGGTTCCAGCGCGCTAGCTCCGCGGTGATTTTCGGGTCGCGGTTGGTCCAATCGGCCTTGAGCAGGACAATCTTGTCCTGTGCCAGCGCCGCGAGCACCGCGTCCGACGAGAAAAGCGCGGCCTTGTTCGTCTGGCACGTCGCGCACCAGCGCGCCGTGAAATCCACATAGACATACTTGCCGGCCGCCTGCGCCGAGGCGATGGCTTCGGGGCTCCATTTCTCCCAGGCAACCTGGTAACTCCCGTCGGTCGGTGCGATCGGTGCCTCCTTGGGCCAGCCGGTGTAGAGGCCACCGGCGAGCAGCAGTGCGGCGAACACGCGGCCGAAAAGTTGTTTGCCGGGCTTGCCATGCGCCTGGCCAAAGCGGCCGTAAGCCCACGCAGCCATGGCCACGAGCACGAAACCAAAGGTGATGAAAAGCAGTGCGTTGTCGTCGTCCTTCGTCTGGCCGGCGAGCACCCAGAGCAGCCAGCCGACGGTGGCGTAAAGCGGGAAGGCCATGAGCTGCTTGAAGGTTTCCATCCAGGCGCCGGGTCGGGGCAGGAGCTTGATGGCCGCGGGGAAGATCGAGAGCAGCAGGTAGGGCAGCGCGAGCCCGACCGCGATGGCGGTGAACACGAGAAAGGACTGGAAGGCCGAAAGTGAGAGCGCGGCGCCCAGCGCCGGGGCCAGGAACGGCGCGCTGCACGGCGTGGCCACGAGCACGGCGAGCGCGCCGGTGAAGAACGAGCCGGTGTAGCCGTCCTGCATCTGCAGCTTGCCGCCGACGCCGGTGGCGGCGAGGCCGACCTCGAAGAGTCCGCTCAGGTTGAGGGCGAAGATGAGGAGAAATGAGGCCATGCTGAAAACGAAGGCCGGTGACTGGAGCTGAAAACCCCAGCCCAGTTGCGCGCCACCCGCGCGCAAGGCCAGCAACGCGCCGGCCAGCGCCCAGAACGACAGCAGCACGCCGGCCGCAAACACGAGCCCGTGCTTCACGATCTTCGACTTGTCGCTGCCCGACTGGTTGACGAAACCGAGAATCTTGATGCCCAGCACGGGGAAGACGCAGGGCATGAGGTTGAGGATCAAGCCGCCGGCCAGCGCCAACAACAGGGTTCCGAGGAGGGAACCCTGTTGGGAAACCTGAGGATTGGACGATGGCGCGGAAGGGACTCCGCGCCCTACCTCGAGCGGGGCATCGATCGCGAGGCCGCCGTAGCCTGCACCCGGTTGCCAGCCATTGGACGAGGCGAGGACGCCGGTGAGGCGCTTGGTGGATTTGTCGGCGGCCGCATCGAGGGGCGACTCGATGACCCAGCCGTCTTTTTCGGCGCGGACCACTTGGGGTTTCGCGTAATCGTTAAATCCGTCGGCGGCGAAGAAATGCAGGTCCTTCGGCACGTGGGTCGTGCCGGGCTTGGGGGCGACATGCACCGTTAGAGTGGAGTCGTCGTGGGCGGCGGTGACATCCCAGCCGGTGTCGGCCACGGGCATCTGGGCGCGGGCCTTGGCGAGGGGCTCGGTCCATTTCGCGTCGGCGGCCGCTGTGCCCACTGGAAGGCTGATTGTCAGCTTCGCGTCGCCGGGCATGCAGACGGTTTCGCACATGAGCCACTCGGCGAGAGCTTCCAGCTTGACGGAAGTGCCGGTAGCCAGATTGGCCGACGGGGTGATCTCAACCAGCAGAAAGGCTTCACCTTCGTAACCGTTGCCCGTGATCTTGCCCTCCCGGTCCTTCACGATGTGGGGAGTGGGCCACTGAATTTCGCCGGCCTTGAAGCCCTCGGGGAGGGTCCAGGCCAGCGCGGTCGGATAACCCGTGCCCGGGGCGATCCAGTAGCTATGCCAGTGCGGATCGTGTTGCAGCCGGAGGGCGACGGTAAACGGCTTGCCCGGGGCGATGGCCGCCGCGTCGGAGACGAGCTGCGCGCTGACGGCGCCCTTTTTCACCGCGACGGATTCGGCGGCGAGGGCCAGCGAAGGCAGGACAAGCAGCCCAATCGACAGGTTCAGGGTAGGCAGGCAGAGTAGTCCATGCGACAGGCTCAGGATGAAGCGGCGGAGGGGATGCATCAGACAGTGAGAGTAGGACGGAAAGGGTTTATTTCAAATGCGCATTGCCGGGGCAGGTTCACCACCAATCTTCACTAATTGGGCACTAATCCAAGCAATGCCCAACCTTGCAGAACTTTTGACCATGGATTCCACGAAAAACTCCGGTGATTTGTGGTCGTTGACCAACGGCAGTCAGTCGTTTTGCTCGGGATCATGCCGATGGATTTTGAAGAACTGGAGCGACGCTGCCGCAAAAAGCTGACTGCCGCGGGTGGCGATGCGGCGCATGACCTGGCCCATGTGGAGCGCGTGGTGCGCAATGCCCGGACCCTGGCCGCGGTGGAGGGGGCGCGGCTTGAGGTCGTGCTGCCGGCGGCGTGGCTGCATGATTGCGTGACGGTGCCGAAGGACTCGCCGCAGCGGGCGGGGGCCTCCCGGCTGGCGGCGGCGCAGGCGGAGACGTGGTTGCGCGAGTGGGGTTGGCCAGCGGAATTGCTGCCGGACATCGCCCACGCCATCGAGGCGCATAGTTTCAGCGCGGGGATTGCGCCCCGGACGATCGAGGCGAAAGTGGTGCAGGATGCCGATCGGCTGGACGCGCTCGGGGCGGTGGGCCTCGCGCGCTGCCTGATGCTCGGCGGCGCAATGGGCCGGCCGCTGTATGTGGCGGATGATCCGTTCTGCGAGCAGCGGCCTGCGGATGACGGCGCGGCCTGCGTGGACCATTTTTATAAGAAACTGCTCAAGCTCGAGGGCACGATGCAGACGGAGGGCGGAAAGGAGGAGGCGGGGAGAAGGACGGAGTTTTTGAGGGAGTTCCTGGGGGAACTGAAGAGGGAGATTAATCAGAAGTGATTCTCCGCGGATCACGCGGATGAAAGCGGATAGGTCTGGGTGGGCCAGCGACCTTGGTCGCACCGGGATCGATTTGCGCGTGCAAGCACGCCGCCCACGCAAGCCCCGCTCACTTCCTCAGCGGGATGCTGAGGGTGGCGTCATTCAGCCCGAGCGTGAATTCCGCCACGGTGAGGGTGAGCATCTTCAGGTAGGTGGGACGATCCTTGTTTCCGACCGTGATGATGTCGCCGACCTTGCAGGTCGTGTTGTTGACGGTCAGGTGGAGAACGCCGTTGAGCCGGATCACGCCGCTGACTTTCAGCGTGGCCGCATATTTGCGAAGAGTGTCGATGTCGCTGATGTCCGCGGCTTCCGGCACCACCGTTTCACCGGGCTCCTGGCCGGGGTTGGTTGGTTCGTTCAGGACTTCCAGCGGTGACTGGTAAAACGGATTGGGTGGATTGGTGGGCAACGCGGCCGGATGCAGACGCAAGTAGAGCAAGGCTGCAATGCGGGTGCGGGTCAGCGCATAGCGGTCGGTGATGCGCTTGATCTCGGCGGCACTGGCGGCGCTGACGGGCTCG
>JBKJRX010000210.1:0-3536 GCA_046593155.1 Lacunisphaera sp.
CATCAACGTGGACATGATCGTCCAGAACGTCGCCCACACCGGCGGCGTGGACCTGACTTTCACCGTGCAGCGCGATGACGCCCAGAGCGCGGTCAAGGTGCTGCCGCCCGTCCTGAAGAAGCTCGGCGGCGGTGAGGTCAGGGCCTTTGACAACATCGCGAAGCTCTCCGTGGTCGGCGTCGGTATGCGCACGCACGCCGGCGTGGCCGCGGCACTCTTCACCGCGCTCGGCGACAAGGGCATCAATATCCAGTTGATCGGCACCTCCGAGATCAAGATCACCCTCGCGGTGGACCGCGCCAAGGCCGACGAGGCCGTGCGCGCCGCGCACGAGGCGTTTGGGCTGTCGAAGTAAACCAGAGGTCAGAAGTCAGACGTCAGAAATCAGAGCCACGCCATCCGGCACTTTTCTGACCTCATCGTCTGGCAGAAGGCGTTTGATTTGGGCCTCAAGGTCTTTGCCGCGAGCAAGGGCTGGCCGAAGGAGGAAAAGTATGCATTGATCGACCAGGTTAGGCGCTCATCGCGTTCGGTCGGCGCCCATATTGCAGAAGCCTGGAGCAAGCGTCGTTACGAGGCGCACTTTGTTAGCAAGTTGTCCGACGCTGACGCCGAGCTGCACGAGACGGAGCACTGGCTGCGATTAGCCCTGGCCCATGGCTATATTACGTCCGGCGAGTTGAAGGAGATGAGCGGTTTGCTTGACGAGGTAGGGAGGATGCTGGGTAGCATGATGGCCAAACCCGCTCCCTTCATTTTGGTGCGCGAAAAAAGCTCCCTCTGATCTCTGATTTCTGACATCTGACGTCTCTATGAAGTTTGTTTCCACCAGAGGCCAGACCGAACCCGTGGGCTTCACCGAGGCTGTGGCCATCGGCCTGGCGCCGGACGGCGGGCTCTTCCTGCCGCAGAAGCTGCCAAACCTGTCCGGGCACCTCGCCAAGTGGGAATCACTGGGTTTCGCCGACCTGGCGTTTGAGTTCCTGCGACTGTTCGCCACCGATATCCCGCCGGACGTGCTGCGCGGCATCGTGCAGAAAACCTACGGCACCTTCGGCCAGGCGGATACACTCGCGCCTTTACGCAAGCTCGACGAGCGGCTGCACGTGCTTGAGCTGTTTCACGGACCGACGCTGGCGTTCAAGGATTTTGCCCTGCAACTGCTCGGCAACCTCTACGAGCATCAGTGCACGCAGAGCGGGCAGGGAATCAACGTGCTTGGCGCCACCTCGGGCGACACAGGTGCGGCGGCCATCCACGGGCTCCTGGGCAAACCCAAAACCGCCATTTTCATCCTGTATCCCGAGGGCCGCGTGTCCGCGCTGCAGGAGCGGCAGATGACCTGCACGGGCGCCGCCAACGTCCACGCCATCGCCATCGACGGCAGCTTCGACGACGCCCAGCACGTGCTGAAGGAGATCTTCGGTGATCAGGACTTCGCGAGCAAGCTGCGCCTCTCGGCCGTCAACTCCATCAACCTCGCCCGCGTGCTCGGCCAGGGCATTTATTACCTGTCGGCGTGGCTGCGGCTGCCGGCGGCCGAGCGCGGCAATGTCGAGTTTGTGGTGCCGACGGGCAACTTCGGCAATGTATTCGCCGGCTGGCTGCTCCAGCGCATGGGCGTGCCGATCCGCGGCTTCAAGGTCGCGACCAATCGCAACGACATTCTGCACCGGCTGTTCACCACCGCGGAATACCGCAGCGAAACCGTCCATCCGAGCCTGGCGCCGTCGATGGATATCCAGGTGGCGTCGAATTTCGAGCGCTTCCTCTACTATGCGCTCGATGAGAATCCGACCCGGGTGAAGGCGGTCATGGCGCAGATCAAAGCCACCGGCGCCTACCGCTTCGACGTCCTCAACAAGGTGGCTTTCAGCTCCTCGCGGGCGACCGACGAGGAAATCAGCGGCATCATCCGGCAGGTTTACGAACGCTACCACTATATCGTGGATCCGCACACGGCCTGCGCCTTCAAGGAACTGAACCCGGCGCGCACCAGCGTCGTGCTGGCCACGGCACACCCGGCGAAATTTCCCGACGCCATCAAGGCCGCCACTGGTCAGACGCCGGTGCACCCGGCGCTGGAGACGCTCAAGGCGCGGCCGATTGTGAAGCACCGGCTCCCGGCCGACGCGGCGGCGATCAAGGCGTTTATCGCGGCGCGGGCGGTGTGAGTAAAATCGGTCTCGTTATCGTAATCCTACTCGTTCTCAGGGATTCAGACCGAGAGGATGATTATGAGTAAGAGAATGAGAACGATCGGATATCCATGAGCTTCAAGGATCACTTTTCCACGCAGGCGGCGGTCTATGCGAAGGCGCGGCCGACATATCCGACGGCGTTGTTCGCGGAACTCGCCCGGTTGGCGCCGGGCCGGACGCTGGCTTGGGATGCGGGGACCGGCAACGGGCAGGCGGCGGTGGCGCTCGCGGCGCATTTCGCGCGGGTGGTGGCCACGGAGCCGAGCGCGGCGCAGCTGGCGCAGGCGGTGCCGCACCCGCACGTGAGCTATTACCAGGCGGCCGAGACGGCACCAATGCTCGCCTCTGCGTCGGTGGATCTCGTGACCGCGGCGCAGGCGGCGCACTGGTTCGACCGGCCGAAATTCTACGCCGAGGTGAAGCGCGTGCTGCGCCCAGGCGGGGTCGTGGCGTTGTGGACCTATGAGCTTTGCTCGATCACGCCGGAGATCGATGCGGCGGTGGGGCGCTTCTACAAAGGACCGATCGGGCCCTATTGGCCGCCGGAACGTTCACACTGTGAGTCAGGTTACCGCGAACTGGATTTCCCCTTTGCCGAGCAGCCGTTCCCGGTGTGCGCGATGGAGCTGGGTTGGACCATGGGCGAGTTTACCGCCTACCTGCGAACCTGGTCGGCGGTGCTCCGGTTCACCAAGGAGCGGGGGTTAGATCCCGTGGCTTCGCTAGGAGCCGAACTGAAGCCGCTCTGGGGTGATCGGACGCGGAAGGTGAGCTGGCCCCTGTCCGGCCGCTTGGCCGGGTGTGAGGGTAGGGGTGCTTGCCCCCAAGCGCTCTTAGGCTGTTGAGGGTAACAGCCCCTACCAATTTGGTAAAACACGTGTTTTTTTGCGTTCAAAAATAGGGTCTGACTGGCAGAAATATAGCGTGGAATTGCGCTCGCCCCGAACCGACTTGTGCGCACCGTGGTCGGCGTGAAACTTCGCATCCCGTTTGACCGCATCAACTGGACCAATAGCTCGTTCCTTATGGGGACGACCCTTGTGACGTGCACGGGTGTGCCGCTTTACCTCTGGCACTATGGCGTGGATGGTTTTCAGGTGGCGATGTTCTTTCTGTTTTTCATCGCGAGTGGCCTGAGCATCACGCTCGGTTATCACCGGCTTTTCGCGCACATGGCTTTTCAGGCCCACTGGCCGGTGCGCCTGGTCACCCTGATCTTCGGCGCGACCGCCTTCGAGAACTGCGCGCTCGCCTGGGTCTCCGACCACCGCCGGCACCACAAGCACGTGGATCACGACGAAGATCCCTACGATATTTCCAAGGGTTTCTGGCACG
>JBKJRX010000150.1:0-18122 GCA_046593155.1 Lacunisphaera sp.
GAGGTCTTGCCGGTGCTAGTCTTGATGAAATCGTTCGGCCGCAGCACGCGCATGGCGAGGAAGGAGACCTACGACAACATCCGCGCCGCCTCCTTCCTCGCCATGCGCGTGCTGCGGCCGAACGATTTCATCAAGACTAGCACCGGCAAGACCTCGCTCAATGCCACCCTCGGCAACAACCAGGTGATGATCGAGGCGATCCGGGACTTTTATCTCGATACCGGCACGCCGATCGCAATGAAGCCCGCCGGCGGCATCCGCACCGCCAAGCAGGCGCTCCAGTTCCTCATCGCCGTCAAGGAGACGCTCGGCGATGAGTGGCTCAACAACACGCGTTACCGTTTCGGCGCCTCCTCGCTCCTCAACGACCTGCTCCGCCAGATCGAGAAAGAGAAGACCGGCGCCTACCAGGCCCCGTATTACTTCAGCGAGGCTGCAGAAAGCTACTAACCATTCAATTTAACCACGGAGACACAGAGGACACAGAGAAATACCACGGCTTTGCTTCGTGAACTCTGTGCCTCTGTAGTTCAAAAAATGCCCACCCTGACTTCCGCGAAAAAATCCCCCCGTCCCGTGTCTCGCGCCAGTGGCCGCCCTGCCCCCGAACTGATCTTCGGTGACCTCTGGGAATACGATCCCGCGCCCGAGACCGCCGACCCGAAGCTGAAGCCGCGCTACGACCTGTTCATTGGCGGCAAGTTCGTGGCGCCCACCTCCGGCAAGTATTTCGACTCCATCAACCCGGCCAATGAGTCGAAGCTCGCCGAGATTGCGCACGGCGGGCCGGCCGACGTCGAAGCCGCCTACCAAGCGGCGAAGAAGGCTTACGACACCGTCTGGGGCAAAATGCCCGGCCGCGAGCGCGCCAAATACATCTATCGCATCGCCCGCCTGTTGCAGGATCGGGCCCGTGAGTTCGCCGTCGCCGAGACGATGGATGGGGGCAAGCCGATCAAGGAATCGCGCGACTTCGACATTCCGATGGCGGCGGCGCATTTCTTTTATCACGCCGGCTGGGCTGACAAGCTCGACTATGTGGCGCCGGGCCGGAAGGTTGCGCCGCTCGGCGTCGTCGGCCAGGTCATCCCGTGGAATTTCCCGCTGCTGATGATGGCGTGGAAACTCGCGCCAGCGCTGGCGATGGGCAACACCGTCGTCATCAAGCCGGCCGAGACGACCAGCGTCACCGCCCTGAAGCTCGCCGAGATTTTCCAGGACGCCGGCCTGCCCGCCGGCGTCGTCAACATCGTCACCGGCTTCGGCGACACCGGCGCGGCGGTCATGGGCCACCCGATTGCCGCGAAAGTCGCCTTCACCGGCTCGACCGAGGTGGGCAAGATCATCATGCGCTCGCTCGCCGGCACGGACAAGAAAATGACCATGGAGCTTGGCGGCAAGGCGGCGAACATTGTGTTCGACGACGCGCCGATCGACCAGGCGGTCGAAGGCATCGTCAACGGCATCTTCTTCAACCAGGGCCACGTCTGCTGCGCGGGCTCGCGCCTGCTCGTGCAGGAGACGGTTGCGGCGGAGGTGCTCGCCAAGCTCAAGAACCGCCTCAAGGTGCTCCGCGTCGGCGATCCGCTGGATAAGAACACCGATGTCGGTGCCATCAACTCGAAGGAGCAGCTCGGCACCATTGAGCGCTTGGTCGCGGCGGGCGTGAAGGAAGGCGCCCGGATGTTCCAGCATGCCTGCAAGCTGCCGACGAAAGGTTATTATCACCGCCCCACGCTTTTCTCCGGGGTGTCGATGAGTCATCGCATCGCCCGCGAGGAAATTTTCGGCCCGGTGCTCAGCATCCTGACGTTCCGCACCGTCGACGAAGCGGTCGAGAAAGCCAACAACACCGCCTATGGCCTCAGCGCCGGTGTGTGGACCGACAAGGGCTCGCGCATCCTGAAGATGTCCACCGAGCTGAAGGCCGGCGTCGTCTGGGCCAACACCTACAACAAGTTCGACCCCACGTCGCCCTTCGGCGGCTACAAGGAATCCGGCTTCGGCCGCGAGGGTGGCCGCCAGGGCCTGCTCGACTACTGCAAGCTCGTTTGAGCCCATGACCCGTGAGTTCATTCCACCTGAAAACTGCCCGGTTTGTGGTGAAGACGTGCCGCGCGGCGCGAAAGCCTGCCCGGGGTGCGGCGCCGATGAGCGCGCCGGCTGGGATGAGGCCGCGACGCGCTGCGATGGCCTCAATTTTCCTGATGAAACCTTCACCGAGGAAACTGCATCCTCGGCCCGTCGGAAACACAGCCGCGGGCTCTGGATCGTCGTGGCGGTCGGTCTGCTCGTCCTTTTGATCTACGGTCTGATTTTCCGTTAACCCCCTCCCCATGGCCAACACCCCCTATATCACCGCCCCGCAGAAAATGACGACGATGCCCCCGGGCATCCCCTACATCATCGGCAACGAGGCGGCCGAACGGTTCAGTTTCTACGGCATGCGCGCGATCCTCGTCGTGTTCATGACGCAATACCTGCGCGATTCCTCTGGCGCGCTGGCGCCGATGAACGACGCCGAGGCGAGCACGTGGTATCACCTGTTCCTGTCGTCGAACTACTTCTTCCCGATCTTCGGCGCGTTGTTGGCCGATGCGTTCCTCGGGAAATACCGCACGATCTTCTGGCTCTCCATCGTATATTGCTTCGGGCACCTGGCGCTCGCGCTGGACGACACGCGGCTTGGCCTCGGCCTCGGCCTGACGCTCATCGCGCTCGGCGCGGGCGGCATCAAACCCTGCGTCTCGGCCAATGTGGGCGACCAGTTTGGCCAGACCAACCAGCACCTGTTGTCGCGCGCTTTCGGCTGGTTTTATTTCTCGGTCAACTTTGGGTCGTTCTTCTCGATCCTGCTCATCCCCTGGCTGCTCCAGAACCACAGCCCGAACCTCGCGTTCGGCGTGCCGGGCATCCTGATGCTCCTCGCCACGGTCATCTTCTGGGCCGGCCGCCGGAAGTTTGTGCACATCCCGCCGGCGGGAAAATCGTTCCTGCGCGACAACTTCAACCGCGAGGGTTGGGCCGCCATCGGCCGGCTGGCCATCATCTTCTCGTTCGTGGCGGTCTTCTGGTCGCTTTGGGACCAGACCGGCGGCCGCTGGGTGCTCCAAGGCGCGAAGATGGATCTGCATTTCGCGGGCATCACGTGGCTGCCGTCCCAGATCCAGGCGGTGAACGCCATCCTCATCCTCATATTCATTCCGCTCTTCCAATACGTCATCTACCCCGCGATCAACCGGGTCTTCCCCCTGACTCCGTTGCGCAAGATCGGCCTCGGCATCTTTATCGCCGGCGTATCCTTCATCTGCAGCGCCGCGATCGAGTCCCAGCTCTCCGCCGGCCTGCAGCCCAACATCGGCTGGCAGCTGCCTGGCTACGCGCTGCTCACGGCGGGTGAGATCATGGTGTCGATCACGGCGCTCGAGTT
Source organism: Lacunisphaera sp. (assembly GCA_046593155.1). Taxonomy (GTDB): domain Bacteria; phylum Verrucomicrobiota; class Verrucomicrobiia; order Opitutales; family Opitutaceae; genus Lacunisphaera. Next base: position 3,431 of record JBKJRX010000150.1, read on the forward strand.
CGCCTACACGCAGGCGCCGAAACGCATGAAGTCCGTGATCATGTCGCTTTACCTGCTCTCCATTTCCGCCGGCAACCTGATCACGGCCGGCGTGAACTTCGCCATCGCGCGGCTGAACCTGCAGCTCGAGGGCGCGAACTACTACCTCTTCTTCACCGCGCTCGCGATGATCGCCTCGGTGATCTTTGTGTTTTTCGCCCGCCGCTACACCGAGAAGACCTACCTGCAGGACGAGGCGCCGGCTCCGGCAGCTTGACCCAGATTTAAACCATGTCCCTGAATCATTCTCTTACTCGTAATCTTAATCGTTCTCTCTCCTGTATTGGGGGAGTGCTCAAACGGGAGAATGAGTAAGATTAAGAGAACGAGAACCATTTTTCTCATGCCCCGTTTACCCATCACCAAGACCCCCAAGGTTTACGTCGGCGGCGCGTTCATCCGCTCCGAAAGCGCGCGCACCTTCCCGCTGAAGGACGCCGCCGGCAACTTCTTCGCCAATATTCCGCAATGCACCCGCAAGGACCTGCGCAATGCGGTCGAAGCCGCCGCGAAAGCCGGCCCGGGCTGGGCGAAGCGCACCCCCTACAACCGCGGCCAGATCATCTACCGCCTCGCCGAGATGCTTGAGGCCCGCCAGGCCGACATGGCCGATGCCCTGGGTGTGGGAGGGGCTTTACGCCCCGACGGCAAACGCGGCATCGCCCGTGAGATCACCGCGACGATCGACCGGCTCATCTACTACGCCGGCTGGGCCGACAAATATGAGCAGGTGCTCGGCAACGTAAACCCCGTCGCCTCGCCGCACTTCAATTTCACCGTCACCGAGCCGATGGGCATCATCGGTCTCCTCGCGCCCGACGAGGCGCCGCTGCTCGCGCTCGTGTCGCTCATTGCCCCCGCCATTACGAGCGGCAACACCGTCATCGCGCTGGCCTCCACCACGCAGCCTTACCCGGCCATTGTGCTCGGCGAGATGCTGGCGACGAGCGATCTGCCCGGCGGGGTCGTTAACTTGCTCACCGGTTTCCGCAAGGAGCTGGTGCCAACCTTCGCCACCCACACGCACCTCCGCGCCCTCGCCGGCGTCGCCAACGCCGACGAACGCAAGGCCCTGAAGCTCGCCGCCGCCGATAGCGTCAAGCGCGTCAAGCTGCACAAGACCGAGGAGCCAGTGGACTGGTTCTCGGACCAGGCGCAGAGCCTCTACGAACTCCGCGACCACCTCGAGTTCAAGACCACCTGGCACCCCATCGGCGCATGATGCCCGGTTACGACGACCAGAAGATCAGGGCCCGGCTGCTGGTTTGGTGGGTCATCTGGGGATCGATCCTCGCTGGTCTTGTGCTGATCTATCTTGTCCTGGGCCGGGGCAAACCATTGCCACCGCCTTCCGCGGAGGATCCGTTGCAGGGGCTGATCGGGATCGTGCCGTTGTTCGTGAGCATTGTCATCCGCTGGCTGGTGTTGCCGCGCGCCACGGATCCGAAAAGAGCCTTTGTGCTTTTTGTCGTGGGTCTCGCGCTGGCGGAGGGATGCGGCCTGCTCGGCATCTTCCTCGGTGGGCCGTATCGCGACAGCCTGTTTGTGCTCGGCGTGCTGGGGATCACCCAATACGCGCCGTTCTACGCGAAGAAGCTGTTTGATCCGAAGGGATCGGGTTTCATTCCGAACAACTGAGCAGCGGCGGGCTATCCGGCGCGCGATCGCGCTGTTCGTGCAGGGAAGCAAAAACGGTGTCGGTCAGGTCCACGGACACAAAGCTGGCGGTGTTAATGAGCCGTTCCAGAGTGGCGAAAAGACCGCGGCGGTCCGGAGACTTGGCGGGCGCGGCGGAGAGAGGGACGGTTGGGCAGCAGGTATTCATGACGGCACACACTATAACCCGGTTCTGCGCCGGCGCCATGGGCCGGATGGCTAGCTTGGCGCTGTGCCGGCAACGATTCAACCGAAGTGTGCCGGCCTCGTGCTGCCCCAAAGGTGCCCCCAATGCGGTTGGCATCCCCCGGTCTTCGCTCTGCAAGCCTCGCGCTCCTGGCTGATGTCAACTAATAGTTGACATCAGCCAGGAGCAACCCGCAGAGAAAACGCCAGGGCATAAGACCGGGAGGAAAAGGCGGGCGGCGGGTCAGCCGCCGAGTTTGCCGGTCTCGGCGAGGCGCTCGAGGAAGATCCAGCAGCGTTTGGCGCGGACTTCGGCGTTCTTGGCCTGCTCGATGTAGCGGACCACCTGGCGGCGGATCGCCACGCTGTGCGCCGTCCAGCGTTCCCGCAATTCCGGCCGCGTGCGGAACACCCGCGCCATCTCCTCCGGCAGATCGGGCTCGCGGGAGACGCTGTCGCGCTCAAGGGTAAACTCGATGGTGTCGCCCGCGTCCACCCCGGCGGCCTTCAGCAGCTCGACTTTGAAGGCGAGCTTGTAGTGGCCGCGCTTGCTGCTGTTGAACAGCGTCACGCGGTCGAGATCGTCGTTGAAGCGGAGCAGGGCGTTCCAGCCCTTGATGCCGCCCTTGATGTCCGCCGGGGGCAGATCCAGCGGGGCGACGGCCGCTTTCGGCACGTCGACCCAGCGGACGAGCGCAACCTTGTAGAGCTTGGCGCGCAGCTTGACCATGGGCTTGCTTTTTTCGGTGATGTCCTAGTTTCGGAAATGTAGGTCGGGCTTTACGCCCGACATGTCGGGGATAAACCCCGACCTACAATAATGACGACAGCTAATGGCTTTCGGCTTATTCGGGCAGCTTCACGCGCTCCTTGATCCACGCGTCGATGGCGGGGAGCTCGCGCTGTTTCATCAGGGCGCGCAGGCGGATCAAGTCGGCGCCCTTGGCGGCCTCGGCGAAGGCGTCGGCCGGCAGTTTGGCGCGCACCAGTTCCTCGAGCTCGGTGGCGCGGGCGGCGTTGGTTGAGGCTTGGGCGATGCCGGGCAAGTAGACGTTGCGGCCGAAGAAGGTGGTGCGTTTCAGCAGCGCGTCGGTGTTGGCTTTGGCAAATTCCCAAGCCAGGTCCGGGTGCTCGCCAGCGGCGACGACCGCGACGTTGCGCGCAGCCTCGGAGGTGGACAGTTCGTCACCGAGGGTGAGGGCCAGGGTTTCGGCGGCGAGCGCTGGATCGAGCACGGCTTGCATGCCGGCATAAGCCCGGCGTTTTTCCTGCGTGGTTTTGGCCTCCTTCGCCAGCGTATGCAGCTGGTCGTAGGTTTCGCGCGTGGCGTAGCGGCCGACCACGGCCAGCACGGAGGGGCGGATATTGCCGGGCAGGCTGTCCGGGTTGGCGAGGAAGGCCGTCCAGCGACGCGTGCACTCCTCAATGACAGCGCGGTCGCCGTAATTTCCGAGCGCGGTGATCAGCTTGGGCCGCAAGGTGGCGTCGAGCGGGGATTCGCCGGGCTTCGCTTCCCAACCGAGCCGGGCAAAAGGAGGCGTCAGCAACTGCACCGCCCAGGCATGGAAGGGGCGGCGGCCGGGCTGGTTGAACTGCAGGCGGTCGATCAGGGCGAGTTTCTCAATCAGGTGTTCCCAGACGGGCTGGCTCAGGCTGGCGCGGAGCTGCTCGGCGAGGCCGAGCCAGGCGGTGGCGGAGAGGCGACCGGCCTCGTTGAGGGCCCAGGTGTCGCCGAGCAGGTTGAGCTGGTCGGTGCCGGGCAGGGTGGTGATCTCGCGGCGGAGGGCGTCGTTGAGCGTGTCGTCGTAGAGCACGCGGTAGAAGCCGGTGTTGCCGACGTTGGCCTTCGGGGTGCCGGCTCCGGCGGGCCAGGACACGGTGGCGGGCTGGGCCGTCAGGAGCGTGACCGTGGTCTTGGTGAGATCCGCGGTGTTGGCGAGGGTGACGGGAACTTTCCACGTGAGTGGTGCGGCCGTGGGATCATTGACGCTGAAGCGAGACTGCTCGAGCCGGAGCGAGCGGTTGGCGCCTTCGCCGGTGGCGGACACGAACACGACGGGGAAGCCCGGTTGCTCGGTCCAGCCGGCGGCGAGTTCGACGACGGGCTTGCCGGAGGCGGCGCTGATGGCGGCCCAGAGATCGGCGGTCGTGGTGCTGGAATATTGGTGCACGGCCATGTAGCGGCGGAGACCGGCGCGGAAGGCATCCTCGCCGAGATAGGCCTCAAGCATGCGAAGGAAGGCCTGGCCTTTCTGGTAGGAAATCGTGTCGAAGGCGTCGTTGGCCTGGCTCTCGTTGGCGATGGGTTGCTGGATCGGGTGCGTGGTCTTGCGGGCGTCAAGACCGAGCGCGCCCTCCTTGGCCTCGCTGGCGCGGACCCAGAGCTGCCAGTCGGGGTTGAGGGCGTCACTGCATTTGGTGGCCATCCAGGAGGCGAAGCCCTCGTTGAGCCAGAGATTGTCCCACCACGCCATGGTGACGAGGTCGCCGAACCACTGGTGCGCGACCTCATGCGCGATGACCCGGAAGACAGCCTCGCGGTTCGCCTGCGAGCTGGTGGCGGGATCGAAAAGCAGGGCGGTGTCGATGTAAGTGATCGCACCCCAGTTTTCCATCGCGCCGAAGGTGGCAAAGGCGTTGGGCACGGCGATCTGGTCGAGCTTGGGCAGCGGGTAGGGCGTGCCGAAATACTCATTGTAGTAGGCGAGAATGCGCTTGGTGGACTCGAGCGCATAGGCGGCGCTGGCGCGCTTGCCTTCGGTGGTGATGATGCGGAGCTTCACGCCGTCCTGCTCGCCCTCGAGCGTCTCGAACTCCCCGGCGTAAAGCGCGACGAGGTAACTGGCCATCGAGGGCGTGCGGGCGAAGACGACCTCCTTCAGGCCGTTACCGAGGGATTTCTCACTCACCGCCGGCATGTTGGTCACGGCCATGAGCTTCTCGGCGACGACGAGCGTGACATCGTAGGTGGCACGGTAAACGGGCTCGTCCCAGCAGGGGAAGACGCGGCGGGCGTCGGTTGGCTCGAACTGTGTGCCGAGCATGAGCTTGTCGCCGGAGGGCGTGGGATACTTGTCGACGAAGAAGCCCTCGGCCTGCGTGCCGATCCGGCCGCGATAGGTGATCGTGACGGTGTGGCGGCCGGCCGCGAGAGCGACGGGCAAGGTGAGCGTCTGTTTTGCGGGATCGAGGCGCGGAGTGAGCGGGCGCGGCGCGGCGGGGCTGTCGATGAGTGCGGCAGAGTCGATCTCGAGTTCGTGGGAATTGAGCACCAGCTCCGACACGGGTGCGAGCACGTCCAGCTCGATGGTGGTCGTGCCCGCGGTGGTGCGCTTTTCCAAGTCTGGTTGGATGCGCAGCGTGTAGTGGCGCGGCACGACGGTCTTCGGCAACTGGCCGGGGGTGTCGGCGAAGGCGAATGGTTTTTCCGCGAACAACGCGACGGGGAGACAACAGGTGATTAGCCCCGCTCGCGCGGCGCGGAGGATGGTCAGCATAGGGTGCACCGACGGTGGCCGGCGCGCGCCCGGGTTGTCAACGGCCGGTCGACGAAGCCCCTTACTTATGGTCGCGCTTCTTGAGGAAGCGGGCGATTTCCCGCGCGATGGGCATGGAGGGTGCGGTGCCGGGCTGCATGACCGAGAGGGCGGCGACGGCGCTCGCGTAGTGGGCGGCCTCGAAAATATTGTGTTTGAATTTCACCAGCCCGGCGGCGAAACCGCCGACAAAAGCGTCGCCCGCCCCGGCCGTGTCCACCACCTCGACATCATGGGCGCGGATCCGCAGGTAAACGTCGGGCTGGGAGACAAAGCAGCCGCGGGCGCCGAGGGTGACGATGACCACGGGCACTTTTAGGCAGCGGCAAAGGCGGTGGAGGGCCTCGGCGCTGAGCGCGTGCAGGGTGGCCTCGGTGAACTCGCCGCCGGCGTTATAGGGCAGGGTGCGCAGCAGCGCCACGCAGGAAGGACACTGTTTCACGAGGGCGGTGAATTCGCTCTCGTTGGGGATGAGCACCTCGGTGTGGCGGAGCACACCAGGGTCGAATTCCGCGCGCATCGGGGCGGGATTGAGGACGGTGCTGGCGCCATTGTGCCGGGCGGTGCGCAGCACATAGCCCACGGTGGCATAGTCGGATTCGCCCTGGCAGACGACGACCTGGGCGGGCGCCAGCAGCGGGTCGGGGATATCCCGTGGTCGCAGGCCGAGGTTGGCGCCGAGCGAGATGATGATGTGGTTCTGGCCGGCGCTGTTGACGGTGATGGCGGCGGCCCCGGTCGCGTGCTTGGGCTTCTCGACGAGATGCACGTGGAGGCCGGCATCCCGGGCAAACAGCCGGGCGCGGGCGGCCGCGCCGTCGGGTCCCACGGCGCCGATAAACAGGGTGGGTATGCCCGCACGGGCGGCGGCGACCGCCTGATTGAAACCTTTGCCGCCGGGACCGGGCCGGAAATCACCCACCACAGTCTCGCCCGGTTGCGGAAAGTTCTTCGTATAAAAGGCCAGATCCTGGACAAAGCTGCCGACGACGACGACCGAGGACTTCATGGGGCGGATCCGCTCAGGGTGGCTTCGCGCAACGCCTCGCGGAGCGAGTCGGTGCTGAACGGTTTCTGCAGGAAGCCGTTCAGGTTCTGACCGGCGAACCGCTGTTTCGCGTCCTGAGCAGTGTAGCCGCTGAAGACGACGATGCGCTGGTCGGGTTGCAGCTGGCGGAGCGCGGTGAAGGTCGCATAACCGTCCATGCCCGGCATGGTCAGGTCCAGCAGCACAAGGTCGAAGCGGCTGCCGCGCTGGCGGAGGGAGTCGATGGCCTGCTGGCCGGAGTCGGCCTGTTTCACGGTGAAACCGTAAAAAGCGATCATCTGGGCGGCGGTGGCGCGAACCGCTTCCTCGTCGTCCACGATGAGCACGGTGCCGCTGCCGCGCCAGGTGCGGACGGGCAGCGTGGCCGGAGTGGGTGAGGCCGCCGGCCGGTGGTTAGGCGGGAAAGCGAGGGTGAAGGTCGCGCCTTGGCCGGGTTCGCTCACCACGCGGAGCGCCCCATGGTGGCTGCGCATGATGCCCAGGGCGGCCGCCAGGCCGAGTCCGCGGCCATTGCCCTTGGTCGAGAAAAACGGATCGAAGATCCGGCCCCGTGTCGCCCGGTCGAGTCCCGGGCCATTGTCCGTGACCTCAAGGCAGACATAATTGCCCGGAGGCAGATGCTGTCCGGTGCTGGCCTCGGCCAGCCAAGCGGCGTCGTGGCTGACGACGCGGGTTGTCAGGTCGATGATGCCATCGCGGCGGCCGATGGCCTCCGCGGCGTTCTGCACGATGTTGAGCAATACCTGCCGGATTTGAGCCGGGTCCGCCATGATGCCGGGCAGCGTGGGGGCGAGGTTGAACCGGAGGTGCGCGTGATTGCCGATGGAAAGGCGGAGCAGGTCGGTGGTCGCGCGGACGAGCGAATTGAGGTCGGTTTCCCGCGGATCGAGGCGGCTGCGGCCGGCATAGGCGAGGAGCTGCTGGCAAAGTCCGGCGGCCAGCTGGGAAGCCTGTTCGATCTGGTTCAGGTTGTTGGCGGCAGGCGAAGCCGGGGGCAGCGTCAGCCGCGCGAGGTTCGCATTCCCCATGATGGCGGTCAGCAGGTTGTTGAAATCGTGGGCCACGCCGCCGGCCAGGACCCCCAAGCTCTCGAGTTTTTGCACGTCGAGCAGCTTGTGTTCGATTTTCTCGCGCTCCCGGGCCACGGCCAGACGGTCGGAAATGTCGATGGAGAGCCCAATCATGCCTGAAATGAGTCCGTCCGCCCCCCGTTGGGGCATGCAGCGAGTCTCGAAGAACACACCGCTGAGCTCGCGCTGGACCGTGAAGGTCTCGCCCGCCAGCGCGCGGCGGATGTCGCCCAGGATGTCCGGCCGCGCCGCGTAACGGTCGAAGACGGAATGGCCCACGGCGTCCCCCGGCTGGCGGCCGATGGCGGCGAGGCCCGCGCCCTCGGCGAGCGTGTAGACTCCCTGGGCGTTGATCGCGAAGAGCACGAGCGGGGCATGGGTCAGAATCGTGGTCAGCTGCTTCTGGCGGGCCAGCAGCTCAAGTTCGACCAGACGGCGGTCGGTGATGTCCGTGATCTGGCCGACCAAGTATTGCGATACCCCGTTGACATCGCTGATCAAGCCAACCCGGACCTGGGCGTGGACGATCGAGCCGTCCTTGCGGACGTAACGTTTGTCGAGGGGGGGGATATCCGTGATGCCGCTGGCAACCCGCCGGTTGAAGTCCTGGGTTTTCTCCATGTCCTCCGGATGGGTGAACTGGAGAAAGGTCATCTCCAGCAGTTCCTCGCGGCGGTAGCCGAGCATACGGCACAAGGCCTCGTTCACTTCGAGGAGCCGGTAGTTCAAACCGGCCAGCGCGATCCCTCCGGGGGCCTGGTCGAAAATCATGTGCCGCAATTCCGCCTGATCACGCAACTGCTGCTCGACCTGGCGGCGCCGTTGCAGGTCGTGCTGCAGGACGGCGATGAGCACGGCCGGACCGGTCAGCAGCAGGACGGCACCGCCCAGGAGCCACAACCAGGCGAGTCGGGCGCTGGCGCGCTGCTCGATCCACTGGGCCGCATCAAAGTCCACGCCGAGCACGGCTTCCACGTGGCCGGCGGCGTTGCGCAACGGGGCCAGGGCGCTGACCCAGGTGCCCCAGCGATCCGTGGTGACCTCGTCTTCAAACACCGTTTCCCCCCGGAAAGCACGCGCGAGGGCGAGGGTCATGCCCGGGTAAAGCTCGCCGGGTAGGGTGCGTTGCTCGCGATCACCCTCAAGACGGCCATTGTGATCGTAGTCGGTTTCCGAATCCACCAAGATGAAAACCGCCCCGTCGGCCCGCCGGCGGAAGGTGTAGATGTCGGCGATCAGCGGGTTCAGTTTAAGCCAGCTGATCTCCGTCTGGATCAGCTCCTGATAAAGCGGATCGTGGGCGGGGGGATTGTCGGGCAACCGGGCATGGCCGGCCCGTTGCATCTCCTGCACGTAGAAGGGCACCAGCAGCTCCACTTGCCGGCGGATGTCCTTTTGGGCCTGGGTGCCGGCGCCATTGATGATCCACCAGCCGCCCACCACCACCCCGGCGAGCAGCAGCCAGGTGATTTTCGGCAGGGCCGTGAGCCGGCCCGTGCGATGCAGCCACCCGCCCAATCCCAGCCAAAGGCCGGTCACCAGAAAAAGGAACACCAGGTAGTCTATGTTTTGGCTGAACCAACCAGTCATCGCAGGGAGCATGAAGAACAGTTCCCCGGGGCAAGGCAACTCCGGCGGCATCCATTCATCCTGTGCGCCGCCCGCTGGTCCAGTCCGCGCGTGTGCCCGGGCTCAGGGGGCCCCAGCCTGTCGTCATGTCTGTCGCCGAGCCCGCCTATGCCTCCCCGGACGTTCTTGCCGTATCCCCTGATGGCATGGTTCGCTCCCGCGTGAAAATGGATTCGGCGATGGACACCCAAGCCCGGCTGCAGCGCGCCAAGGAGCGGCTCTACGTGCTGTGCCAGGCGGGCGGCTGGATTTTTTTCCTGGTGCTGCAGATCGGGTTCATCGCGTTCTTTCGGGACAAGGACGCGATCGGCAAGCCCACGCCGCTGCAGATCAACCTGTCGCTGGTGCGGGTGGTTGCGGAAGGCCTGTTGATCACCCATTATGTCCGGATTTATCTCAGTCGATGGGGCTGGAAGGAACTGGGCTGGCGGCGGCTCATTCCGCGAATCCTCCTGATGGCGCTCGCCATGTCCGCCGTCTGGACGGCGGTTGGCTATTCGGTGGATTTCGGACTGCTCGGCATCGAACGCCCGAGTAAATATCCGCTCTGGCTGCTGATGACTTCAAGCCTGGTGAACGGGGCCATCATGATGGTGGGCTGGCTGTGCCTTTATTTTTTCTATCACCTGTTTGAGCGGCTGAACCGGCTGCAGATCGAGCAGCTCCAGCTCGCCGCCACGGCCAAGGAGGCCGAACTCCGGGCCCTCAAATCGCAGGTCAATCCGCATTTCCTCTTCAACTCGCTCAACAGCCTGCGGGCCCTCATCGACGAGGATGCGCCGCGCGCCCGCGAGGCGGTGACGCGCCTCGCCAACATGCTGCGCTATTCGCTGCAGTCCGGTCAGCAGGAGACGGTGCCGTTCGACGACGAGATCCGCATTGTCGAGGATTACCTGGCGCTCGAGCACATCCGCCATGAGCACCGCCTGCGGGTCCGCTGGGAGATCGCCAATGAAGTGCGCCTGCTCAACGTGCCACCGATGCTGCTGCAGACCCTCGTGGAGAACGCCGTTAAATATGGCATCTCCACCCGTCGCGAGGGCGGCGAGCTGGTCATCACCGCCCGCCTCAAGGGGGCGGCGCTCAACATCAGTGTGACCAATCCCGGCGACCTGTCCGCTCCTGCCAGCCCCGCCGCCGCCCGCGCGGGTTCCTCCACCGGCGTGGGCCTGCGCAACGCCTCCGAACGCCTCAAGCTGCTCTTTGGTGAACGGGCCACGCTCACGCTGCTGGCCGAACCGGCCGGCTGTGTGACGGCCGATGTGTGCATTCCCCTCAACCCGCCCGCCCGATGAAGGTTCTCCTGGTCGACGACGAGCGCCTCGCGCGCAATGAGCTTCGCCGCCTGCTCGCGGCCCATCCCGACATTGAAATTGTCGGCGAGGCCGTGGACGTGGAGGACGCCCTGGCCAAGGTCGCCACGCTCAAGCCCGAGCTCATCTTCCTCGATGTGCAGATGCCGGGAGCCGACGGCTTCAGCCTCCTCGAACAGCTTGAGCCGCCGCTGCCACTAGTGGTTTTCACCACCGCCTACGACGAATTTGCCGTGAAGGCGTTCGAGTTCAGTGCGCTGGATTACCTGCTCAAGCCGGTCGATCCCAACCGGCTGGTGGCTGCGCTGGAAAAGCTGCGGCCCCGCGGCAGCGTGAACCCGTTCGAGGCGGGGGCGGTCTCCGCACACCGGTTAACCCTGGAGGACAAGGTTTTTGTCCGCGCGGGCGATCGCTGCTGGTTCGTGCCGGTGAAGAATGTCCGCTTGCTCGAATCCGAGGGTAATTACACGCGCCTCTACTTCGACGACCAGAAACCGCAGCTCTTCCGCTCGCTGACGGCGATGGAAGAACGGCTTGACCCGAAAAGCTTCTTCCGCGCCAACCGCAAGCAGGTCATCAACCTCGCCTGGGTCGAGGGCATCGAGCCCTGGTTCAGCGGCGGCCTGCTGGTGAAGCTCAAGGGCGGGATGAAGGTTGAACTCTCCCGCCGGCAGGCGCAGGACTTTCGCGACCGCATGAGTCTTTAAGAAACCACGAATGGACACGAATAAACACGAAGAGAAATTGCTCCACGGAGATCTGGTTTTTCAGATCGTGGGTTGTGCTCTCGAAGTGATGAAGGAATTGGGCCATGGATTGCATGAGAAGCCCTACGAGAACGCGATGACGGTTGAGATGAGGCTTCGCACGTTGAAGTTCGACCAACAACAACGCTTCGACGTCCTCTACAAAGGAGTGCAAGTCAGCGAATACGTGCCCGATTTAATCGTCGGGAACTCGGTCGTAGTGGATTCCAAGGTCATTGAGCGGATTACCAACATCGAGCGTGGGCAGATGCTCAATTACCTTCGCATCACCAAGCTGCGGGTCGGCCTCATTATCAATTTCAAGAATCCGAAGCTCGAATGGGAGCGAATTATTCTCTGATAGTTCGTGTAAATTCGTGTCCATTCGTGGTTCGCTCTCACTACATCCACCTCCTCTCACCATGATCGAAGCCCACAACCTGACCAAGACCTTCAAGGACAAGAAGCGCGGTCTCATCACCGCGGTCGACAACGTTTCGTTCACCTGCCGCCCGGGGCAGATCTACGGCCTGCTGGGCGCCAACGGCGCGGGCAAGACCACCACGCTCCGCATGCTCGCCACACTACTCCAGCCCACCAGTGGGACGGCTACCCTGGCCGGGCACGACGCGGCGACCGCGGGGGTGCAAGTGCGGGCCAACGTCGGGTTTCTTGCGGCCAGCACGGCGCTCTACGGACGGCTGACCGCCCGCGAAATGGTCACCTATTTCGGGGAGCTCAACGGTCTCGACCAAGCGGCGATCAAGGTCCGGATCAAACAACTGGCCGACGAACTCGACATGCATGAGTTCCTCGACCGGCGCTGCGACAAATTTTCCACCGGCATGAAACAGAAAACCTCCATTGCCCGCACGCTCATCCACGACCCCGCGGTGATGATCTTCGACGAACCGACGCTCGGCCTCGATGTCATGACGGCGCGCTCGATCGTCAAGTTCGTGCGCGACTGCCGTAACCGGGGCAAGACGGTCATTTACTCCACCCACGTGATGAGCGAGGTCGAGAAACTCTGCGACATCATTGGCATCATCCACGGCGGCAAGCTCGTCGCCGAGGGCACGCTGACCGAACTCCAGACCCGCTTTGGTGAAAAAGACATGGAAGAAGTCTTCGTCAAGGCCGTGGGCGGCGAGGCGGCGCTCATTGCCGCGATGAAAAACTGAGGATCAATCCATGAACTGGAAAAACATAGTCACCATCTATCTCAAGGAATTGAAGGATTCGCTGCGCGATCGCCGGACGCTCATCTCGATGATCGTCATCCCGACGCTCATCATGCCGCTGCTCATGTTCGGCGTGGGCGCGATCATGACCAAGGTCATCAAGACCGCCCGCGACGAGGCCTCGCCCATCGTCATTCTGGGTGGAGCGGATTCTCCCGGCGTCGTGGCAGCCCTCAGGGCGGACAAGCGCTTTCGCATCGTCACCCCCTCCGGCGACTACAAGCAGCTGGTCTCGGAAAAAAAGATCCGCCTGGCGGTGAAGATTCCCGAGAGTTTTGAAACCGCGCTGAAGGCGGGGACGCCCAGGACGGTCACGCTTTATTATTACGAGGGCGAGATGAAGTCCGGCATCGGGGTCACGGCGGTCGAGCGCTTTTTCAGGGACCTGCGGGAAAAAACCATCGAGAGCCGCCTGACGGATCGCGGCCTGCCGGCCGACGTGGTGAAACCGTTCGAGGTGAAACGCCAGAATGTGGCCCCGCCGGAAAAAGTGGGCGGCAACCTGATCGGTGGCCTGATTCCCTACATCATCATCATCCTCTGCTTCACGGGTGCCATGTATCCCGCCATTGACCTGACGGCGGGCGAGAAGGAGCGCGGCACGATGGAGACCCTGTTGTGCAGCCCGGTGCACCGGATGAACATCGTGCTCGGCAAATTCCTCATGGTGATGACGGCGTCGATCGCCACGATGTGCCTCACGCTGCTCTCCACCGGCCTAAGCATCGCGATTGGCGGCGCCATGCTGGGCGGGGGCCGGACGGCGGCGGCGCAGACCGCCGCGGGCGCGGCCAGGACCGCGGCAGCCACGATGCCCTCGATCGATCCGCTGGGAATTTTCGGGGTGTTCGCGATGATCGTGCCCGTGGCCATGTTGTTTGCGGCTCTGTTGCTCACCATCTCCCTCTTCGCCAAGAGCTACAAGGAGGCGCAAAGCTATGTGTCACCGCTCATCATCGTGGTGATCATGCCGGCGATGATGGGCATGTTGCCCGGCATTGAGCTCACGGCGAAGACCGCGCTGATCCCCATCCTTAACCTTTCGCTCGTCTGCAAGGAGATGCTTTCCGGCGTCTGGCACTGGAATTATATCGGCCTGATTTTCGGGTCCACGTGCGTCTATGCCGCCATCGCGCTGGCCTTGTGCGTGAAGATGTTCAACCGCGAGGACGTGATGTTTCGCGCGTGATTTTTCTTGGAGGCGGGGTGCCTTCACCCCGCAAATTGCGGCGCGCGCGGCCGCGGTCCCGCGGGCCGAGGGCGCGCGGCCTCCGGATATTTGGGCGGCTTTCATATTTCCGTAAAAGCCGGATACTCAAGGGTAAACCCCGGGTAAATAGGCCCCGGGCCTCTAGGCGCGGTGCAACTCGAATGCTAGGGTGTGGTCTCACCTCTCCATGAACACGCACACCGCACCGGATACCGCCCAGGAGACCGCGCACCTCGAAAAACTGCGCGCCCAGATTTCCACCGACATCGAGACCATGCAGCAGAAGGAGGCCAGTCTGAAGGAATATGAGCAGCGCCTGCGCCTGCTGGTCGAGAATGCGCATCAGGCCCAGCCGACGCAGCCCGCCAGCCAGTTTCCGGGCACTACTGGGTCCAACAGCCAGGTCGCTCTGAATTCGGAGTGGGAGAAATATAACCGCTCCCACGCCCTGCTCGAAGCCGCCCGCCGCGGCCTGACGGACGATCGGCTTGCGCTCAAGGAGCGGGAGGAACGGTTCGGGCAACGGGAGGAGAATGTTTCCCGGCGCGAAGCTTGGATCAAGGTGCGCGAACAGGAGCTAGCTGCGACGGACGCCGCCAAGGCGGCCATTCCGGAGCCCAAACCTTCCTTTACGACAGCGCCATTTCTAGCCGCCAAAAACCTGTTCACGCGGCAGGGTTGAGGCGGAGTCCGCCGCTCCAGCTACAGTTTTTCCAGCTCAGCCAGCCGGGCGGCGGCGGTTTCCCAAGCGGTGGTGGCGGCCTGTAACTGGTCCACGAGGACGGAGAGTTCGCGGTTGAGGTGCTGGGCCTTGCCGGGCGAAGCGTAGGTTTCGGGTGCCTCCAGTTCGGCGGTGAGTTCGTTCTGTTTGGTCTCCAAGGTGGAGACCTTTTCTTCAAGGTGGCCGACCTCGGTGCGGAGCTTCTTGATATCGGAGGGATTGGGTTTCTTCGCTGCGATGGCCTTGGGGGTGAGAACAGCCGGCACGGCCTGCACCGGGCGGGCGTCCGTGAAG
>JBKJRX010000157.1:0-7442 GCA_046593155.1 Lacunisphaera sp.
GGTGGCCGACGTCGAGCGAGTGGTCATTGGCCCGCACGACACAGCGGCCGAAGTGGAGAGAAAGCTGGCCCAAGCCTGCGTGCCGCTGCTCGCCCGGGCCCTGCCACGCGTCGGGGCGGGCACACAGACCTTTGCAGAACAGGATGCTGCCGAGGTGACCTTTTGCCGAAAGCTGGAGAAACCCGACGGGGTGCTCGATTTCACCCAGCCGGCCCATGTGCTCGCCGCCCGGATCAACGGCCTCATGCCATGGCCCGGCTGTGTCACGGAGATTAACGGCCAGGTCGTCAAACTGGGCCTCGCCGACGTTCCGACCGAGCCAGTTAGTGACGTATTAAGTTACAAACCGGCCATGGCGGTTGCGGGACAAGTAGTGGGGGCGGACAGCGAAGGCCTGCTGATCGGCACGGGGCAGGGAATCCTGCGTCTCCGCAAACTCCAGCGACCAGGCGGCAAGATGCTCCCGGCGGCCGAATTCCTGCGCGGCTGGCCGGTAGCAGCGGGAACCCGCTTGCCGTCTCAACCGATGCCGCCGTTGGTGGCGTTCGTCCCGTTTCCCCGGGTAAAGACCTGATGCCCTGACGGGGCTTTCAACTTTCAACCGGCCGCCGGCCAAGGCTTGTTTTTATCCGGCGAATTTCCCAGCCTCACGTCCATGCCCAGCCATTTTTTGCGATCCGGTGCCCTGTTGCTCACGTTGACCGGTTTTGCGCATGGGCAGGTGGATACCACCCGGATTGAAGTGGCCAATCTGCGGCAGGACGTCGCCCTCCTGACCCAGCGCGTCGGCGAACTCACCATGGCCGTCGAACAACTCACCCGCGACAACAACGCCCTGCAGGCCAAGGCCAACCAGAGCTACGTCACCATCGAGCAACTCAACAAGTCGGTCGCGGACGCCAATCGGGCCATGCAGGCCGCGCTCGGTGACCAGAAGCGTGAGGTGTTGCAACAGGTCGCCGGTCAGATCGAGCGTCTCGGCAAGCAGACCAACGCGGCCCTCGACGCGCTCGCGAAAAACCAGGCCACGCGGCCGGCTGTGCAGACCACCTTCGGCGAAGATTTTCCCAAAGAAGGCATCAATTACACGGTGCAAACCGGTGACACCCTCGCGGTCATCGCCCGCAAGAACAACGCGAAGCTGCAGGACATCATCAACGCAAACAAGATTGCCGATCCCACCCGGATTCGCGTGGGGCAGACCCTCTTCATCCCTCAGGGCAAATAATCATGGCTACCCCGAAATCACGACTTGGCCGCGGGCTCGGCGCCCTCATCTCCAGTGGCACCGCGCTGCCCAAGACCGCGCCGGCTACTGCCGCCACGCCGGCGGCGGCTCCGGCCACCGACGGCATGCCCGGCTACCGCGAGGTCGCCATGCACTTGGTCGAACCGAACCCTTACCAGCCGCGCAAGGAATTCTCCGACGAAGCCCTGGCCGAACTCGTGGAGAGCATCCGCGCCGAGGGCCTGCTGCAGCCCATTGTGGTGCGCGCCTTGGGCGACAAGTTCCAACTCATCGCCGGCGAACGCCGCTGGCGCGCCTTCCAGCAACTCAAGATCAAGAGCATCCCGGCCCGCGTGATGACGTCGAGCGACGCCTCCTCTGCGTCACTGGCCCTGATCGAGAACCTGCAGAGAGCAGACCTCAACCCGATCGAGGAAGCGCACGGCTACGCCAGTCTGATCCGCGATTTCGACCTTACCCAGGACGCCGCCGCCCAGCGCGTCGGCAAGGGGCGCGCCACGGTGGCCAACTCCCTGCGTCTGCTCGGTCTCGAGCCTGAGTTACAGGGCTACGTCGGCAAGGGCCTGCTCAGCGTCGGTCACGGCAAGGTCCTGCTCGGCGTGGAAAACCCGGCCGAGCGCCTGCTGCTGGCCCGACGGACCCTCGAGCAGGGGCTGAGCGTCCGCGCTCTCGAGGAATTGCTGCGGCACAAGTCTGGCGGCACCGGCAAGAAGCGCCGGATGCCCGGGGCGACGGCAACAGCGCTCTCTGATATCGAGAAGCGGCTGACCACGCACCTCGGGGCTCGGACCACGCTCAAGCATTCGCCGAAGCGCGGCCGCATCATCATCGAGTATCAGGGCAACGAGGACCTCTCGCGCGTGCTTGAGAAGATGGGTGTGCCGCTGTAAGCATCACCCGATTTGGTGCATGCGGGTAGGGGCCGTTGCCCTCAACGGCTCAGGCGCTTGAGGGCAAGCGCCCCTACCGAATTGCTGACACCTATTTTCTCTTTTCGATGCCCGCGATCAGGCCGGTCTTCGCCACGGCATCATAGAGTTCGCGCATCGCGCTGTTGGCGGCGTCGTCCAACGCGTCGGCGGTGTCGAGCTGACGGCTGACGCTCCACCGATCACCTTGGGGCCAGAAGAGGGCGGTGCCGGTGGCCAGCCCGAGATTTTTCTCCCCGGCCGCGGTTTTTATCGAAGCGGTCAGGGTGCATTGGGCGTTGCCGGTCCGGTCCACCCGCCACTCGGTCAGGTTGAGCCGCAGCGTGGGCACATCCTTGGTCTCGGCATCAAAGGTGGTGAGCTGCTGCACCTCACCCTTGTAGCCGCGCTGGCGGAATACGTTCTTGAGCCGGTAGAAAATGGCCTCGGCGATGTCGTCTTCGAGAAACGGCCGCCAGGTGGGCGGCACGTCGACTATCACCTTGAGATCGGCCGGCTTGGGCGCGGGCTTCTTGGCGTCGGCGGCCGGGGCGAGGGAGACCAGGACGGCAAAGGCGGCCAGGACCACCGGGAAACGCAGGGAGGTGAGAGCGATTTTCATGCGAAGAAGGGGCAGGGGAATTGCTGCTGGACAGGAATACCCTGGCCGAAGTTCCCAAACGCGCAAATGCCGGGTTTGGTGGGACCTGCGGGTTGGGTAGGGCGCGGACTCCGCTCCGCGCCACGGCGGTGAAGGGACTCACCGCCCTACCTAAATGACCACGCCCGCCCGCCAGAACTTTGGTTGACAAAGCGGGTCTGGTTACGTTGCTTCGCACCCTTTATGAGCCTCGTTATCGGTATCCTAACTTTCGTCCTGATCATCACTTCGCTGTTCCTGGTGCTGGTCGTCCTCATGCAACGGGCCAAGACCGACGGCGGCATGGGCGCGGCCATGGGCGGCGGCAGCATGGAGTCCACCTTCGGCGCGGATACGAACAACGTCCTCACCGGCGCGACCATCAAGGCTGCCATCGTGTTTTTCGTGGTCAGCTTTGTCCTCTACCTGACCCATATCTACCAGACCAAGCACCACGATGCGGCCGACAACAAGTTGCCAACGATCGTGGCGCCTGCGACCACCGCCCCGGCCCCGCAACCTGCAACCACGACGCCGGTTGAGCCCAAGAAGCCCTAACCCCTCAAGCCCGGCTTCCCGCCGGGCTTTATTGTTGGCGCTGGTGCTGGCTGCGTTGCCGGGACTTTGCGCGCAAGGCACCCGCTTCCGTCCGGCCCCAAAATATGTGGCTGGGGGCAAGGCAGACCAGGCGGAAGGGGCGCGCATTCTGGGCGAGTTTCGCCAAGCCGGCATCGCCGGCACTTACTGGCTTTCGTTCGAATTGCGCGTCCTGCCACGCAAGGGTGGCGAGCGCGTCTTTGAGGGCGAGCTGTTCGGCACCCACGGCCCGCTGGGACCGTTGACGCGTCTCAGCCTGGAGAAAGAACGCTGGCTCATCCAGTCCGGCCCGGGGCCCGCCGCGTGGACCGCCCGTGGCGGGGTGGCCGTGCGCGCCGCCACCACGGCGGAGACCCTGCAACCGGTCGCGGGCACGGACCTCACGCTTTTTGACCTGCAGATGCCATTTCTGCACTGGACGGACTTTGTCTACGAGGGTCTCGCCAAGGTGCGGGGGCGTCCGGCGCGGCAGTTCGTGCTTTATCCGCCGGCGGATTTTGCGGCGGCGCGACCGGACCTCAGCGGCGTGCGCGTGTTCATCGACACACAATTTCAGGCGCTCGTGCAGATCGAGCAGCTCGGTCCGGACGGCAAGGCGGTCAAGAGCGTGACGCTCATCGATCTCAAGAAGGTGGGCGAACAGTGGCTCGTGAAGTCCATCGACCTGCGCAACCACGTCACGCGTGACAAGACCCGCCTCACCTTCAAGGCGGCGGCGCTGGATCTGACACTGCCAGCGGAAACCTTCGAGCCGGCGCAACTGGTGCAGCCCGCGCCGGCCGTGCCGCGCGAGAAATTGCAGGGGCTGTGAGGTGGAGCGCGTCTTGCCAGCCAAAGCCTTGGCGACGGTTGGTGCCCCCAACGCGCTCGCTTGAACGCCTTGAGGTCAGGCCGTTCCACCCTTTAAAGACAAACATGCCCAACAAGACGCCCAAGCCGTTTCCTGTTCAGATGGAGGTGGAATTCCTCGATCGGCTCAGCGAGCCGGTGCGCGACGGCAAGGCGAAATCGGTCAGCGACATCATTCGCACGGCGCTCGTGCGGTATGATTTTTCCGACGTGCTCGTCATGCACCCGGCACAATTGCAGATCTCGGTGCGGCTTCCGTCGGAGGTTCGCCGGCAGCTCAAGAAGACGGCTCGCGCCAAGCACACCAGTGTCAGTCACCTCGTGCGGCCCGCGGTGGAAGCCTACTTGCCGGAACTCGAGGCCCTGCCAACGCCCGAGGACGCGGCCGTGAAGTCGAAACCGAGAAAGCGCCGGAAGAAGAGACAGTAGGGTAGGGCGCGGACTCCGCTCCGCGCCAAGGCGGTGAAGGGACTCACCGCCCTACCACCTATGACAGCCGCCGCCCCCACGGCTGGCTTGCCTTCGGAAACACCGGGCCTTTAGTCCAGAGCCCGCATGACCACACCGCATCCGCTATCCGTCTGGGCTCGCAACGTCTCGCCATCGCCGACCCTGGCCATCGACGCCAAGGCGAAGGCCATGCTCGCCGCCGGCGAGGACGTCTGCAGTTTTGCCGCGGGCGAGCCCGACTTCGATACGCCGCAATTCATCAAGGACGCGGCCATCGCCGCACTCCAGGGTGGCAAAACCAAGTATGCGCCCACGCCCGGCATCGAGCCGCTGCGCCAGGCCATCGCCGACCGTTACGCCTCCGAATACGGTTACAAGATTGCCTCGTCGCAGGTGGTGGTTTCGCCGGGCGGCAAGTATTCCTGCTATCTGGCCATCCTGGCGACCTGCAACCCGGGCGACGAGGTCATTATCCCTGCACCGTATTGGGTGAGCTATCCCGAGATGGTGAAGCTCGCGGGCGCCACGCCGAAGTTCGTGCTGTGCGACGACCAGGCTGGCTTCAAGCTTACGCCCGCGCTCCTCACCGCGGCCATCACGCCGAAAACCAAGCTCCTCGTCCTCAATTCACCCTCGAATCCCACCGGCGCGATCTACACGCGGGCCGAACTCGCGGCACTCGCCGGGATTTGTGTGCAGCACAACCTCTATGTGCTGGCCGACGAAATGTATGAGCACCTGATGTATGACGGCCATACGCCGGTGAATTTCGCCATGCTGGGTGCCGAGGTTGAGAAGCGCACCATTACGGTCGCCGGTTTCTCCAAGACCTATTCAATGACCGGCTGGCGGCTCGGCACCCTGGTGGCTCCGGCGCCGATCGCCAAGGCCTGCGCCGAGCTGCAGAGCCAGATGTCGTCCAACGCCACGACCTTCGCCCAATATGGCGCGCTCGCCGCGCTCAAGGAAAAGGCCAAGGCCGCAGCCGCCCTGGCCGAGATGAAGACCGCCTTTGACCGCCGCCGGAAACACCTGCACGCGGAGCTGAACAAGATTCCGGGTGTCACCTGCCTGCTCGCGGGCGGTGCGTTCTACCTTTTCCCCAACATCTCCAGCTTCGGACTGAAGGACGTGGATTTTTGCGCCCGGCTGCTGGAAAAAGAAAAGGTCGCCGCGGTGCCGGGCTCGGCTTTCGGCGCCGAAGGCTACCTGCGGCTTAGCTACGCGACGTCCGATGAGATCATCCGCAAGGGCTTGGAGCGCCTGACGCGGTTCTGCGCCACGCTCCGGAAGTGAGGTAGGGCGGCGAGTCCCTTCGCCGCCGGGATCGAAGGCGCGGAACGGAGTCCGCGCCCTACCTTCTGCTCACTTCCGAAACGGAATCAGCGCGCGCAGGCGCACGTCGCGCAGGAAGAGGCCGCCCCAGAGCACCACACCGAGGATGATGTGCATGAAGATCGGCTCGCCGAGCAGCAGGTGAGGGATCATGGCACCACCCAGATAGCCCGTGAGTAAAATCGCCCCAAGCACGGCGGTGCGCGGGATGAGGTAGATGACGGTGCAGGCAAGCTCGAGGAGTCCGAGGCCGAGCGCCCAGGAAACCGGCAGCCCGAGATGCTTGAAGCCCTCGTCCAGCTGCGGTGGGTGGGCGAGCTTCATGACGGCGCTGAAGAGCAGCATGAGCGAAGGCAGGATCGTCATGATCCAGCCGGCGATGCGGGCGGCTTTCGAGGGGGCGGTGTTTTCCATGGTGCGTGGGGATGGGGTTCGGGTGTAGGTGGCGCGCTGGCGCGCAACCTACAAATTCATGCGGATAATGGGGTCTCGTCCGCCGAACGCTCAAGCATGCGGGCGAGGTAGACCTGCTCGGGGCCGACGTGCGCGAGGGGAAGCGCGCGGCGGTCAGCAGCATGAGTGCGAGCAGCGCGTGGGCGCGGGGCGTGCGGCCGGCCGGATGGGCCAGGAGGAGCGACAGCAGCCGGATGGCCTCGTTGCTCAGTTCCTCGCGCAGCAGGCGGTCGCCGGACGAAGCCTTGTAGCCCTCGCTGAAAAGCAGGTAGAGCGCGGCGAGCACACCGTCGAGCCTGGCCGCCAGATCCTCGCCTTCGGGAATCTCGAAACCGATGCCGGCCTCGTGGATGCGCTGCTTGGTGCGGGTGAGTTGCTTCTCGATCGCGGCCTCGCTGCTGAGAAAGGCGCGGGCAATCTCCGCCGTGCCGAAGCCGCACAGCACCTTCAGGGCGAGGATCACCTGGGCGTCGGGCGCGACCGACGGGTGACAGCAGACAAACATCAGGCGCAACGCGTCGTCGCGGATTTCATGGGCGGTCTCCCACGCGATCGCGGGAATCGCCATCGTCTGTTCATGGTGGGTGATGATGGCCGGTTCCTTGGCGGCGGACATGCGCTGGCGGCGCAGGTGGTCCTTGGCGAGATTCATGGCCACTTGCGTGATCCAGGCGGAGGGATTGGGCGGCACGCCACCCATGGACCAGGTGCGCAGCGCGCGGAGCATGGCCTCCTGCGCCACGTCCTCCGCCAGGGCCAGGTTGTGCACCCCGAGCAGACGGATCAGGGCGCCGTGCAGTCGGCCGGTCTCGTGCCGGAAGAAGTTCTCGACCAGCTGGGCGGGCTGGGGCGAAGTCGTGGGCTCGACGGGCATTTGGTGGGGCGGTGTTTCTGACATGGATTTCGTGGGCCAGCGAGCTTGCTCGCGCTCCGATTGCGCCCGCAAGCGGGCCGCCCACGA
>JBKJRX010000158.1:0-17390 GCA_046593155.1 Lacunisphaera sp.
CGTCGGCGAAGAGCAGCGGCGGCAGCAAGCAGAGGAAAAAGAAACCGGGGTCGAGCTTGCGCCCCGGAAATGCCGGCAGCAACGCGGCGCCCACGCCGCCCAGCAGATAGGTGATGAGCGGGGGCCAGGGCAGCCAGCGGGCGATGACGCTCAGGCCGGCGATCAGCAGCAGCAGGATCAGGGCGTGTTCAAAGGCGACCATGCGCGCTTACGCTACGGTTTCGTGTGGATTCGTCCAGTGGCATTGCCGGTCGCATCCCCGGCTCGACATCGTCGGGCTCCGCGCCACTTTGGGGGCGCATGGTGAAAGCAAAGCAGCGGCTGTCCAAGAAAGCCTACCAGACCCGCGCCGGCCGTTTGCGCGAGCAACTCGTGCAGCTGCAGGTGGAGTTGAAGCAGGTGCCGTTCAAGGTGCTGCTCATCCTCGCCGGGCCGGAGGGCGCCGGTCGCGGCAATCTTCTCAACACGCTCGCCGAGTGGCTCGATCCGCGCGGTGTGGAGACGTTTTCCTATCACACGCCCACCGACAACGAACAGGCCCATCCTCACCAGTGGCGTTTCTGGCGCAGCCTGCCGGGCATCGGCCGCATCGGTCTCTATGCCGGCTCCTGGTATACCGAGACCCTTCGCGAGGAGGCGCGCAGCAAACAGGCCTTGGGCCACGTCGCCCAGGAAGCAGAGCGCATCCGGGACTTCGAGAAACTCCTGGCCGACGGCGGCACGCTCATCATCAAGGTTTGGCTGCAGATTTCCAAGGAAGCCCAGGGTCGCCGGCTGCGCACGCTGCGCGCCGAGCCCGCCACTGCCTGGCGGGTGTCGGAGGAGGACTGGCACCATCACCGCATCTACGACCGCCTGGCCCAGACCGCCCGGCTCATCCGGACCAAGACAGATCGTCCCGGCGCGCGCTGGACGATCATCGACGCGGAGGACGAGCGCGCCCGTGATTTGCAGGTCGGCCAGCTTTTGCTCACGCAATTCCGACAGCAACGGCGGAAGCTGGCGCGTCTGCTGCGGGCGGTCGTGCCGCGCCAGGTGAAGCCGCTGCGCCCCTCCGGCCTGCACCGGTTGCAGGCCCTGCCGCTTGATCAGGATTTGTCGGAAAAGGATTACGATGCCTTGCGCGAGAAGTGGCTGGGCCGGCTCAACCGGGCGGTGCGGGCTGCGCTGGGAGCCGGCCGGTCCCTTGTGTTTGCCTTCGAGGGCTGGGACGCGGCGGGGAAAGGCGGGGCCATCCGCCGGCTCACCAGCGCGATTGATCCGCGGGACTACACCGTAATTTCGGTGGCCAAACCCACCGTCGAGGAAAAGCACGCCCATTACCTCTGGCGCTTCTGGCGGGACATCCCGCGGGATGGTCGCATGGCCGTGTTTGACCGCTCATGGTATGGCCGGGTGTTGGTGGAACGGTTGGAAGGTTTTTGCCGAGAGGATGAATGGAAGCGCGCTTTCGCGGAGATCAACGCCTTCGAACACGAACTTACCGACCACGGCACGATCGTCCTGAAATACTGGCTGCATGTGTCACACCTCGAGCAGCTGCGCCGCTTCCGCGAGCGCGAGTCCACGCCGCACAAACGGCACAAGATGAACGCCGAGGACTGGCGCAACCGTAAGAAGCGCGCGGCCTACGAGATCGCCGTCGGTGACATGCTCGCCCTCACGGACCATGAAAATGCTCCGTGGCATCTCGTGCCGGCGGACAACAAGCGCTACGCCCGCCTGGAAGTCCTCCGCTCCGCCAGCCGCCAGATTGAGGCGGCGCTCGAAGGCTGATCCTTGTAGGGGGTAGTGTCCGAATTTGAAATTGTAGGGCGGGATCGCTGATCCCGCCTCGAACGCGATGTCACATTCGCTCGCAGGCGGGATCAGCGATCCCGCCCTACAACCAAGGCCATGGTCCGTATTTCCAAATTGTCGGGGCGCGCCAGCCGGTCCCCGCGGGCGGCGACAAGCGCCGCCCGCGGCCCAACCGGGCTCAGGCATCCAGATCGACCACGCCAGTGGCGTGGCAGAGCGCCGTCAGCACCCGGAATTCCGCACTATCCTTGTCATGGGCACCGGGCGTCACCTTGAATCCATGGGTAAGGGTTTGCATGACACCGCTGTAACTGGCGCCCTTGGCGGAGAGCTGCACCCGTTTCAGGGCCTGGGGTCCTGGCTGGAGAAAGGTAACCGCTGCGCCAAACTGTTGCTTGGGTTCACCTTCGGCGTGTGCGGGTGTTCCCCGCACCGTGATTTCCATCCGCCCCTCGGGCGAATCGAACTTGAAGGGCATGTGCGGCAGTTTGATTTCCATCAACGACGGTATTGTGGCAAAGGCGAATAAGCAACTGTCGCGACTGATCGTTTAAGTTCCCCGCTGGACCTGTCGATGCGCCACGTGTGGATTCTCGGCCTCATCGGGCTCGTCATGGGCACGCTCGGCGTGGTCGGCACCTGGAACCTGAGTCTCGGTCCGCGCTGGCATCCGGTCGCCATCGCGGTGACCGGCTTGCCGCTCACCCTGCTGGGTGGCGTGCTGCACCGGAAGCGGTTGGGAAAGGATTAACCACGGTTGCAACCGGTGGGGGCCGTTGAGGGCGACGGCTTGACTGCGGCTGGGGGCGGGGGAAGCTCCGGGCCTGCCCCATGAAAACTCCCGCCCTGAAAATCCGCGCCGGTCTCACCGCTTTGCTGATTTCGTTCGCTTTCGCCACGGCGGCTGACGTGGCCGCCGTCCGCCCGTGGATCCCGCTCTTCAACGGCAATAATCTTGACGGCTGGACGATCAAGATCGCGGGCCGGCCGCTCGGCGAGAATTACGCCGACACCTTCCGCGTCGAGGACGGCATCATCAAGGTCGCTTACGACAAGTATGGGAAATTCGACAAGCAGTTCGGCCACCTCTACTCCAACGTCGCCTACTCACGCTACATCCTGCGGATGGAATATCGCTTCGAGGGCAAGATGATGCCGGACGCACCCAGCTATGTTAACCTCAACAGCGGGGTCATGATCCATTCCCAGTCGCCGCAGAGCATGCCGCTGAATCAGGCCTTTCCCGCCAGCCTGGAGGTCCAGTTCCTCGCCGACGAGGGCAAGGGCCTGCGACCTACGGCCAACATGTGCTCGCCGGGCACGCACATCGAGATGGGCGGGAAACTCATCACCCAACACATTGTCAAATCCACTGCGCCCACGTTTCCCGCCGGCGAGTGGGTAAAGATCGAGGCCGAGGTGCGCGGACATGACGAGATCATCTACCGCGTCAATGGCGTCGAGGTGCTGCGCTACCAGCATCCGCAGCTCGATCCGAAGGACCCGTGGGCGTCGGAGGTCATCAAGGCGGGCGCCGCCCGGCTGGTCAGTTTTGGGCATATCGCACTCCAGGCCGAGGGCCAGCCCGTGTGGTTCCGCAACATCGAGTTGCTGTCGCTGGAGGAACCGTGAGCTGATCGGGCGGCCATAAAAATCCCGCCATCGTGACACGGCGGGATGCAGGAACTAACAATTGCGCGGCTGGTTACTTTTCCCAACCCGGGGGGCACTTGTGCAGCTGGATATTGCCGCCGCCGGGACCATCACCACCGAGCGAACCACCGGCGCTGTAGCCCGTGGAGAGCCGGATCGAGAAGTCGTCGTTTCGGCCGGGTTCACCGCGATCGCAGGCCTCGACGACCGCGGTGCCCGGCAGGCCATTGATCTCCACGTCGTAAGTGATGATGCGGCACTCGGCATCGCCCGGTTTCGTTGCGAAGCCGGTCACGCGGATGGACTTCACTTTCAGGCCAGCCCCGTGGTCGTTATAGTTGAGATGGCCCCAGAATTCACCGCGACGGATTCCGCCGCTGACGGCGAAGGTGGCCTTCGCGCCCGAGGGACCGACGATCCAACCGCCCCCGGTGAGTTTTCCGCAATCGTGCTCCGCGGGAGGAGGAGTGCTGCCCCCGGTGATTCCGGCACATACGACGCCAAAGGAACCATTCATGCAGTCGCAGATATAGACATGCATCGCGACAAGCTTGATATCGGCCTGACCATTGCTGGTGACGATTGTTTGCTCATTGAATACTATCCGGCCATCCGGAATCTCCACGGCCTGATTGAGCTCTCCGGTGACCTCCACGAGTGCGCCATTGACCCGGAGATTGCTAAATGAGCTGGACCCGGTGGCGCTCGCACGGCCGTTGGGGGCGATCGACGCGCTGGCGGATGCGCTGATGTAATCCGCGGTAATCGAGATGCGGTCTCCCTTATGATTGGTGAAGAGCACCTGGAAATCGGTGAGAGAACTGTCCGCCGTCGCTTCCGGGCCGGCGCCCACCGTCGTGGCATGGGCGAATTCGACGCCGAGCGCCACGGTGACGCCATCGGCACCGAGGAGCGTGTAATTGGATTCGCTGGCCTCGAGCGAGCCGCCGGCATGGGGCAGGGCGCCCGTATCAGCCAGAATGATCGAACCGACGACGGGTTCTTCAACGCCTTGGATATCCAGGGCGATGGCCCGCCCGCTATAGGTGGTGGTGGTGGCCGTGGGGGTCGCGGCCGTATTCTTTTTGCCATTGCTCTTGGTCGCTGGCGCGCCGAAAGCAAAACTGGCTGACACGAGGCCCAGAATGACCGCGAAAGCGGCCTGATGGAGGGAGAGTTTCATGAGGGAGGGATGAATTTTTGGTTGAAGTTAGCTCCAAAGGGCGGAGCGGTTGCCACGATTTTATCGTATCTGCAGATCCCGCGACTCCCGGGTGATCAGTCCAAAAGCAAACATGTGCGCGCCCCGGTTTTGACGCGCTAAGGACAGCCGGAAAATTGCCCCATGACAGTTGACGGTTAATCTCGCGGCCTCCCCAAAAGGAAGACCTCATGGACACCTCGGGCTTTGCTCCGGTAAGGCGAGTTTCCTAAAACCCGGCATTCATCGGTCTTGTCACGCGTCCTAAATTTCCAACAGTCGCGAGTCCATGAAAACCACTTTCTCTTCATTCCTCCTCATTCTGGTCCTGCCCACCCTCGTTTTCACTGGCTGCCGCAAACAGCCGGCCCAGGTCCAGGTTGCGCAAAAGACGCCGGCCGCGGTCCTCGAGTCGGTGGACCAGAAAGTGAGCTACGGCATCGGCTACAACATGGGCACCGGGCTTGCCCGCGACGGCGCCATCACGGTGGACCAGGCCGCGCTTGTGGCCGGCATCACGGATGGCCTCGCCAAGGCCAAGACCCGCGTGCCGGAATCCGAGCTCGAAGCGGCTTTCATGGCGTTGCAGCAGAAGGTAAGCGCCGCGAAGGCCGCCGCCGGGGAAAAACAACTGGCGACCGGCAACGAGTATCTGGCGAAGAACAAGGTGAATCCCGCCGTCAAGGTCACCCCCTCGGGACTCCAATATGAGGTCTTGAAGAGCGGCAGCGGACCGAAACCGAAGCCGACCGACACCGTGAAGGTGCACTATCATGGCACCATGGTGGACGGGAAGGTCTTCGACAGCTCCGTCGAGCGCAACGAGCCGATCGAGTTTCCCGTGACCGGCGTGATTCCGGGTTGGGTGGAGGCCTTGCAACTGATGTCGGTGGGCGACAAATGGAAGCTCTCCATCCCGGCGGCCATCGCCTATGGAGCCCGCGGCAAGGGCGATATCCCGCCCAACACCGTGCTGATCTTCGAAGTCGAGTTGCTGGCGATCAAGTGAGCCACGGGAATTGGCACCACTCATAGACACTAGGGAGTTGTCTTCAAACCCCTTAAATATTCGAAACTGTCATTCTGAGCGTAGCGAAGAATCCAGTTGGATACTCGCTTCCGAGGGGAGGCGGCCTAAGTTCTGATGGATTCTTCACTGCGTTCAGAATGACTGACCGGGTTTGAATACACGCCCTAGTGGTTTCCCAACCTGCCGTTCATTTTTGTGTCTCTTCGTGACTTTTTGTGGCTAAACCTGCTGGTCTCAGTGGCCGATTCCGAAAAGCTCATTTCCCGCCGCCCGGTCTTCCAGACTGCCCTGCACGCTTGGTATCGCGTGCGCCACCGGAAGCTGCCGTGGCGAGATGCACCCTCGCTCTACAAGACGGTCGTGTCGGAATTCATGCTGCAGCAGACGCAGGTGGCGACCGTCCTCCCCTACTTCGACCGCTGGCTGCGCGAACTGCCTGACTTTGCGGTCCTCGCCGCCGCCCCTGAGGCAAAGGTGATGAAACTTTGGGAAGGCCTCGGCTACTACTCCCGCGTCCGCAACCTGCACAAGCTCGCCCAGGCTTACGTGGCCGCGCCGACCAAGCCCCGCACGCCGGCCGAGTGGCGCGAGCTGCCCGGCATCGGCCCCTACACCGCCGCGGCCATCACCAGCATCTCGTTCGACGAGCCCGCCGCCGTCGTGGACGGCAACGTTATCCGCCTCCTCGCCCGGCTGACTGCCGAGGGCCGGCTCTTCCGCGACGGCACCGAAGCAGTGAAGTTTTTCACGCCGCTGGCCGACGCGCTCGTCATCGGCAGTAACCCGGGCGAGCACAATCAGGCCATGATGGAGCTCGGGGCGACGGTCTGCCTGCGGCAGAACCCGCAATGCCTGATCTGCCCCGTCGCAGAGTTCTGCGCCGGCCGCGCCTCCGGAGTGCCGGAAAAATTCCCGCGGCTGAAGCCGAAACAGATCGAACAACGCGCCGTCGACCGCGTCTGGTGCGAGCACCGCGGCCGGCTGCTGCTCCGCCGCGGCCACGCGAAGGCGAAGCGCCTCGCCGGTCTGCACGAGCTGCCGGAGGCGTCCGACCTCGGTGTGAAGCCCACCGGGAAGAAGCTGCTTCTTGTGAAACGCCGCGCGATCACGCGCTTCCAGATCACAGAGTCGATTTATTTCGTGAAGCCAACCGGCTCGCTGCTCAAGCACATCGCCAAGGACGAGGCACTCGAATGGGTGCCGCTGAAACAGCTGGACCACGTCACACTCTCCGGCCCGCACCGGCGCTGGATCCGGGAACTGTTGACAAGGTAGGGCGCGGACTCCGCTCCGCGCCAAGGCGGCGAAGGGACTCGCCGACCCTACCTCGTTCACCTCGCTGGCTCACGCAGCAGTTTCGCGTCCACCACGAACGGCCCGGCGGGCAGCAGACTCGCGATGAGCACGATGCCCGTGCGCTTCCAGGTCCAGTTATGCTCCCAGGCCGCCTGGATCGCGGCCCACACGTAGAGTATAAACAAGATACCGTGCGCCAGGCCCACCACGCGAACGGCACCGGGTTCGCCGGCGAGGTATTTCAACGGCATCGCGATACCCAGCAGCACCAGAAAGGACACGCCCTCCCAGAAGCCGATCACCTGCAGCCGCCCGATACTGGTCTTGAACGATTGCATAAGCGCCAAGCGCATCCACGAATCCGTCGCCGTCAAGCGCGGCGTCAGCTCAACGTTGCCATCAGCTTGTTGGTCCGGCTCAGCGACTGGGAAATCTTCCGGATGACCATGTGGTCGAACTGGGTGGCCAGGCCGGGGTGCGCCGTCCGCATGCGGTTCAGCGCATCCTTGTGCAGCACATGGACGCGTGAATCGATCACGGCGACGATCGAGGCGGTGCGGGCCTCCCCCGTGGAGAAGGCCAGCTCCCCGGCCACCGCACCCTGGTGCAGCTTGGCCAGTCGGAGGGTCGTGCCGTCCGGGAGCGATTTGATGATGTCGAGACTGCCGCTCTCGACAAAGAAGACCTCGTTGGAAAACTCCCCCTCACGACAGAGATGTTCGCCCAGGCCCACCTGCTTGTGCTCGCAGTAGCCCAGGAAAATCTCCCGATCCGCCGGGCCGTCCAGGAACTCGAAGCAGCCGTTCTCCACCAGGCCCCGGCCATGCCGGTTGATGAGGTATTCCTCGGCCGCCTCGAGGGCGTAGTCCAGGGAGGCATAATAGCTGATGTGGCGGCTGACCGCCGGGTCGGCGGACAACGAAAGCACGCCCGCCCGGTTGTTTTCCGCATGCACGAAATGGAACCGCGTGGGCGCGTCATGATAGCGGCGCAGGATGCGCTGAAAGACACCGAGCGCCGAGCGGTCGATGCCGGTGACGTTGGTGAAGTCGATCACGACACCCTCGGTCTCGCGGATGTCCATCTGTTGGAAAACCGAGTCGATCTTGCTGGCGGAGCCGAAGAACACGTAGCCCGTGAGCCGGTAAATCACCGTCCGGCCGCCGTGCTGCTTCAGGGTCTCCACCTGGTGCTGCGGGCGGACGACGGAGCTGGTGAACAGGCCCAGGTTGGTCGCCAGGCTGGCGAGCGGGATCCGGCTATAGGTGACGACGAAGATGATGCAGGAGATCAGCACGCCGGCGGCGAAACCGACGAGAAAGCCAAAGTTCGCGACCAGGGCCAGGATGAGGACAATCTGCGTGAGTTCCAGGCGGCTGGCCGTCCGCCGCTGGTCCCACACCCACTGCCTCAGCATGTTCAAGCCCAGGTAAAGGACGAGGCCACCCAGCGCCGCCTTGGGGATGTAGGCGACGACCCCGCCGGCCCCGAGGAGCATGGCCAGGCAGATGACGGCGGTGATCACCCCCGAGATGGCCCCGCCCCGCGTCTGATGATTGAGCATGGTGCGGCCGATCGAGACGATGCCGATAAAGCCGCCCAACCCGGCCGTGATGACGGAAGTGTAGGCATGCATCCGCAGGACCCGGTTCAGATCGAACTCCTTGCGGAAACTCAATTCAAGGCTCGCCACCGAAAGCAGGATGGTGAGCAGGCCCACAAAGCTGACGACCAGCATGCCCGGCAGGTTCCTGGCCAGCGCGACGAGGTCGTCGCCGCTCCACGCCAATTCCCAAGGCGGCAGCCAGGGCGTCTGCTGCAGGCCGGTGAACAGCCAGGCGGCGCGATTGGCCTGAACCACGTCACGGAGGAACGGCAGGTTCACGAGCACGGACGCAGCCACCATGACCAGCGGAATCAGGATCGCCCCCGGCACCCGGCGCACAAGCGCATACAGGGCGACGACCACCAGCAGGCCGAAACCGAGCTCGGGCCGCAGCGGATCAGCCCAGAGCCGGGTGAGTCCGACCCGGGTCAGCGGGGTGCCGGAGATGATGTTCAACGCGCCGCTCGACATCAGCCAGCCCGTCGAGGCGAGAAATCCCGCCATGACAGAAAACGGAATGTAACGGACCAGGCTTGCGAGGTTGAAGCGGGCGACGGCGTAAAATGACAGCGCGCAGACGAGCGAGGTCAGCAGGATCGTGGCGAGTGCCAGGTTGAGTGTCAGGGGTTCCGCCAGACCCATGGATCCGAGCACCGCCAGCATGCTGGCCAGCACCGAGACGGTGTTGGAGTCGGGTCCGCCGATGAAGGTCTTTTCCTCCGACAGCGCCCCGAACAGCGCCCCGAAGATGGCGGTGATCAAAGTGACGGTGATGCCAAAACCGACCAGGCCGGCCAGCGGGCCGGAAAACAGCAGGGCGCCGTAGGAAATGGAATAGATGACGGCGCTGAGCCCCACGATCACGCCCGCCGACACCTGTCGCCCGATGCTGCCGAGATCCATGCGCACAGGGTCAGGCCTTGGCGCCGGCGAAATGCCCGATCACGGCCAGGGCCAGCGCCTCGTTCGAGTCCACGAAGCGGGCGGGATTCGCGAGGTATTGCTGCCGCATGCCGATCGGAATCTCGGTGCAGCCCAGGATGATGATCTCCGCCCCGCGCGCCGTGAGGCTGGCCGCGGCCCGGGCAAAGACCGTCTCCGCCTCCGCCAGTTTATTGGCCTTGATCAAGGCGATCGCCGGGGAAACCAGCGTGCGGAATTCATCCTCGGTGGGAGCCACCACCGTGAAGCCCATCTCGACCAGGGTGTCCCGGTAGATGCCCATCCGGTGGGTGCCGGCGGTGGAGAGGACGCCGACCACCCTGGCCGCAGGGTTCTTCTGCCGCACCTGCTCGGCGCTGGCGCGGACAATGTGAAACACCGGCACGGCGGACGCCGCGGCCATCTCCCCATACCAGCAATGCGCGCTGTTGCAGGGAATGCAGATGGCCTGCGCGCCCCCGTCGTTGAGAAATTTGATGCCCGCGAGCAATTGGGGCAGCGGGGACGGCCCGCCCGCGACGAGGTTGGCCGTGCGGTCAGGCGTGGTGCAATCGCCGTAGAGCAACACCGGGATGTGTTCCTGGTCCACCGCCGCCGGGGTGTTCTCCACCAGCTGGCGGAGGAAATCCGCCGTCGCGAGTGGCCCCATCCCACCCAATACCCCAAGAAAGTTGCTCATGCGGTCTATTTGCTGGCAGGAAATCGCGCGGCGACAAGCTCCTCAATACGCTTTTTCGACGCCAGCACTTCCTCCGGGGTCAGCCGCGGGCTGAGTTCGATGACCAGCGTGTGTTCGGGCCGCCAGAAGCTGCTGATCATCTCAAAATCAATCTTGCCGGAACCGATCGCCTGGTGGTCGCGACCCTCGGCGCTGACGTCGTGCAGGTGGAAGCCGATGGCGTTGGGCGCGTTCTTTTCCAGATGCTCCCGGTGGTTGAGCAACGCCATGGTTTGCTTGATCTGCGCATGGCCCGTGTCGTGCCAGTAACCGCAGGCATGGGGCTTGGCCAGGGCGGTGATCAGATCGGGA
Source organism: Lacunisphaera sp. (assembly GCA_046593155.1). GTDB lineage: Bacteria > Verrucomicrobiota > Verrucomicrobiia > Opitutales > Opitutaceae > Lacunisphaera. The sequence continues at coordinate 10,559 of JBKJRX010000158.1, forward strand.
TGGTCCGCATCGAGCGGCAGCTCCTCGAATTTCTCGCGATTTTCGAAACCCAGCATCACGCCCTTCTGTTCGGCATAGGGCAGCAGTTCGACCAGGCCCTGCTTGGTATTCTCCCAGTAGACCGGCATGCGCTCCTTCAGCTTGCCGAGGGATTTCGCGAGCAGTTTCTGGTAAGTGGTGTCAGCGGACAGGTCGGTGTCCGGATGCGCATCGACATATTTGTCAACCTTGCCCGCCGGGTTTAACCAGAAGAACTCGACCGAGCCGAGATGGAGAATCACCTTCCGGGCCTTCACCTGATGCGCGAAGTCGATGGTGCGCTTGCTGTGGCGCATCCATTGGTCGCGCTCCCGGGCATCGACCGAGGAACAGACGTAGAGATTGGGCGCGGCGTGCATGATACCCGTGGGCAGGGGACAGAAATTGTGACAGGAGGCGATCTTGATGACACCCTCCTCGACGGCCTTGAGGATGCCGGGCACCAGCGTGATCCGGACGCCATGGCTCAGCTCCACATACTCGAAACCCATTCCCGCCATCTCCTGCAACATCGCATAGCCGTCCTGGTGACGGTGCGAGCACCAGCAGGTGGAGAGGGCAACGATGGGCTTCATGGCGCGAAGTGACTAGGACAGGAGGCGGGGGTGAAATCAAGCCGAGGGGTGACGCGATCGATTTCGTGGGCCAGCGAGCTTGCTCGCGCTTTTTGGGCAGAAGCACGAGCGCCCTGGCTGCCCACCCCGGCGGGCGGAAAAGCAACCGGCCGGACATCCTGCGATGTCCGGCCGGTTAAGAGAAAACTGAAGAACGCCTTACTCGGCGTAACGGCGGCGCAGCATGGCGGTGAAGGCCATGACCTTGTTTTTGCGGCGCTTGCGCTCCGAGGGCTTCTCAGCGTAACGCTTCATGCGGACATCCTTGATGATATTCTCGCGTTCGAGCTTCTTCTTCATGCGGCGCAGCGCGCGGTCGATCGGCTCGTTCTTGCGCATCTTGATCTCAATAGACATGGGAAAGGGAGTGGTTGGCGTTGTGGAAAACGAGCAAGAAGCCATCCGCTCCGGTCACCGTCAACCCCTAATTATGATGGAGGGCGGGGGCGTCGCACCCCGCCTCGACTGCCTTATCGCGACCGGCAGGAGGCCAGGTGCGGCACCCCGCCCTCCAGATCTAAACCCCGTGTCTGAATAACTTTACGCTTTCCGGCTTGCGCGCCCATACCGGCGGGCATCCCATCACCGGCTGTGGGTTCCGCCGACCAGAATTTCGTCCATCTACACGTCCATAGCGACTACAGCCTGCTCGATGGCGCCTGTCGCATCGACCGCCTGATGGACCGCGCCACCGACCTCGGCATGACGGCCCTCGCCCTCACCGACCATGGCAATCTCTACGGGGCGATTGAGTTCTACAATCAGGCCAAATCGAAGGGCATCAAGCCGCTCGTCGGCTGCGAGCTCTACCTGGCCGCCGGCTCCCGCTTGGAACGCACCGGCCGGTCCGACGAGGGCAAGAGCATCTACCACCTGGGCCTCCTCGCGCGCGATCTCACCGGTTACCAAAATCTCCTCAAGCTCGTCTCCGACGCCCACCTCAGGGGCCTCTATTACAAGCCGCGCACGGACCTTGAGACGCTCGCCAAACACGCCAAGGGCCTCATCGGGTTCACGGGCTGCCTAGCCTCGCTGGTGCCGCAACACCTGCTCAACGACAATTACGAAGCCGCCCGCCAGGCCTGCGGCCGTTTCGTCGAGATCTTTGGCAAGGAAAACTATTTTGTCGAAATCCAGGACCACGGTATTCCGGAACAACGCAAGGTCATCCCCGGCCTGCTCAAGCTCGGCGAGGAATTCGGCCTGAAGGTCATCTGCTCGAACGACGTCCATTACGTGAACGCCGCCGACGCCGGTCCGCACGACACCCTGCTCTGCATCCAGACCGGCTCCAAGATCGCCGAGGAGAATCGGATGAAATTCTCCGGCACACAATTCTTCCTCAAATCGCGCGAGGAAATGACCCGCACCTTCGCCGAGGTGCCCGAGTCCGTCACCAACACGCAGCTGGTCGCCGAGATGTGCGACCTCTCGATCCCCTTCCCCAAGGGCTCCGAGCGTTACCCGAAATACCCGCTGCCACCCGAGGTGAAGACCGACCGCACCGGCTACCTCAAGGAACTCTGCATCACCGGCCTGCAGCAGCGCTACAGCGTCGATTACGCGAAGCCCGGCAAGGCGAAGGATCAGGAACTGGCCAAGGTCCTCATCGAACGCCTCGACTACGAGATCTCGGTCATCGCGAAGACGGGCTTCGTCGATTACTTTCTCGTCGTCTGGGATTTCATCGACTGGGCCAAAAAGCAAAGCATCCCCGTCGGCCCGGGCCGTGGCTCGGGCGCCGGCTGCATCGTCGCCTACCTGCTGGGCATCACCAACCTCGACCCGCTGCGCTTCAAGCTGCTTTTCGAGCGCTTCCTGAACCCGGAGCGCGTGTCGCCGCCCGACTTCGACATCGACTTCTGCATGCGCCGCCGCGGCGAGGTCATCAGCTACGTCCGCCAGAAATACGGCGAGCAGTGCGTAGCCAACATCATCACCTACGGCACGCTCGGCGCCAAGATGGTCATCCGCGACGTCTCGCGCGTCCACGACCTGCCCTACGCCGAGGCCGACCGCCTGGCGAAGATGATCCCCGACGAACTCAACATCGAGCTGGCGAAGGCCATCGAGAAGTCTGCCGAGCTGCGCAACGAGTTCGAAAACAACCCGGTCGCGCGCAAGATCATCGAACAGGGTCTCGTGCTTGAGGGCATGGTGCGCAACACCGGCAAGCACGCCGCCGGCATCATCATCACCGACCGGCCGCTGGAGGAGTTCGTCCCGCTCACGCTGCAGGAAGGCGACATCACGGTGCAGTATGACATGAACGCCGTGGGCAAGCTCGGCCTGCTGAAGATGGACTTCCTCGGCCTCAAGACGCTCACCGTCATCGCCGACGCCATCGAGAACGTGCACCGCACGGCCGATCCGAAGTTCGACATCGAGGCGGTCGGTTTCGAGGACCCCAAGACCTACGCCCTGCTTAACTCCGGTCGCACAACCGGCGTGTTCCAGCTGGAATCCGGCGGCATGCAGGCGCTCTGCCGTCAGATCGGCCTGTCGACGATCGACGAAATCGTCGCGCTGATCGCGCTCTACCGCCCGGGCCCGATGGAGTGGATTCCCGACTACGTGCGCGGCAAGAAGGACCCGAGCACCGTCCAGTTTCCGCACAAACTGCTCGAGGAGGTGTGCCGCGAGACCTACGGCGTCATGGTTTACCAGGAGCAGGTCATGGAGGCCGCCAAGATCATCGCCGGCTATACGCTCGGCGGCGCCGACATGCTGCGCCGCGCCATGGGCAAGAAGGACGCCGAGGCCATGGCGAAGGAACGCGCGAAGTTCGTCGAGGGCGCCGCCAAGGTGAACAAGATCGACGCCAAGACCGCCAACTCGATCTTCGACATCCTCAACAAGTTTGCCGGCTACGGCTTCAACAAGTCCCACTCCGCCGCCTACGCCGTCCTCAGCTACCAGACGGGCTACCTCAAGGCCAACTACCCGGTGCAGTTCATGGCGGCCATGCTCACCTCCGAGCTCGGCAACTCGGAAAAGGTCGCTCACTTCGTCGCCGAGTGCGAGGCCATGGGCCTCAAGGTGCTCGGGCCCGACGTGAACGAGTCACGCGTCAACTTTACGCCGGTGGTGTCGGCTCCGACCGACACCACCGTCCGCCGTAGCCTTGGCGAAGGCGGACCCGGAACGTCCGCATCAGCCGCGCAGCCGCCCGCCACCATCCGCTTCGGCCTCGCCGGCATCAAGGGCGTCGGCGAGCAGGCCGCGGAAAAGATCATTGCGGAGCGCGAGGCCAACGGGCCGTTCAAGGATTTCGCCGACTTCACCGCCCGCGTCGACACCCGCGCCCTCAACAAGCGCGTGCTCGAGCATCTCGTGAAGACGGGGGCCTTCGACTTCAGCGGTGCCGCGCGCAAGCAGCTCTTCGACAGCATCGACGGCGCCATCGCGGGAGCCGCGGCCCACGCCCGTGACAAAGCCGCCGGCCAACACTCGTTCCTCGACGCACTGGCCGAGGACAAACCGGCGAAAATTGGAGCCGGGGCGCCCCCGCCCCGGAACAGTCACACCCAGCACACGACCACGGCTTCCGACTTCACCTCCGCGGAACGCCTGCAATTCGAGAAGGAGCTGCTCGGCTTCTACGTCTCCGGCCACCCGCTCAACGCCTACAGCGGGCTCGCCGAGGCCCTGTGCACCCACACCGAGGAGTCGGTCTTGCTGGAAGGCGACCGCATCGAGTTCCGCCTCTGCGGCATCATGAGCGGCATCAACAAGAAGCTCTCGAAAAAAGACAACCGCCCCTGGGCCTTCTTCAATCTCGCGAGCAAGCAAGCCACCATCTCGGTGAACATGTATGCCGACGCTTACGAGACTTACAGCAAGAGCCTCGGTGAAAACCAGCCGGTCGTCGTGCTCGGAACCGTGATGAAGGGCAACGACGGCGCCCGGCTGAACGTGAAGGAACTCTACCCGCTCGACGGTTATCTTGGTGGCAACATCCGCAAGGTCACCTGGCTGCTGTCGCCCACGCACCCCGAGCTCCCCGATTTCCTGAAAAAACTCCGCACGACCATCAATGGCTCAGGAGGCGAGACCCGCGTCGAGCTGGCGTTCCTGTTCGAAAACCGGGTGGCCCCGGTCGCCGAAGCCCCGGCCAGCCTTAACTGGCGCGTGGCGCCCGCCGCGTTTCAGGAATTGCGTTCGCACCCAGCCGTCGCCGGCCTGCTCGCCGAGGCCCGCCGCCCCGAGTTGAAGGAAGTGAAACGCTGGGGGAAGAAATTCTGACCTCCATTTGGCGCGTGTTGCGTTGACTCAGTCACTTCGCTCGACTGCAGTCGGAACGGGCCACCCTTCCTATGCCAACTTCCTTTCGAGCCGCCGGCGTCCGGCGGCTCTTTTTGTCTGTCCTGTTACCCGCGCTGGTTCTTGCGGCTGATTCCACGCCCGCCCGGAGCCCATCGGAACTTACCGTCGCGGATTTCTTCCGGCCGCCACAATTTAATTCGGTCAGTTTGAATCCCGCGGGCACGCACATGGCGTTGCTGGTGTTCGAGGAGAAAACCGACTCGACCGGGCTGCGGGTCTTCGATTTCGCCACGAAAAAGACGACCGGCCTTCGCGGCACGAAAACCTACGATATGCGCGAGTTTCGCTGGGTGGGCGACGAGCGCATCGTATTCACCGTTTCCAAGGACAACATCTACTCCTCGGGTCTCTATTCCATTCCACGCGACTGTGACAGCCAGCCCAAATTGCTGAATGGTTTGGATGCCATCCAGATCCTCGGCTCGCCCAAAGCGCGCCCTGACCATGTGTTCGTCTGGGTCCGGCGCTCTGCCCGCAACGATGGCCGGCCCGGGGACTTGGTCGAACTGGACCTCAAGCGCCGCCTCCGGACCCCATTCGACCAGGATTATTCCCAAGTCACCACCGTCGCCCCGCCCCCGGGCGACAGCGTTCGCGCCTGGTTGCCGGACCGGCAGGGTGAAGTCCGCTATGCAATAACCCAGGTCAAGGGGAAGGCCATGCTTTGCCGTCGCGACGAGAAGCAATGGACCGTGCTCAACGTCGACCTGGACCGACAGCATCCTCTGGCCGTCGACACGGACCCCAACACGCTCCTCATTGCCCAGCTTACCAATGACGGCCGCCGCGAACTCGTCCGTCTCGACACGCGTGCCGGCACCACTGGCCCCGTGCTTCACACCGACGAGAAATATGATTTCAGCGCCGGCCGCGTCATCTACTCGAATGATGACCGCGACATCATCGGGCTGAGCTATGCGCGCCAGGCGCCCACCCATATTTGGTTCCGGGACGAGGCCGCGGCCCTGCAGGAAGCGGTCAATGCCTGCCTGCCTCCCGATCGCGTCAATCTCATCGTGAGCCGCAGCCGCGATGGCGCCCGCCTGCTCGTGCGCAGCACCTCGGACCGCCATCCCGGCACCCTCTACGCCGTCGAGCCCAAGGCCGGGACGGCGACAACGGTCGGCAACCTCGCGCCCTGGCTACCCGAAGCCCTCCTCGGCCCGGTGATGCTGACTTCGTTCACGGCGCGCGACGGCCTGAAACTCGATGCCTACGTAACGCTACCGGTCAATTATGTCGCCGGTCAGCCCGCGCCCACCATCGTGCTGCCACATGGCGGCCCTTGGGTGCGCGATACCTGGGGTTACGATCCCGAAAGCCAGTTCTTTGCCAGCCGCGGCTACGTGGTGTTCCGGCCGAACTACCGGGGTTCCTCCGGCTACACCGCTGACATCAGCCTGAAGCCGCGCATGGAGTTTCGGAAAATGCATGAGGACGTCACTGACGGTGTGCGTGCGCTGATCAAGGGGCGCATCGCCGACCGCGCGCGCATCGCCATCGTGGGCGGAAGCTTCGGCGGCTACCTGGCCATTTGCGGCGCTGCGTTCGAACCCGATCTTTACCGCTGCGCCGTCACAATGGCCGGCATTTTCGACTGGGCCCGCGTCATGAAAGAGGCGCGAGCCAATGATCCGGACAGTGCCCGCTACGACCATCTCCTGCGCAACCTGGGCGACCCCAAGCAGCAACAGGAAAAATTCGAGGCCCTGTCGCCCATCCTGTCGGCAGCGCGCATCAAGATTCCCGTGTTTATCGCCCATGGAGAGGAGGATAAGATCGCCGACTCGAGCCAGTCCCACCGGCTCGCCCGGGCCCTGAAGAAAGCCGGCGTGCCGTGCGAGACCATGTTC
>JBKJRX010000226.1:0-6391 GCA_046593155.1 Lacunisphaera sp.
AGCTGGTAGACCCGGACCAGCCGGCGCGGACAGTGCGCCTGCGGACGCCACGCGGCCACCAGCAGCCAGGCGAGGCCCGCCAGCTTGAGGACCGGCACCACAAAGCTCGCGGTGAAAACGATGATCGCCAGGCCCGCCAGGTTCTCCTGCCACAGCTGGCTTACTCCCGAGAGGATGGTGGTGTCCTTGGCCGGCATGCCCAGCATGCCGAGGTGCATCACAGGCAGTGCGTAAGCCGGCACGAGCATGATCAGGGCCGTGACGGCCAGCGCCGCTGCCTGGCTCGTCGAGACATGACTGCCGTTGCCGCTGCTCATGCGATGGCCTCCCGCGGCGCCCGGTTGGCGCGATTCGTTTCCGGGTGCAGGCTGAAACGCCGCCACGCCACCAGCATGCAAAGGGAGGCCGCCGCATAACACCAAAGACCGGGCCCCACCCTCACGGTCACGATGTCGCGCAGCTTGATAAACGCGACCATGACGCCGAGCACCTGCACTTCCGGCATCGCCCAATATTCAACCAGGATGGCCACGCGGCGCAGCCGGCGATTCCACGCTTGAAAGATTTCCCAGCCATTCGTCGCCATGATCACCACGAGGACTAGCAGGAGGGCAAAGGGTGCGATCGTTCCGCATACCAGCACCCACCCGCCGAGGGACGGAAATCCATGCGACCACAATCCCATGAATCCCACCGTCACATGGGTGGTGCGCACCTGGCCAAATTGCTGCAAAGTGACGAAAGGCAGCAGCAACGCCGGCAGCGCCAAGAACAAGCCGCTCAAGGCAAAGGCCATCGCGGCACCGGACCCCAGCCAGCCCCGCTCAACCAAGGTGGTGCCGCAGCGGACACAGTGGGCACGTTGGCCGCGTCGCAGGGGTCGTGCCGTGTGCAGCTGGGCACACAGCGGGCACGGCAGGGAGTATTCGTCAGGATGCATCACGGCCGCCGCGCGAGAATAATCCCCTCATGAAGGGGCTGCGGGCTTATAGCTTAGAACCGATAGGCCGGGACTTGGTTCTCCTCCGGGCGCGTAAATCGGACCCTCCCCGGGGTTACTTGACCACGGGCATATTGACGCTGCCGCCGCTGATGATGCCAAATCCGTGCAGGAGCCACAGGATGACCACGATTACGATCACGATGTTGAGGATTTTTTTGATCGTCGCCTGCATCGGGATATAGGTGTTGATCAACCAAAGAACCACGCCGATGACGATGAGGGTAAGCACTACATTCAGAAGGGGCATGCCGGTAAGATACCCGGAGTCAGCCACCGTCCCTATGGGGTCTAACCCGCCAATGGAGTGGTTAGTGAATTGCCTCCCGGGCGTAACCTTGCTTCGCTGGCCCGCGTCGTTGCTCCAGCTTCACCCTCAACTCCGGAGATCCCGGCGTGAACCACGGCTTCCACAACGACGCCACGCCGCGCTACGACCAGGCGGCCGCTGAACTCTCGTGGAACCGCACCGTCGATTTCTTCCGCAAGAAACTCAGCTGACTTCCTGCTCAGGGCGGAATTCCTTACTGTCAGAAAACCTTATCGCGACACCGCGAGGCAAAACAGTTGCCTTGCGGCGGCTCGTGAGCAGTTTGCCTTCCCATGCTTTTCCGTTCCCCGTCCCGCCTCACCCTCGCTTCGTTCGCCTTGTTCGCCGGCGGCGCCAGCCTGCCGGCGCAGATCCAGCGCCCGGGAAAGATCGACGCGACCTACGCGCAACTCTGCGCCGCCTGCCATGGGGCAAACATGCAGGGAGGCTCGGCTCCCTCCATGCTCGATGATGCGTGGGCCAGCGGCGGTGACGACGAAAGCCTCGCGCGCAGCATCAGCCGCGGCAATCCGGAGAAAGGCATGCCGGCGTGGGCCACCGCCCTCACCGAGAAGGAAATCCGCGCGATGGTCATTCTTATCCGCGAACGCCGCGCGAAGGCCAAAGCCACCGAACTTCCGCGGCCGGCCGAATCCCTCACCGTCAAATCCCAGCTGCACGACTACCAGCTCAACACCTGGGTGACCGGGCTCGACGATCCCTGGTCGCTTGCTTTCCTGCCCGACGGGCGCGCCCTCGTGACGGAAAAACGCGGCCGGCTGACTGTGATCGAAGCCGGCAAACTCGCGGCTGAACCGGTCCAGGGCGTGCCCGAGGTGGACAGCCGCAGTCAGGCCGGCCTGTTCGACGTCGTGCCGCACCCGGACTACGCCAAAAACGGCTGGATCTACCTCGCCTACAGCGAACCCCGCACGAATGCCGACGGCAAGGCTGTGAGCCTGACCCGCATCCTCCGCGGGAAACTCCGCGACAACAAGTTAGTGGAACAGCAGGCGATCTTTGAGGCGCCGCTCGCTGTTTATCCATCGTCCGGTGGCGTGCATTTCGGCGGGCGCATCGCCTTCGACCGCGCCGGCTACCTCTACTTTGCCATCGGCGAGCGCGGTCGGATGGAAAATGCCCAGAGTCTCGCGGTCCCGATGGGCAAGGTCCACCGCCTGTTCGATGACGGCCGGGTGCCACCGGACAACCCCTTCGTCAAGGACCCCAAGGCCGGCCACACTATCTGGAGCTACGGTCACCGCAACCCGCAGGGCCTCGCCTTTCATCCGGGCACCGGCGAGCTCTACGACGTCGAACACGGTCCCCGTGGCGGTGACGAGATCAACCTGGTGCGCCCCGGCCGGAATTATGGCTGGCCGGTCATCAGCTATGGCATGAATTACGATGGTTCGCCGGTCGCGGAGGCCACCGCCAAGCCGGGCATGGAACAGCCCGTGCATTTTTGGACGCCCTCGATCGCGCCATGCGGCATGAATTTTTATACGGGCGAACTCTTTCCCAAGTGGAAAAACCACCTCTTTGTCGCGTCACTCGCCGTGGAGGAGCTCCATCGCCTCGAGGTCGAGGGCAACAAGGTGGTCGCCGAGGAAATCATTTTCAAGGGCCTCGGCCGCATCCGCCACGTGATCACGGGCCCCGACGGCGCACTCTACGTGCTCCTGCCGAAACGCATCGCCCGTCTCACCCCGGCGGAATAATACCAAACCCCCAAAGCTTTTACACCAAGGTCGCAAAGAACGCAGAGAAATCCCTCACCGAACTGCTTCGCGGCCTTGGTGACCTTGGGATAGACTGCAGAAGCTTGCGGCGATTGGTATAAGGTGGGTTTGCAGCCTTGGTTTTTCGTGGGCTAGCGAGCTTGCTCGCGCCAATTTTGGGTAGACGCAGCAGGCCACACCGCCGACAGGCTGGCAACGACCGCGAAGTCGCACTGTAAGACTCCGGGCCACTTGGCGCCGCGCGGCCGATGCGTTTGCCTGCCGGCCAATCCCATGATCAAGCAACTCGCCCATCTCTGCCTCAAAACCAGCCAGCTCGACCGGATGACGGTGTTCTACCGCGACGCGCTCGGCGCGACAGTCCGGTTTCGTTACCTGAACAAGGCGGGTGAGCCCATCGGTTGCTATTTCGTCCTCGGCGAAAATACTTTCATCGAGGTCTTCGACCATGCCGACGCCCACCGTCGCAGCAATTCACCGAAGCCACTGGAGCCGCTCGAAGAGCCGCGTGACGCATGGCTGATGCGCTACAATCATTTCTGCCTGCAGGTCGAGGGACTCGATGCCTATGTGGCGCTCATCGAATCGCGAGGCGTGACCGTGACAGGCCGCAAGACTGGCAACGACCATTCGCGGCAGGCGTGGATCAAGGATCCCGATGGCAACCTCATCGAGCTGCAGGAATATACGGCGCAAAGCCGGCAGTTCACTGGCGAGAATTATCGGGAGACGTGAGGTGGAACCCGGCCTCCGGACGGGTTGGTTGGAATATGCGTAGGCAACCCCGGCTTCATGCGCATGCCTTGAAAACCCGTCCGGAGGCCGGGTTCCACCTTCGTCAGAGCACCTTGACCGCGGCGAGGACCAGCTTCTCGAACGCACCGGCCCCCTTCGACGCATTTTCCAAAGTATGGGCGTGCGAAAGTTTCTCGTCGGATAACCCAGCGCCCATGTTGGTGATGCAAGAGATGCCCACAACCTTCATGCCGCAATGCCGCGCAATCAGGCAGTCGGGCACGCTGGACATGCCGACCGCGTCACCGCCCCACCCCTGCACCATGCGGATCTCGGCCGGCGTTTCGAACGAAGGCCCGCGAAAAGCAACGTAAACACCCTCGTGCAAAGTGACGCCCTCCTGCTTGGCGATACCCTTCACTTTTGCGCCAAGATCCTTGTCCCAGGCATCGGCCACCGGGAAGAAGCGCGGGCCGAAACTCTCGTCGTTCGGGCCGACGAGCGGATTGAGTCCGAGGAAATTGATGTGGTCGGTGATCAGCATGAGTTCGCTGACCTTGATCGGTGCGCGCAGACTGCCTGCGGCGTTGGAGAGGAAGAGTGTCTCGATCCCCGCGGCCTTCATGGAGCGGATCATGGTCTTGAGCGGGTAGGCATCGCTGGTTTCGTAGAAATGCTTGCGCCCGTTCAAAACGATCACCGCCACGCCATTTAATTTGCCGATGATCAGCTGGCCGGCGTGACCTGCCACCGTCAGCACCGGAAAGCCCGGCAGATCCTTGTAGGCCAGGATCACGGCACCCTCGACCTTTGCGGCCAGCCCGCCCAGCCCCGAGCCGAGAATGATTGCGATCTTCGGTTTCAACCCGCCGAGCGCGGCGGTAATCTTGGCGGCAGCCTGGCGGACATTCTCGGCGTGGAGCTGGACTTCGTTCATGGCGCCAATCCCTAGCGGAAAACCCCGCAGGGCAAAAGCATACATTTGCTCATTTGGAGGCGGGACTATCAGTCCCGCGGGCTTTCCGCCACGCGGCCCATGCCTCGCGGGACTGATAGTCCCGCCTCCATCCCGAGCTCGGCCAAACTTCAGGCTATCGGGCGCGCCAAGAGTAAAGATCCTCGGGGCACCTGTCAGCCCTAGGCTCGGCGATGGCTGAAGCCCCGAGGCATTGATCAAGGCCGTTGTGCGGTGGAGTGGGCGCACGTCCTGCTGGAGCCGGCCCGCCCTCGGGCCGGTCTTCTTATCCACCGAGGCGAGGGCGCCCCGGCTCCAAATCGATCTAAGCCGGAGCACCTGTCAGCCCTAGGCTCGGCGACGGCTGAAGCTTCTGGGTATTGGACCCAATGGGAATAAACTGTTGTGTCGTAAATCCTGACGACGGAGTCTGCACCTCATGAGCAACCAACGCGCGGGGATTGTCGGCGGCGGCTTGATGGGTGCCGGGATTGCGGCCAGGTTTGCGCTGGCGGGTCATGAAACCCTCATCCTGGAGACCTCGTCCCAGCGCCGGGTGACGATTCCCGCGGTGATCGAAGGCATTCTGCAGGAGCTGCAGACCGCCGGTGTAATCAGCCCCGCCGAAGGCAAAGCCGCGCATGAACGCATCAAGCTGGTTGATGATTTGCCCGCCCTGGCCTCCGTGTCCCTGGCCATCGAGGTCATCCCGGAGGTCCTGGCGGCGAAACAGGAACTCTACCGGCAACTGGAAACCGTGCTGGCCCCCGATGCCCTGCTGGCCAGCAACACCAGCGGCTTCATGCCCGACGCGCTCGCGGTCGGCCTGGCCCATCCGGAGCGTTTTCTCATCACGCATTTCTGGAACCCACCCCATGCCATCCCGCTGGTCGAGGTCGTGCCGGGGACACGCACCGCACCCGCTTGCGTGGACCAGGCGGTTGCTCGGTTGCGGGGCCTGGGCTGCGAGCCAGTGGTGCTGCGCAAGGCCATCCCGGGTTTCATCGGCAACCGGCTCCAGTTCGCAATCCTGCGGGAAGCCCTGCACCTGGTCCGCTCCGGCGTGGCAGATCCCGAGACGGTCGACGCGGTGATGAAGGCTTCACTCGGCCGGCGTTACGCCATCGCCGGCCCGTTCGAGAGCGCGGACCTCGGTGGTCTTGAGACCATCCTCCAAGTGGCTGCTCATCTCATGCCCGAGCTCGCCAAAGACGAAGGCGTGTTGGATGTGCTGCGTGCCCACACCACAAAAGGCGAAACCGGTGCCGCATCCGGCGCTGGCTTCTACCACTGGACCGACGAGCGCCGCGACGCCATGCGGCAGAAGCGCATCACGCACCAGCTCAAGGGCCGGAACCCGTCCGGCTAGTTACCCGTCTTCGGCTCTGCCGGTGCCACCACCGGGGCTTTGGGTGGCGGTGGCACGAAAATGGGCAACTGGTTGGCGCCGGGCGTCGCCGTCGCGAGGTTGGGCGACACATCGGCCTCGATCCGGCCGAGCGCCCAGTTGAGCCCGCCCTCAAGCACCGACTGGAACACCGGGCTGGTCCAAACGTCCTCGCGGTGGCCCAGGCTGGTGTAGAACACGCGGCCTTTGCCGTGTTGCCGGACCCAGGTCGAGGGATAGGCCGGGCGGACATATTCATCCC
>JBKJRX010000068.1:0-18565 GCA_046593155.1 Lacunisphaera sp.
TCCTACCTCGGCTTCAACGGCCGCACCGGACGCGTCGTGTGGCCCGACCTCAACCCGCGCCCCCTGGTCGAAAGCCCGCCGGCGGCCGGCCAGTCGCCCGCGCGCGAGGAAATCTTCACCCTGCCCGCCTCCACCTCCTATGGCGGCAGCGGCGGCGAGGATTTCTTCCGCCAGTTTTTCCTGGCCCTGCAGGGCCGCGGCGCGCCGCCGACCACGCTGGCCGACGCGGCGCGCACGGCCCGCATCATCGAGGCGGCCGAGGAATCAGCCCGCAGCGGGCGCTTCGTCGGCATCGAACCGGCCACCCCGGGCGCGAAGAGCGGTCAGTTTCATGTGCCTCCCCTCGGCCGGCACGAGCCCGACCCCACGGCCTGCCGGCAGGCCATCACCCGGCAGCCGGCAGCCGCCGCGCCCAACCCGTTACCGCTTCCATGATCCCCGCCCAACGCCTGATGTTCGTCTCGTCCCCCACCTCACCGCGGGTCGAGCTTGAGTCGTTCTCCCTGCCCGATCCGCAGGCCGGCCAGGTGCTGGTGCGCAACACCCATACGCAGGTCAGCGCCGGCAGCGAGACGAATTTCCTGCGGTTCGGGCCACAATCCTACGGGCTGCCGGAGGGCCAGCTTCGGGCCAACATCGGCTACATGACGGTCGGGCGTATTGTCGCCGTCGGCGCTGACGTCAGCGGCTTTGCGGTCGGCGACCGTGTCGCCACCTCCGCCGGCCACGCCAGCCACTCGCTGATCGACATCACTCCCAGGGCGGCGATCGACCCGGTGCCCGAAGGGGCACCCGACGAGGCCGCGGGATTCGCCGCCCTCGGCGATGTGGCCCTGCACGGCGTGCGCCGCGCGCAGCTGCAAATCGACCAGTCCGTCGCGATTTTCGGAATGGGCATCGTCGGGCAACTGGTGCTGCAACTGGCGCGCTGCTCCGGAGCGCACCCGCTGATCGCCATCGACCTGGTGGACGAACGCCTCGCGCTGGCCAGGAAGAGCGGCGCCACCGATGTGATCAATCCCGCGCGGGAGAACGTCGTGCAACGCGTGCAGGAAATCACCCAGGGCGCCGGCGCGGAGGTCGTCTTCCATTGTGCCCAGGCGGCCAGCATCCTGCAGTCCGTCATGGAGTGTGCCGCCGACCGGGGCACCGTGGTGCTGACCGGCAGCCCCCCGGGCACGGCCACCATCCGGCTCAAGGAGGAACTCCTGCGCAAGGAGCTGAAGCTGACCGGAACCTATGAAAGCGGCATGGTCCATCCTCATGTTTACTGGCGCTGGACCCGGCAGCGGAACCGGCGCGCCTTTCTGCGCCTGCTGGCCTCCGGCCAATTGCAGCTGGACCATCTGCTGACCCACGTCGTCCCGGCCGCCGAAGCGCCCGCGATCTACGACATGGTGCTGCGCGGCAGCACCGGCTGGCTGGGTATCGCCTTCAAGTGGGACTGAGCCCGGTGGCCCGGGTGGACGCGAACGGCAGGCGGTCCACCAGTTCGCGCGCAATGGCGAGCGACGCCGTGGCGGCGGGGCTTGGGGCGTTCAGCACGTGCAAAGCGCGCGGCCGCTGCTCAAGCCAGAAATCCTGGATCAAGGTGCCATCGGCGTGCATCGCCTGGGCGCGCACCCCCGCGCCGCCGGGCTGCAGGTCGTCGACGGTGAGGGCCGGCACGAGCTTTTGCAGTGACCGGCAGGCGAGCCTTTTGCTGAGCGAGCGGATGATCTCCGCGCTGCACAGACTCGGGTATTTCCCCATAAAGCGCCACAAGCCCGGAAACCCGACGGCATCCGCCACGTCCCGCGCGGAGAAGTCCCGCCATGAATAGCCCTCACGCGCCAGGGCCAGAACGGCGTTGGGCCCCGCCTCCACCCCGCCATGAATCATCCGGGTGAAATGCACCCCCAGGAAGGGAAACCGCGCGTCCGGCACCGGGTAGACCAAGTGCCGCACCAGCGACCGGGCCTCCGGGCGCAGCAGAAAATATTCTCCCCGGAACGGCACGATGCGCACCTGGCGCCTGATGCCGGCGAGTTCGGCCACGCGGTCCGAGAACAAGCCGGCGCAATTGATCAGGTAGTCGCATTCGTAGGCGCCCGTCCCGGTGACAACCACCCAGCCGTTCGCCGTCTCGTCGATCCCGCTCACCCGGCTGGATGTCCGCACCGCGCCACCGGCGGTCTCGATGGAGCGGAGCAACGCGGCGCACACCGCCAGATAATCAACAATTCCCTCCTCCGGGACGCGGATGGCCGCGAGCCCAGTCACGTTCGGCTCAATTTCGGCCAGTTCAGGCGGCGTGAGGCGGCGCAGGTCGCGCAAGCCGTTGCGGCGCCCCCGCTCCCACAGGACATCGAGCGTCGGCAGCTCGCGTTCCTCAGTAGCCACGACCACCTTGCCGCAGATTTCGTGCGCCACCCCGTGCTCCCGGCAGAAAGCGGTCATCAGCCGGATGCCCTCCACGGCCAGCCGCGCCTTCAGCGAGCCCGGCTGGTAATATAACCCCGCATGCAAAACACCGCTGTTGTGGGAGCTCTGGTGGCGGCCGACCCCGGCCTCCTTCTCCAGCAGGGTGACGGCTGCCGACGGCAGGCGGGTCAGGATCTCGCGGGCGACGGCGAGCCCGACAAGTCCGCCGCCGATGACGACAATCCGCATGCGACTATTTCCTGCCGCCGGGATAAACCCAGCCGCGGGTGGCTGAAGATTCCAGCATGGCGAGACAGGCCGCGACGCCGGCCCGGCCGTCCGCCGCACTGCCCACGATGCTCGGCCGGCCCTCGATGGCGGCGATAAAGGCGGACAACTGGTCGCAATAGGCCTGCATCCGCACATCGCCAAAGGCGGCGTCGGCCGCCTCGTGCTTCACGGGCGGCTGCTGGCAGACCACCTGCCAGCCCTTTTCATCGGACTGGCGCAGCTCACCATACGGATCGAGATCAAGCAAACCCGTGCTGCCCGTGATCCGGAAGCGGAAATCCTCGCCGGGGAAGGACGGCGCCGGCAGGGCCCGGCTGGAAAACAGCGAGCAGATCGTCCCCGTGGAGAACTCGAGCAGGCCCATCGTTGTATCTTCCACCGGAACGTCTGGGAGGAAGGTGCGGGTAAAGGCCGAGACCGTGACCACATCGCCGCCCGTGAACCAGCGCAGCAGGTCGATGGCGTGCGGGGCGCTGTTGATCAGGTGGCCGACGCTGGCCGGGTCGTTCCACCAATCCCAGTTGCCGCCAAACCCGCCGGACTTGATCGCCCCGGCATACATCGGCATCGAGATCGTCACCGCCAGCACGCGGCCGATGGCCCCGGCCCGGATCAGCTCGCAGGCGCGGGCATTGTTGACGCGGAAACGCTGCTGGTAGCCGACGGCCAGAGTGAGCTTCCGTTGCGCCGCGGCCGCGATCATGCGGTCGCAATCAGCCACGCTCGTCGCCAGCGGTTTTTCCACGAGCACATGCTTGCCCTGCGCCAAGGCGGCCAGCGTCTCCTCCACGTGCAGGTAGTGCGGCGTGGTGACGACGATGGCGTCGATGTCGCGGCGCTCCAGCAGCGCAGACTTGTCGGGCTCCAGGGCGACGGCGTAGCGCGCGGCCAGGCCCGGCGCGCGGCTGCCGCCGGCCACAGCCACCAGCTCGGCGTTGGGCAGGCGACGCACGGCCTCGGCGTGAGTCCGGCCCATGTAACCGGATCCTAGGATACCAAAACGGATTTTTTTCATAAGAGTCGCGGGTCAGCGGGCGGGCCCGGCCGGAGGCGGGGTCACATTGAGTTCGTCAGCGATAGCCGTGAGCTTGGCCCAGAGTTTCACCGGCACGGGAATGCCGGTGGCGGCACGGATCTGCTCGCAGCGCCACTCGGGCTCGCCGGCCAGCAGGACCTCGTCGTAGCCGGCCGCGGGCGCCGCCGCCTTGACCAGCCCGGCCAGCCGGTCCATTCGCGTTTCGAATTCCCCCGCGGGCAGGAAACGGGCGGGGTCGATAGCGATGAAGGTGTGACTGATACCCAGCGGATCGCCGCCCGTGCGATAGACGGGCAACTCGGTCGTCATCGCGCCGCCACTCAGGCCGGCGCAGAGAATCTCCACCATCATGGCGAGGGCCGTCCCCTTGTAACCGCCCGTCGGGGTCGGCGAGCCGCGTTGGGCCGCGGCCGTATCGGTCGTCGGCTCCCCTTGGGCATCGAGAAATCCCCATTCACGCGGAATCACGGTGCGGTTGAGATGCGCGGCGTGCGTAAGCTTGCCTAGCGCCACAGTGGTGGTGGCCATGTCAAGCAGCCAGCGGCCCCGCCCCCCTCTGCCCGGCACCGCGACGCAGAGCGGATTGGTGCCCAGAATGGCGGTCTTGCCCTGCCAGGGCGCGACGGCCGGACACGCGTTGCTCATCACTATCCCGATGAAGCCCGCGCGGGCGAGTTTTTCACCCCACCACGAACCGGCGCCGAAATGATTGGAATGACTGGCCACCACCACCGCCACGCCGAGGGCCCGGGCGATCCGGATGGCGTGGTCGGTGCACTGGTCGGCGATGACCTGGCCGAGGCCGTTTTCTCCGTCGTAGCGCAGACAAACCCCATCCTCCCGCACCACGCGACCTGAGGCCGGCACATTGATGCCCCCGGCGCGCAACTGCTGGATGTAGGTTGCGAGCATCTGGATGCCGTGCGAATCCACCCCGCGCAGGTTGGCGGCCACCAGCGAGTCGGCGACGACGCGGGCATGCGGTTCCGCAGTGCCGAGCGCCTGCAGCAGCTGGCGGATGAAAACCCGGAGCGGCTCCGCCTCAAAATTGATGACTACAGGTCGAGTTGATTGCTGCATGGTTGAAGTTGGGAGGGTTGTGTAGCGATGGGCCTAACCGGCGGGAAATGTTTTACGCAGACTGGGGCGGCGAGAATGCATGAGGTCATCCCAGTGATCGTCCGGGGTTCGTGCATCACTTTCCAACTGCTAACTTGGCCTGTTGGTTTCTGCGGACCATAATATTAGTCATCCAGAGCAAAGCACCGCACAAAAATACGCCAACGCCAGCGAAGGTCAGGATCAGGTTGACCCCGAACTTAGCGTCGCGGAGCAAACCGACGCCGTAGATCGCCAGCCCGCCGCAAATATTAATGACCAGATTGAGCATCCCCATCGCCGTGGCGCGATAACGCACATCGACGATCAAGCAGACAATTGGCATCATGTTCGCTCCCAGGCAACCCATCGCCACGCCCCACATGACCAGACTGATGATCGTAAAGATGAAGAGCGGAGACCAGCCGGTGAGCCAGAAGGTGGGCGCGGTCAGCAGGATCGCCAACGCGGGAATGATGATGCGGGAGCGCGGGTTGGTGAGGCTCCAGCGATCCGACCAAAACCCGCCCACCAGCAACCCGATCGTTTGGGCCACGTATAGGTAACCCAGCGTAGAGAACCCGGCGGCACCCTGCCCCATTTTGCATTGCTCGGCCATGATGGTCGGCATCCAGCCAACAATCATCCAGCCGATGGCTCCTTGCACGCACATTGCGGCCATCATCAGGTAAAACGGGCCCGGTTTGCTCAAACTCTTCAGGGCCTCACTGAACTTGATATTGACCACCTGGCTGCCGGACGGAGCCGATTCGAGGGACTCGCGCAGCGGCTCCCGGAGCAAAAAGTAGAGCAGGACGCCGAAGCCGAGGTTGGGCAATCCGATGACCGTGTAAGCATAACTCCAGCCATGTTTCTCCGCCAGCCAGCCAGCAAACCCGCCGACCGAAGCCCCGAAAATATAGCCCGTCAGGTGTATCCCCGCCGCAAGGGCGCGGGTCGGCCCACGGTGGTATTCAACGATCAGCGAGATGGCGGCAGGAATGTAGAAAGCCTGGCTGAGGCCGAGCAGGATTCGCAGGGTGAGAAACTGCTCGAAATTTGCCACAAACGCGGTGACCGAGGTGATGATCGACCACAGGAAGAGGCTGCCGAGCACCATATTCCGGCGACTGAAGCGATCCGCCAGGAAACCGCCAAACGGGCTCGCGAAGGCGTAGACCCACAACAGTGCCGACATGAGCAGTCCGAACTGCGCCTCCGTCATCGAGATTTCCTCCAAGATGGAACCGCGCATCGTCGTCGGCAGATTGCGCGAAAGATAGTTCGAGCCACCCGCCAGCCACAGCAGCGCCACCATCAGCCATGCCCCGGGAGGCAGGACCGTGTGCTTCGGGGCAGGACTGGTGGCAGGCGGGGATTGGGGCATGGAGGAAATTCCGATTTAAGATTTCAGGCCGCGGCCGGCTTTTTTTCCGATATTTTCGCCGCCAAGTTTGCCATCCACAGCAACGCGCCGCACAAGAACACCCCAAACCCGGCAAACGTCAGGATCAAACTGACGCCAACCTGGGCATCGCGCAATGCCCCGACGCCGTAGATCGCGAGGCTGCCAGTGACGGCGGTGCAGCAATTAAGCACGCCCATGGCCGTGGCGCGATAGCGCAAATCCACCACCAAACAGATGATCGGCATCGTGTTGGCCCCCAGGAATCCCATCGCGAGGCCATACATGCCCAGACTCAGCATGGTGTAACCGATGTGCTGGAACCAGCCCGTCAGCAGGAAAACCGGCGCCGTAAGCACAATCGCCACCGCCGGAATGATGATCCGGGCCCGCGGATTGACGAGACTCCGGCGGTCCGACCAGTAACCGCCGGCCAGAAGCCCGATCGTTTGCGCCACATAGAGGCAGGCGAGCACCGAAAGTCCCGCGGTGCCCTGCCCCATCTTGAATTGTTCGCGCATGACGGTCGGCATCCAGGCAATGATCACCCAGCTGACCGCACCCTGCACCCCGAGGCAGCCAATCACGTAGTAGAACGCGCCCGGCTTGCCCAAGCTGCGCACCGCCTCCCCGAGACGGATCTTCTCCGGCGGGCTGGCGGGGCCCGCCTCCGCCAGCCGCTCGCGCGGCGCGTCCTTCAAGAAAAGGAGGAGCAGGATGCCGAACAGCAGGTTCGGCAGCCCGATTGACGCGTAGGCGTAACTCCAGCCGTGCTTCTCCGCCAACCAGCCGCCGAGCCCACCCACCACCGCACCGACCACCAACCCCGTCAGGTGAATGCCGGTCGCGAGCGACCGCGTCGGCCCCCGATGGTAGTCAACAATCAGCGCAACCGCCGCCGGAATATAGAAGGCCTGGCTGAGTCCCAACACGGTGCGCAGGAAGAGAAACTGCTCGAATGTCTGCACATAGGCGGTGAGCCACGTGATCGCCGACCACGCGAAGAGGCTGCAGATGACCACGCGGCGACGGCTGAAGCGGTCCGCGAGAAATCCACCGAAGGGACTGGCCGCCGCATAAATGATGAGAAACCCCGACGTGAGCAGGCCGAACTGAGCTTCGGTCATGGGGATCTCTTCCATGATCGAGCCCCGCATCGTGGTCAGCGCAATGCGGGTCAGATAGTTCGAACCGCCGGCCAGCCACAGCAGCGCCACAGCAGTCCATGCCGCCGTCGGCAACAAGCGGGCCGGCCCGGCGCTTTCGGATGGTGCAGAAGGGCTCATCGTGGGTGGTATGCGGGTAGAGTTGCGCGTGGAGCAATCCGCCGGTTCCCGGCGGCTGAAGGGAGGCCCGCGGGACCGACAATCCGGCGCACCCATCCTGAAAACCGACACCGGCCAGCCCCGCAGTCGCGAAGCCGGACGGTGTGAGAAACGGATGCTTGAGACGGCTTAGAGTGTGTTAGCAAAATGTGTGGGAGGGGCTTTACGCCCCGGCTGAAACTGCGAATCGCGCCTATAGTCGGGGCACAAAGCCCCTCCCACCGTCGCAAAACCAAGACGTTTCTGATTTTGCACACACCCTAATCCAGAGCGTGCCTGTCTGGCGGTCCACGAGCCCGCAGGAATCCGCGGCGGCACCCGGGCCGTTGTTGACCAGCGTCCGGAGCGGCCCCCACGCTTCCCGCCGTCCACGCTGCGCTTCATGACCAGATCAATGTCATTTGGTGGATCACCCTGCTTCCGCATCCGGGCGTCGCAGAACGCGATCAGCGTGCCCTGGTTCGAGGTGATGAGGCCGGGAATGCGGTATTCAAAGACACCATCCTGGCCGGCCACGAACACATCCGTTTGCTCCAGGAGCGCCGGTGCGGCTTGGATGAGGCCCGGGAGTCCGAAGAGGCACACGGGCAAAACAACGCCCAGCATGCGGGGCACGGCGGAGAGCAGTTTCATGATTGGTTGGTGGGGTTGGAGGGACGCCAGGCCATCACCGCCGTGGTCCGATGACCCGCCATGGTTTCCCCGGAAACAAAAACCCATTCATTCCCGACGACCACGGGCGGGGCGCTGACCACCGGTTCGGGCCAAACCTCGGCCCACAGCAGCCACTCGTGCCGGGCCACATCGAAGTAGAGGATATCCCCGGGCACCCGCCGGTCGCGCGGCACCTTGCCGACCTGCCGCCCGTCAACCCCGCCGAAGACAAAGACGCGTTCCGGCGCGGTCGTGACCGGAGCCGGCGAGGGCGCGGCAATGACCGACCACGGCAAATCCGGCAGCCTTTCCCAGCCACCGCCAGGGCGGTAGCGATAGGCGTCCGTCAGATAGTTCATCCGCGGCTGCCCATCGGCCCCGGCGGACATTTCAAGCCCGCTGATCAGATAGATCGCGCCGTTGAGCGCCGCCATCACGGCCAGGGCGCGGGATGGACCGGGCCAGGACGGCAGGGTCTGCCAGCCGGCCGAGGTATTCGCGAGATCCAGGCACAAGAAGCTGGTCGTGCTCACCCGCGGCGGCCCCGGGGCATAGCCGCCGGCCAGATAGACTTTACCCCCAAGCACGGCGGCAACCGGACTGGCCACGGGCTCCGGAAGTGTGGGACCGGGCTTTGCCGTTACCTGCCGGCCATCCCAATTCAACCACACCACATCCTGAAAAAAACCAGTGGCATTCTCTCCGCCGATCGCCAGCACCCCTTCCGGCACCGAGACCATCGCGGCGTAAGCGCGCGGTTCCGGCAAACGGCCCGCCGCCTGCCACGCGATCGCGCCCGCGGGCAGCACAAAGATTTCATCATAAATTTTTTTCACCCCACCCTCCCAGGGAGGAGACTCCGGAAAGTTCGCCCCGCCGGCCGCAATCAGCGCGCCCCCGTTGACCCCCGCCATTACCGCCGCGACCCCCGGTCGCCGCGGGAAATCCGGCAGGGGGCGCCAGCGACTGGCGACCGGGCGAGCCGAGGCCAGTGAGAAACGGAGGGCGCGACACTCCACTCCTCCACGCTCATCGGAAATCAGGTAGACCGCGAGCACGTCATCTCCGGTCAGGCCCAGTGCGGCCGCCACTATCTCCCCGTCCGGCCGGTCGTCCGCAAAGGCCAGATCAGTCCAGTGTCCCGGTCCGCCGCGACTGACCACCAATCCCGCGCCCGGAAACTGCGGAGCGACTCCGGGCACCCGGCGCCCGGAACGGAGCGCTATGTGGTCACCCTGATGCCGCGCCGAAGCCAGGATGCCTTCGGGCACCACCTCGGCCGGCGCAACCCCAACGGGTTCAGCCTTCGGGAACGGCACGGGAAGCGTCCAACTCCCGGCGGCCAGCGGCGCAGCGGCTTGCACGCGACTCCCCGTGGAGTCCGTCCAAGTGGCGCGCCAGCCGCCGGAGTCTGCCGCCGCGTGGGGAGGCATTGAGCCCCTGGCCGCGGAACCGAGCCGCACGGTGGGAATGGGAATAAGCGGTTCGTTCATAAGCGCCTCAGTCTGGATTGAAACAAATACAGGCAGGATTCACGGGCAGAAAATAGGCCGCCCGACACCTCGGTGCCGCAGACACCGAGGCGTGGTAAAAGAAAATCCGGCTGAACGGTGCGAGGGCCGTCCGCCGGATGAAAACTTACCAGCGGTATTTGACCGTCAGCTTGGAGGCGAATGTGTCGGAACCTTGGACCAAGCCGGGCGTGGCCACCTGGACGATGTAGCGCTCGTTCGTCAAGTTATTCAGATTGAGTTGCAGGTCCCAGCGTTTGTTCACGGTGTAGCCAAAGAAAGCGCTGGCGAGAGGCGGAGTCTCTACCACCCAGGCGCCTTGGCGCTTGTCGTCCTGGATAATAACACCGAGGCCAGCCCGGAGGCCGCGTAACGAACCGCTGCTCCAAGAGTATTTGCCCAGAAAGCTGAACTTCTGCGGCACGAAGTTTTGGGTCTGGCGGACATAGGCCTTGCCCTCATCAGCAGCGATCGCGGAATTGCCGTTAAAATAGGTCAGCAGGATGTCAGCCCGCCCGCTGCCCGTCTTGATCTGGATGCCAAGATCTGTCTCCCAGCCCGAGGCCGAGTCTTTGGCGGACTGGATGACCCCCTGCGAACCGGGAGGACCTTCTGGTAGGACGCCGAACGTCACCACATTGGTCTGCTCCATCTCGAAGGCCGCCGCCGATCCGTAGACGCTGATCTTGTCCGAGAAGTTATGTTCATATTTGACACCGATTTCTGCGAGCTTGCCCAGCGAGTCCTTGAAAGGAGCACCCAGACGGTCGCCCTGAATGAGTCTGTCGATGTTGCCGCGGGGGGCGACAAAGTAGTTCTGGGCCTTGGTGGCATAGACCGAGAGCTTAGGGAGCACCTTGTAGACAATGCCGTATTTGGTCACATTGAAGCCTTGGTCAGGCCGGTTCGTGATCACGTTGGTGACGAGGTTCTCGTTTGTGCCGCCAGGCATGAATTTGCGAATGCCAGCCACCAAGATCAGTTTATCCTTCAGCAACGTGACGTTCTCCTGGATATAAACGGAAGCCGAGGTGACGTTGACCTTGTCGCGCGTTGGAGGATTACCCAAGCTGATGGGACGCGGGTCGAAGAACCAAGCCGTATCGTTGGGGAACTGCTTAAACCAAGCCTCATCGTCCGGGTAGGTTCCCGTGCGGGTGTCCAAAGGGGTCATGAATGTAATCGCCTGATTAGCCCAGTATCTGCTGATAAAGCCATCTGCACCCAGGGTCGTGTCGAACTTGGCCCAAGACGTTTGCCGGCTGTTGAGGTAATCGATCTGAAAGGCATTATTCGTTTCACCGCTGTGGTTGCGAATGGCTTGACGGGTTACTGTGTAGTTGTCCGGGTTGACCCCAATCGCGCGATTGTTCAAACGATCATCATCGTTCTCGCTGTATGAATAGGCGATGCGCAAGTCGCTATTATCGGTCAGTTTCGACAGAAAGACCGCGTTGATCACCGTGGTCACATAGGGCCAGAAAGCGTCCTGCTTGCGGCCCGGGGAATATTTCTGGGTCGAATACTGATTGAACTTCGCATTTCTAAGGCTGGTGATCGGGTTTGTCGGCGCCGAGATGTCGAGAAAGTCTTCCAGATAAAGGTAGTCATCATTTTGGAAGTAATAACCATCGATCAGCAGACTGCTGGCCTGGCCGAAGTAGAGCGCGAGACCCGCACCGAAAAACTTCTGGTCCTGCCATTCTAGAGATTTTCCATGCGGCTCGTCGGCATTGAGATAGCCGAGAGTGAAGCGGTAATTGGCCTTAAGGTCGTCCGAGTTCACGATCGGACCCGACACGTTGGCCTGCAAACGCACACCGCCGCGGGCGGTGATCGTGACCTGGGCCTCGCCCTGCCGCGTGGGAGTTGCAGCGCGGGTGACGTGGTTGATGCTGCCACCGATGCCGCCGTTGGAACCATTGAGCATCGCGGCCGGACCCTTCAGGATCTCGATGCGCTCGATGTCATAGAGCGGCTGACTCTTATTGGGGCCACCAGCTCCTGTGCCCGTTTGGCGCTCAAAGCCGTTGCGCAGCGGCGCACCGGCCCTGAAGCCGCGAATGTTCACGTCGTCGTTGAAGGATTGATTCTGGGTGACACCGCTGACACCGAATTTTAGCACGTCGATCACGGAAAGAGCGCCAAAGTCGTTAATCTGCTGCAGATTGATGAGCGCGACGCTGGCCGGGAGGTCGGCCAATTCTTTCGCCGACCGGCTGCCGACCATCGTTCGCTGGGAACGGTAGCCCTGCGTGTTGTCACCTTGCACGATAAAGGGAGACATCTGCAGGACGGCTCCCTTCTCTTTCACTTTATCCTGATCAGTCGATTCGCCCGTTGGTGTGGCCGTCTGGGCCACAAGCGCCTGGGCCACTAACAGAAATGCGAATGAACACATTCCGAAGATCAGTTTCTTTTTCATAATCGTGGTGACTTGATGTTGTTGGTTTTTTGCTGTGTTAGGACCTGAACTGTCGGGGAGGATGGGGCAGACTTTTCGCCGACGACAAAGGTGAAGCTCTGGTAACATTAGTTAACCGGTGCCTGTGACCCTCCAGGTCCGGGAGCCAGCCGGCACCGGCCGGAGGAACGATCACCGGCCCGGCCGGTAATCCTGCCACGGACGCAAGGGCGCGCGCGGCGCCACTGTGGCATTGACCGGGAACGGCGGCCAATAGCCTCGCAGCATGGCCTCCACCGAGTCCGTCACCGTGCGATGCAGGTGCTTCATCGAATCCTGCGAGGACGCCGCGTAATGGGGAGTCAAGGTGACCTGTTCCATGCCGCGCAGGAGGCTGCCGGCCGGCAGCGGTTCCATCTCGAACACATCGAGGGCCGCTCCTCCCAGCCGGTTTTCCTGCAGCGCCCGCACCAGCGCCGCCTCGTCCACGACGCCCCCCCGGCTCGTGTTGATGAGCAGGGCCGTAGGCTTCATCAGCCGGAGCGCCTGCTCGTCGATGACGTGTCTGGTTTCCGCATTCAGCGGCAAATGGAGCGAGAGTAGGTCGGAATCCCGCAGCAACTGCTCCTTCGGGACCAGTTCCGCGGACGACCCCGGCGGCAAGGAACGGACATAAGGATCCGAGACCAAGATCCGCATCTGAAATCCCGCCATCTTCCGCGCCACGGCCTGGGCGATACGGCCCCAGCCGAGGAGACCCAGTGTCAGACAGTCCACGCGCCGCAGGGCAAAATTCGGGTCGAAGCCCTGCCAGCCTCCTCCGCGAATCTTGCGATCAAAATAGGCTATCCGGCGCGCGCCCGCCAGAATCAGCGCCACGGCGTGATCCGAGACCTCCTCCGTGCAAAAATCCGCCGAATTCGCCACCACCACCCCGTGCCGGGTTGCCGCGGCCACATCGATGCTGTCGACCCCCACTCCATACCGCACAATGGCGCGACATGCGGGCAGCGCGGAGATGACGCCGGCGGTCAACGGAGTGTCCGCATTCTCAAAGAGAACCATGGTCGCATCCTTGCAGGCCGCGATGATTTCGGCCTCGGTGCGGGCTTTCCGCAGTATGAGATCGGCGCCGGCGGCCTCGATCCGCTGACGCTCCAGATCATACGTGAAATTGCAGTCTATGTTTACGATTTGCGGGCGGCTGGGCATGGATGGGCGGGGTTGGACGGGGTGAAGACTCGAACCGGCCGGATTCATGCTGAGGACATTATGGCCCGGTCGACAAAATTTATCTCTTGGTAACATTTGTTAACCGACGGCGCTCCGACCGGCTCATTCGCATGACTGGCCATGATTTTTTACCAGTAACGATACCCGTTCTCTCATTGCCGGACCGCACCATCCTGGTGAAACTTGCCCATGCCGCTTCCTCCGTTTCCCACCGGCCGGGCCGGCGTCCCCCATCGATAATCCCATGCGCGCCTCCCTCATTCGCTCCCGGCTGCGACAGGACCTCGTGGTCCGGATTGCCGCCCTATATTACCCGACCGCGATGATGCCGGCTCATGCCGCCCAGGCCGGATTTGACGCCCTCTGGCTCGATGCCGAGCACAACACCTGGGACCGGCGCGAGATCCAGCGCATGGTCGCCCTTCACCACCTGGCCAACATCGACTGCCTCGTCCGCACCGGCAGCCGCAATGCCAACGAGCTCTACCATCTCCTCGAGGACGGCGTGACTGCCCTGATGATCCCGCTGGTCAACACCCCCGCGGACGCCGCCCAGTTGGTCGCGGCGGTGAAGTTTCCGCCCTTTGGCCAGCGCGGTCTGGATGGTGCCAGCCTCGACAACAATTTCTACCTCGGCGCCGGCGACAAATACCCGGAATCCGCCAACGCGGAAACCTTCCTCATCGTCCAGATCGAGACGCCGGAAGCCCTCGCCAATCTCGACGCGATCGCCGGCACCCCGGGAGTGGACGGGCTCTTCCTCGGCCCCGGCGACCTGGCCCTGCGCCTGGGTTGCCCGGCGGATTGGAACCACCCGCAGATGGCCGCCGCCGAGGATGCCGTGGCCGCGGCCGCGGCCCGGCACCGCATCGCGTGGGGCCGGCCCGGCGGAAACGTCGAGCAGATCGCCCGCATCGCGCGCAAGGGCGGCAAGCTCATTGCCCATGGCAGCGACTTCGGCGCCATCATGACCATGCTGCCAGCTTACGCGAAAAACCTGGCCGACGGGCTGGCCCCAGCCTGATCCCACACCGTGTGCCCATGATTCGACACCGGCTCCTGCCATCCGGCGCCCTGCTGCTCCTGCTCGCAGCCCTCGGCCACGCCCAGCCGGCCACCGAGGCCGCACCCCTGGCTGAACTCAGCCTCCTGCAGAAAAAGCTTTCCGCGCCGGCCGAGCCGCTGACGTGGGTGCTCACCGGGGACTCCATCACGCAGGGCGCCAAGTGGGTCGGGCGCGAACGATCCTACCCCGAGATAATCCAGGAACGAGTCCGCTGGGAAATGAACCGCCGCCGCGACTTCTTCATCAACACCGCTATCTCCGGGGAGAAGGCGGCCGGTTTGCGGGCTGATTTTGAATGGCGGGTGCTGCGCTTCCGGCCGGATATCGTCTCCATAATGATCGGCATGAACGATTCCGTCGCCGGCCCCGCCGGCCGCGCGGCGTTCGAAGCCGAGTTGCGCGCCATGATCAGCCAGGTTCGCTCGGCCGGCGCGATTCCTCTGCTCCACCGCACCAACCCGATCGATACTGAGAACCCCGACACCTTGCGGCGCGCAGACCTGCCGGCCTACAACGAGATCATCGCGCAGGTCGCCCATGCCACCAACACGATTCTGGTCGATCATTGGGCGCTCTGGAACAACACAAAGCCGACGCTCCCCGCATTGCGCGAATGGCTCGCCGATTCCATTCACCCCAACGGCGCCGGACACCGGCAATTCGCGATCGAGTTCTTCCGGACCATCGGTCGCTACGATCCGGCCGCGGTGAGCAACCAGCCCTGAGCCACCCCGCTCAGACCGACGCGAACTGCAGCGCAAAGAGATCGGCGTCCTGCAGCACAAACCGCAGGCGCACCGGCCGGCCCTGCAGGATGGATACGTCGGCTCCTACCTTCCAGGTGACCCGCCGCTCGAGCGCATCGCCATAAACGACCTGGCAATCATCCAGCGCGTAACCGGGCACAGGCCGGCCCGCTTCGTCTTGGATCTCCACCAAAATGCTCCCGGCCGCGGAAGTGGAGAAATTCAGCTGCAGCCCCCCGCCGGTGAACCGCAGGGGGCGCGTCAGCAATTCTCCACCCCTGATCGGGGCGTTGACGGAAACAAAACCATCCAACCGCAGTGTATGCCGCCGCAGCGTGCTGCTCCGGCCGGTCCAGTAACTCTCCACCGCGTAGAAGGAAAGCTCGCTTGGCGCCCCACCATCGAGCGCGGAACCCGTTTCCACCATGTGCCAGGCGAGGCACTGGTGCCCGTAGTTCCAGGTGCCTTCGCGCTCTATTCCCGGACGCAGGAACGCCTCGTCCCAACGCTTGAAACGCACCCCGTCCCGGCTCGTGATGAGCAGGCTGTCTGAAACCGCGGTGCCATAGCGTTGGTTCACCGTCGCGCGCAACCGGCGGTTTTCCAGCTCCGGCAGCATCCGCGCCGAGTCGGTCCAGCCGCGGTCCACATAGCGCATGGGCAGGCCGATCAGCAGGTGCGGCGCCCGGTGGTAGGGTTTGATTTGATTCGTGTAGAGGTGCACCTCCGTCGTGGCGTCCGGGAAGCTGACATCCTGCGGCGGCCCCCAGTGGATGAAATCCCTGGAGGTTGCGGTGCGGATACCGCGGTAGCCGCCCATCTTCCAAGTCGTTTCATTCGTCACCCCCTCGGTGAAATAGCGCCAGTAGGCCCGGTATTCGCCCCGCGCCGCGTCCCAGAAAGCGAGGTTTTGCGAATCGAAGGCCCCCTCGGTGATCACCGGGGTCCCGCTGACCGGGCTCCAGCGGACCCCGTCCGCGGACTTGAAGGCGATTAGACCCCATGGCTTGCGGCAGCGCACGACGGCTTTGTAGCGCGCGTCGGCCGGCGCCGCGGGGTTCTCGTCCTTGAACACCGCCGCCTCCGCCGCGCTCAGGTGCAACCCGCCCATCCAGCCGCTGGGAATGACAATGTTATTCGCCGTCGAACCCTCATACTCGACCAGGCCCAGCTCTGGTTTGCGCCAGGTGATGCCATCCCGGCTTTCCGCGTAGCAGAGGCGGTGCGCATCCGCATCGCCGGTGTAAGGGTTCTGCTGGCTGCCTTCCAGATGCCACGCCTTGTAATAAAGCCGGTAGAGGTCGCCGTCCTTAAACAGGCTGTGGTAACCGCTGCCGCTGCCTTCCCACGGCGCATCGTGCTCGATGACGATTTCCCGCGGCTGCGGTTGGTGCAGCCTCAGCCCGGCGCGACCACTGAGTTGCTCGATCAAGTGATCGTCCAAAAAAAGTTCCCGCCGCGATCCGATGTCTATCACCGATCTGGTGCCAGCGGCCTTGGGCGCCTCGCCACTGGCGACCTTCGCCGTGGAAGCCAGCGGCAAGCTCGCCGCGGTGCAGGCCAGACCGGCAAGGTGCAGGAAGGAGCGGCGGGACAGAGGCTGGTGCTTTTTCGGATTCATGGGCTGTAAAGGCAAAACTCGGCCTTGACCCGGCCGGCTTGCCGCATCCATCCAGACACGAAGAAACCGACCCACGGCAATTCAACACGGGTGGTAATCCCAATTGACCAGAACATAGCGCGGGCCCCACGCTTCGCCTACTGGTCATGAGATGTTGCCTGTCCCGCCGGGTTGATCGCCGGGTGTGCCGTCCGCATCATCCCTTGTCCAGATCCACCTCGGATCCTTTGACCACCTTTCCATGCAAGCTTCGTATATCAAGCAGGCTGGTTGGCCCAGGCTGCCCGCCGGTTTTGCGTTTCGCATGGTGAGCAACATCGCCGAGGATTCCCTCGGTCGCCTCTATTTCGTCCACCGCGGCGCCCGCCCGCTGGTGCGTTTTGACCGGGAGGGCAATTTTATCGATGCCCTCGGCGAGACGGACCTCCCCCAGTCGGTCAATTATGATCTGGGCAAGAACCCGCCGCAACCGATCGGCCGGGAATACTGGCTGCACGGCCTGCACATCGATCCCTGGGACAACATCTGGGTCACCGATCTCGGCCGCCACCTCGTGCTCAAATTCGACGCGCGGGGCCGCTTGCTGCTGACCCTAGGGCAACCGGGGCAGCCGGGCGAGGCTCTGGACCGCTTCAACCAGCCGACGGCCGTCGTCGTCGGTCCCTCCGGCCACATCTATGTCGCCGACGGTTACGGCAACTCGCGCATCGTGAAATACTCCGCGGACGGACGCCCCCTGCTGGCTTGGGGCCGCCAGGGCTCCGCCCCCGGCGAATTCCAGACCCCGCACGGCCTCTCCGTGGATGCCGACGAGAACATCTATGTGTCCGAACGGATGAACCACCGCGTGCAGGTCTTTTCCGCGGACGGCCGGGCCCTCGCCCTCTGGCCGGATCTCTCCCGGGCGGACGCAATCGAGGTGAAGGGCGGGCACGTTTACGTCGGCACCGGCTATGGCGACAACGCCATCTACCGGTTCACTTGCGATGGCCGAAACCGGGAGATCGTCGGCCATGGTCGCGACGCCTTCGGCTACCCGCACGGCATCCATGTCGACGCTGCTGGCAGCATTTATGTCGCTGATCCCGTCGCCGAGAATGCCGCCGCGCTGCCGGCAAAATACCTGGCGGCCTGAACGGACGGCTCCCGCGATCCAACTTCACCCCAATCATGACCTCATCCCAAGACGGCTGCTCCCAGGAAATGCGCGCCCGGCTGTCCGGCCCCATGCCCTCCCTGAAAACCCCCTTCAACCGGGACGGCTCCATCGACTTCAGCGGATTGAGAAATCTCATCGACTTCAACCTCGCGGCCGGCGCCAAGACGCTGATGTTGACCGCCGGAGACAGTCATTATGTGGCGCTCTCCGAACGCGAGATCGCCGAGGTGACGCGAACGACGATCCAGCACACCGCCGGGCGCGCCCTGGTGATCGCCGCGGATCGCTACTACAACACCGCGCAGGCGGTCGAATTCGCCCGTTTTGCCAAAGATGCCGGTGCCGACCTGCTGATGGTCATGCCCCCCGACTGGGGCGGCTCGTGCACGCCCGCCTCCCTGGCGGAGCATTATCGCGCCGTGGCCGAGGTGATGCCGGTGATGCTGGTTTCCAACGTCTTCATCGCGCGGGGGCCGAAATTCGGCCTGGAGACGCTCAAGCTGGTGCTCAGCGCCACGGACAAGGTCGTGGCGATCAAGGACGACATGTGCGGCGAGTTCGCCCGCAAGATGTCGCTGCTCGTCCAGGACCGCTGGGCCGTCGTGTCCGGCGG
>JBKJRX010000147.1:0-4256 GCA_046593155.1 Lacunisphaera sp.
CAACTGAGCTATCTGGGCAGACCAAGTCACTGGCAAAAAACAAAGAGAACGACGAAGAAACGATTCCTAAAATGGACCGTCAACTAGATTCTTACAAATTCCCCAAAAAACCTACGGCCCCACCAAAACGCGGTAACGACCGGGATTCAGGCGTTCGCCGAGACGGAAGGTTTTTACAATGTAGGAGCGGAAGAAGACGTCCACCTCCTCCCACCCCGAACCGCTCGTCAGAAGCGGCTCGCCCACCACTCCGGCACTGCTGATAACGACCAAAAACTCCAATGGTGCGTAATCTAAGCGAGGTAATGTAAAATATCTAAGTGTCTGCGATATAATCGGTTCGTCATCTGAAAATCCTCTCACCTCAAGAAAACCAGCTCGTTCGGGCAAGGTGGGGCGCGGCGCATCAATCTGCCCAATACCCGCAAATGGCGCTTCGTTGCCCTGCGATAAGACGTCAGACAGCTTTTCAGGCGGCGGTGTGTTTTCGACCCCGTAAGCTTTCATGTTCTGCTCGGTAAAGGAGAGCTTGGGATCGAAGCGCTCGAAAACCTGACCCGGCTGCCGACGGAGATTTTCCCGCAGTGGTCGCTGCCCATAATTCCATTCCGTCGGAAAAAACAGCGGCGTGGGATCAAACAGATCGGCCCGCTCACGCAAAACCCGGTCATTCATGGCGGTGCCTACGCCGGTCAATCGCACAAACGGCGGCTTGGACTGTGATTCCGCCACCACGGCCGGCCGCTTGGCTTGCGTCCAGCCCCACCATGCTCCCGTGACGCCCACCGCACAACCGAGGGCGACCCACACCCGGCGCTTCACTTCGATTTTCCCGATGCGCACGCAGCCTCCTATTTTTGCGGACTCTCGGTCATCGCCGGCTCAGCCGCCAGCAGCACGTTCGCAAACCCGACCGACCCCGCCATCGCACATAAATCCGCCCATGCCTGCGTCGACACCTGCCTGTCCGCGCGCACCAGCAGCACGGAACCGGGATTTTTCCTCGCATAAACCTCCAGATGCTTGCGCAGCTCGGCCAGGCTATACATGCCGCCGTCGAACAGGATCACGTTGTCGCGCCGGTAGCTGACAACTACCGAGGTTGCCGCGGTGCTCACCGAAGCCGGGCTGACCACCGGCAGCTCAATCGCCCCCGCCTCGCCCACCCCGACCAGCACGCCGGTCGCCAGCACAAAGCGCGAGCCGAGCAAACTGAAGAAAAGCACGATCAGGCCGACGTTCACCCACGCGACCGCATTGAGGTCGCGGGGCGGCGGACTCAGCCGGGACTCGAGGTCGAGCGGGCGCGTGATCATTTTTTCTCCCCCCCGTTGCGGTATTCCCGCAGCAAGAAGCGCATCAGCTCGCTGCCGGCCCACTCCATGTCCTGCACGAGTGCGCGCACCCGGCCCGCGAGAAAATGCCGCGCCAGATGTGCCGGGATCGCCACCGCCAGTCCGGCGGCCGCCGTGAGCAACGCCTCCCACATGCCCCCGGCCAGAACGACGGGCGTGGCGTAGTTGCCGCCCTGGTTGAAGAGCCAGAAGGTCTTGATCATGCCTAGCAGCGTGCCGAGCAGGCCGAACAAAGGCGCGATCTGTGCAATGGCCGCGAGCGCGCTGATACGCCGCTCCAGCACCGGAATCTCGACCATCGCCGCTTCCTGGATGGCGTAGCGCATCGCCTGCTCGTCGTCCGCCGGCTGCCGCAATCCGGCTTTCACGATTTTTGCCACGGGCCCGGGCGTCTCTTCGCATAGTGTCAGCGCCTCCATCAGCCGCTGCTTCCGCAGCAGGTTCTTGATGCCGTCGAGAAATTCCGTGGAGCGGATCTGTCCGCGATGCAAAAACAGCGCTCGTTCGATGAATAGGATGATCGCCGCAAGCCCGAGGAGGACGAGCAGCCACATCACCGGGCCGCCCTTGGCGAAGACACTGTAGCTGAAGGCCGTCATGGGATGGCGCGCATCATGGGTGCGGTGGTCCGGGCGTAAATGCCAAAGCTCATCACGGCTTGATGCCCCCGGCCGCGCCGAACCGCGCGAGCTTGGCCTGCGCCTGCGCGGCCCCGCTGAGCTTTTGATCGACGATCAACCGGTAGGCCCGCTGCGCCTCGTCGAGCCGGCCGGCGTCCTCATGGATCTGGGCGAGTTCGAGCAGCGCGCGCGAAATCCAGTAGCGGCCCTTCGCGCCGAGCTTCGCCGCCTGCGTCGCATCGAGCAGGAACGCGTCCACCACCGACCAGAACACGGTTTGCGCTTTCGCCGGTTGTTCCCGCTTGGCCAGCGCGTAACCCCACTTGAAGCCCGCCTCGGCGCGTAGATCAACTGGGGCCGACGGCAGGTCGCGCAACCGTTCGAAGCGCGTTGAGGCACTCTCGTAGTTGACCACACTGTTGGCACCCTGCGCAAAAAGCGAATCGGCCAGCGCGAGGTCGGCGAGCAATATGTCGGGATGCTGGCTGTAATTGTTGAGCAAGTCTTCATACACCTGCCGCGCCTGGGGGAAATAATTCAACTTTCGCATCAGGTCGCCCTGCTTGAGCCGCGCATAGAATACCATCTCGTCCCGCGGATAGCTGCCGATCAGCCGTTCAAGCAGTTTATTGGCTTCCTCAAGCTGCCGATCAAGGCCCTGCCGTTCAAGGTTGATCGCCGCCTCATAGAGCGCCAGCGGCGCGTATTCGCTCTGCCGGTAGGCTGGGGAGTCCACAAAGCTGATGAGCACGCCCTGGGCCCCCGCCATGTCACCACGCTGCGACAGGTGGCCCGCCTGCACCAGGTAGGAATATTGCGCCGCCGCCGTCGCGCGGTAATCCGCCCGCAGCTTGTCGAGCATCGCCAGGCCCTCCTGGTCACGATTGAGGGCGAGCAGCGCCTGGGCCTTCAGCAGCTGCACCGTGCTGGTGACGTTGGTGCGGAGCGCCTCGTCCACCGATCCCCCCTTCTGCAGGAGCGCCAGCAATTCATCGGCCTGGCGCAGCGTCGTCTCCGGCTGGCTGTTGTCGAAAGACAGTTTTGCACGCAGCCACATCAGCCGGATGCGCAAATCCTCGGGCACGCCCAGCGCGCCACCCGCCAACAGGGTCTCCACCCGCGCCTGCGCTGCCGCGGCCTGACCGCGCAGCTGCATTTCCTTGACCAGATTCCATTCGGCTTGCCAGCGACTCTGGGCATCGAAGCCCGTCGTCGCCGCCGCCTCGTCCAGCTGCTTCGCCGCTGCGTCGAGCTGATCCGCACGAATGTCGGCCAACACGCGTTGGAAAATCAGCGTGCCTGCCGGCACCACCGCCGGCATCTCGTGCAGAGCCGCGGCATAAGCATCCGCTGCATTCTTGTAGTCTTCCGATCGGAAAAAGGCCTCGGCCAGCAACACCCCGAGTTCGGCCCGTTCCCGGCCCTCCGCAATCACTGTGCGCAATTGCACGATGATATCCGCCGCCGTGCGATAACGCTTCAAGTCCCAGGCCACCGCCAGCCGCACGCCCAAAGCCGTCGCTTTCAGCGTCGAACCCGGATAACGTTCGAGCAACGCCCGGGCATCCTCCTCCGCCGGCGCATAGTCCTGGTCCAGCAAAGCGGTCTGCGCACGCGCCAGGAACAGATTCTCGATGATCGCATGCTGGGCCGGCGCGCCGATCAGTTCGCTCAGGTCGCGTCGCAGCTGTCCACGCTCTGCCGGGGTCTTTGCTCCGCGCGCCAATAGCTGCAGAGCAAGCCGCTGGGTGTCCGGCCGCTGGCCGTCCCGCAAGAGCTGCTTAAAAGCCTGGCGACCGGCCACGCTGCCCTCGCCGGCAATCAGGCCAAGCATCAGGCGGAATTGATCGGCCACGTTGCGCTCGGAGGCCGGCAGCAAAGCCAGCTGGCGTTGCAACACCGCCTGGCCTTCGGCGCCCCGTCCCAGCGCCGCCAGTGCCGCCACATAATACCGGGCATAATCATAGCCCGTGGTCCGCCCTTGGAAGTCATCCATCGTCTTCCGCATGGTATTCAGGCGGGCTTCATCCGGCGGCGCCTGTCTCAGGAGCGCCTGCTCCTGGCCAAGCTGGAAGGTCACTTTTTGCAGTTCAGACACCGCCGCCCTCATCGCGTCCTCATAAGCCCGGTCACGGCGCGCGCTGTCATTGTCAGCTTCTGCGACCAACGCCTGGAGATAGTGCCACCAACCCTTGTCCGTCGGGGGCAAATCCTCGACCTTGCCGGCGGCGAGCGCCGCCTTCGCCTGCTGCATACGCCGGGTGCTCGCCGCGATCAGTCC
>JBKJRX010000271.1:0-5302 GCA_046593155.1 Lacunisphaera sp.
GCTCGGATGGCAGGCGCTCCGACACGACGTTCGAGAATCCACCCCCCGGAATTGAAATCAAGGCAAAGCAGCGGTGTTACGCGCTACTACACCAGCGCCGAGAATCCACCCCCCGGAATTGAAATCAAGGCAAAGCATACACCGCAACGGCCCCTCTTGAAGGGGAGGCCCGCGCTGCGGGCCGCGCCTTCAAGAAGGGCCGTTGCGAATCTTTAACCGATCAACCGACGCACGATCTGGTCCACCAGCTGCGGGTTGGCCTTGCCCTTGGAGGCTTTCATGACCGCGCCCTTGACTGCATTGATTGCCTGCTCCTTGCCGGTCTTGAACTCGGCCACGGCCTTCGGGTTGGCCGCGATGGCCTCGGTTACCCATTTTTCCAACTCACCCGCATCGGTGGACTGCCTCAGGCCCTTGTGCTCGACAATGGCATCGGCCGGCTCACCGGTCGCGAACATCTCGACGAAGACTTCCTTGGCGATGTTGTTGGAAATAACGCCCGACTCGACGAGCTTCACCAGGCCGGCAATGTGCACCGGCCGGACCTTGCTGCCCGCCAAGTCGACGCCGGCCGCCGCCAGTTCGCGCTGCAGGTCGTTGGCGATCCAGTTCGCCGCCGCTTGCGGCTTGCCGCTGAGCTTGGCCGCCTCCTCGAAGAACGCGCACAACGGCAGCGACGGCACGAGCACCGAGGTCAGTGTGTAGGGCAGCTGGAATTTTTCCAGGTAGCGCCGCTGCCGGTCGAAGAGTCTCTCGGGCACGGTGGCGCGGATCGACGCCAGCCACGCCTCGTCCACTTTCACGGGCATGAGGTCCGGGTCCGGAAAATACCGGTAATCGTGCGCCATCTCCTTCGAACGCATGGCCGTCGAAGCGCCAGCCTCGCCGTCATATTGGCGGGTCTCCTGCACAATCGTGCCGCCGCTGCCGACGACGGCGATCTGCCGGCGGATCTCGTGGGCAATGCCGTCGCGCACAAATGAAATGGAGTTGAGGTTCTTCAGCTCCACCTTGGTGCCGAGCTTCGTCACGCCGGCCGGCCGGATGGAGATATTGGCGTCGCAGCGCAACTGGCCCTTCTCCATGTCGCAGTCGGAGATGCCCCCCTGCACCATCGCGGTCCGCAGTGCCGTCAGGAACGCGAACGCCTCCTCGGCGCCGTGCATGGCCGGCTCCGAGACGATCTCCATCAGCGGGGTGCTGGCGCGGTTGTAGTCCACCAGCGAGTCGGTGGCACCGTGCGTGAGTTTGCCGACGTCCTCCTCGAGGTGGATGCGCGTCAGCGGGATCTTTTTGTGCTCGCCCATCACATTGCGCGAGGGTCCGGGCAGTTCGATCTCAACCGCACCGCCGAGGCAGATGGGCTGGTCGTATTGCGAGATCTGGTAGTTCTTCGGCGAGTCCGGGTAGAAGTAGTTTTTGCGGTCCCATTTGCACACCGGCGCGATGGCGCATCCGAGGATGAGCCCGGCCTTGATGACCTTGTCGAGCGCCTCCTTGTTCATCACGGGGAGCGCCCCCGGAAGCGCGAGCACGACGGGATCGGTCAGCGTGTTCTCCGGCTCGCCGTAACCCGCGGCGACGCGCGTGAACATCTTCGACGCGGTCTTGAGCTGCACGTGGACCTCAAGTCCGATGACTGCTTCAAATTTCATTTGAAGAACCTCCAAACCCCACCCTCCAAGCACCAAGGAGTCTTCAATTTCCAAAATTCAATCCGCGGTTTGGTGACTTGGGAATTCATTGGAGGTTGCGAGCTTGGTGGTTGGAGTTTTCACAGCGCCGGGTGGTGCTGTGACCAGTCGTGTGCCTGCTCGTAAGCGTGCGCAACCGCCAGCAGGCCGGCTTCATCGAACGGCCGGCCGATGAGTTGCAGGCCGATGGGCAGGCCGCTACCAGTGAACCCGCAGGGAATCGAGATGCCCGGCAGACCGGCGAGGTTGACGCTGATGGTGTAGATGTCGGTGAGATACATCGCCAGCGGGTCAGCGGATTTCTCGCCGAGCTTGAACGCCGGCACCGGTGACGTCGGCGACAGCAGCGCATCGCAGTCGCGCAGGACGGCGGTGAACTCGTTGCGAATGAGCGTGCGGACCTTCTGGGCGCGCAGGTAATAGGCGTCGTAGTAGCCGCTGCTCAGCACATGCGTGCCGAGGATGATGCGGCGCTTCACTTCCGGGCCGAAACCCTCGGCGCGCGACCGGGCGTAGATGTCGATGGCGTCCTTTGCTACCGCGGAGCGGTGGCCGTAGCGGATGCCGTCATAACGCGCCAGGTTGGAGGAGGCCTCGGCCGTCGCGATGAGGTAATAGACCGCGATGGCGTATTCCGCAGCGAGCGGCAACGAGACTTCTTTAATTTCGCAGCCCTGTTTCCGGTAAAACTCGATGGTCTGTTTCACGGCCGCGCTGATCTCGGGGTCGAGGCCACCGCCAAAAAATTCCTTGGGCACGCCCAGCCGCCACGGACCCTTCCTGCGGCCCAACTCGGCGCGGTAGTCCGGCACCTCCGCCTTGAGCGAGGTTGAGTCGCGCGGATCGTGGCCGGCGATGGTGCCAAGCAGCAGCGCCGCGTCCTCGACTGTGCGGGCCAGGGGGCCAATCTGGTCGAGCGAAGAGGCAAAGGCCGCCAACCCGTAGCGGGAAACGAGCCCATAGGTGGGCTTCAGGCCGACAATGCCGCACAGCGCGGCTGGCTGGCGGATGGAGCCGCCGGTGTCGGAGCCGAGCGTGAGCGACAACTCGCCCGCAGCGACCGCCGCCGCCGAGCCGCCCGAACTGCCACCCGGCACCCGCGTCAGGTCCCACGGGTTGGCCGTCGGACCGAACGCGGAATTCTCGGTCGAGGAGCCCATGGCGAATTCGTCCATGTTCAGCCGGCCAAATGGGATCGCCCCCGCCGCCTTGAGCTTCTGCGTCACGGTGGCGTCGTAGGGTGACACGAAGTTCGCGAGCATCTTGCTTGAGCAGGTGAGCGGCTGGCCCTCGACCGCGATGACGTCCTTCAGGCCGACCGGAATGCCGTCGAGCGGCCCTCGCGCCTTTCCGTCGGTGCGGCGTTCGTCGGCGGCTTTCGCCAAGGTGAGCGCGCCAGCTTCATCGAAGGAGTTGAAGGCCTTCACGCGGCCGTCGACGGCCTTGGTGCGAGCGAGGCAGGCCTGCAGCAGCTCGACCGACGAGATTTTCCCCGCGGCGAGCAGCGCCGCCAGCCGGACGGCGGGTTGGTAAATGAGGTCGTCCGCCATCGCCTACTCCACGACTTTCGGCACCACGATCATGTGCTGCCGCTGCGCCGGCGCGTTGCGCAGCGCCGCCTCGACCGGCAGGCCGGGGCGGGCGGTATCGGCTCCCCAGACATTGAAGACCGGCGAGGCGTGGGCCATCGGCTCGACGCCCGTCACGTCCACCTGTTTCAGCTTCTCGACATAATGGAGGATGTCGCCCAGCTGCCCGGCAAATTGGGCCTTCTCCTCGCTGGTCAAGGCGAGGCGGGCGAGGTTCGCCACGTAGTCGAGATTGAGGTCGGAACTGGTGCTCATGCGAACAACGGATGCACCCAGCAGGCAGGCGGCGGATGGGAGGGTTGGCAACCGGCAAAACGCCTGTGACACACGACCGCAAGCAAGCTTGAACCAGCGGGTCAAGTAGCCTATCCGTCGCCCGTGCTTCTATTTAAAAAAATCCTCAACTTCAAGGGACCCGGCGGCATGGGCGACAAGCGCGGCGCCACCCGTCACCCGGTGGGGATCAAGTTTCCCCTGAAAGCCAAGGTCACGCTCATCGGGCGCGACGGCGAGGGTCACATTCTAAAGGCCGATGACAACCGGGCCATGGACTGGGGTGGCCAGCTGGTGAACATGTCCTCCGGCGGCGTCAGCATGCGGTTGCATCCCGCCGCCATGGGCGAACGCGGGGAAAACTGCCGGCTGAAGCTGGAACTGGATCACCGGCTCTTTGAGATCGACGGCACCGTCGCCCATTTCTGGTCGGGCCCCCAGCACGCCACCGTGGGCATCGCCCTGGTCTTTCCCGACAGCCAGACCCAGAAAGCCTTCCGCCAGCTGGTCGAGCCCGTGGCCGTCGGCTCCGGCTTGGAAGCGGTCGACAAGGTGAAGCAGGACGTCGAAGGCCTGCTGAAGGAGCAATATGCCAGCGATGCGGAGACCGTGCTGAGCATCTGGCGCGACGCCAGCGGCAAGGTCATCGAGCACTTCGAACTGCGCACCCACGGTTTTTATATCCGGGGCAGCGCCCAATCGCCCGCTCTCCAGATCGGTGCCCTGACCGGCACCAAGGCCGGCCTGACGCCCACCCAGACCAATGAAGTGCGCGAACTCTTCAAATTGATCGTGCCCAACTGCCCGAAGGGCGTGCCGGCGGAAGTGCGCGCGTTCCTCGAACGGTTTGCGGCCTGAGCAAACCGGTGGGAGGGACTTTACGCCCGCACGGTCATCGTTCCATCGGCCGCGATGGCCTGCTGGATCTTCGCAAAGGCCGCGTTGACCTCGTCGTCCGTCAGCGTGCGCTCCGTCGAACGGAACGAAAGCGCGAAAGCCAGGCTCTTCTTCCCCTCGGGCAGGCCCTTGCCCTGATAGACGTCGAACACCTCGACATGCTCGACGGCAAAGACGCCGCCGGCGGTCGCGCCCCGGGTTGCCTTGCGCAATTGTGCCTGCACATCGTCAGCGTGGCGCGCGGCATCGACGACGAGCGCGAGGTCACGCAGCGCCGCCGGAAAGAGACTGAACGGCTGGTAACGGCGATGACCGCTGGCCGCGGCGAGTTTTGTCGGTAGCAGCGCGAGCGTGCCCGCCCATACCTTGCCTTCGAGGCCCGCGGCGCGGACCATGGCGAGGTTCAACAGACCGAAGCGCACGGTCCAGCCGTCCTTCATCTCGCCGGCGGCGGCCGACTGGCCTTCCTGCCAGCCCCAGAAGGCGCCGCGCACGGGCACCAGTTCCTGGGCAGTCAGGTCGATGCCGGCCGCGCGGGCCAAAATCCCGACATGGCGTTTCACCGCGTAAAAATCGGGTTCGGGACGCGCCAGCCAGGCGCGGTCCTTCGGGTTGTGGGCCAGCACGAAGCCCACCGCCACGCACTCCTGCACGGTGCCGTTGAGCTCCATGAACACGCGGCCGGTCTCGAACAGGCGCGAGGCGGCGACGCCGCGCGACTGGTTGAGCTTAAGCGCATCGAGCAGGCCGGTGACGAGCGTCGGGCGTAGATGCGA
The DNA here is from genome assembly GCA_046593155.1 of Lacunisphaera sp. Classification (GTDB taxonomy): domain Bacteria; phylum Verrucomicrobiota; class Verrucomicrobiia; order Opitutales; family Opitutaceae; genus Lacunisphaera. The sequence goes on from JBKJRX010000271.1 coordinate 5,230, forward strand.
CTGGTCGTCGACGAATGGATTCGCGAGCGCGAGTGCGGCGACGGCGGTCGGCGAGGCCCACGCAGCGAGTTCC
>JBKJRX010000280.1:0-6556 GCA_046593155.1 Lacunisphaera sp.
CCTGCAGCCGGACAAAGCGTTGCCAGGGCGTTTTGTGCAACCGGCCCACCACCTTCATGTCCGTCGTCTTCACAGGCGCTATGGTTGCCAGCCCGGCGACAACGTTAAGTCGATCGCAACATTTCAGGTCTCAGGTTTCAGCTTTACTTGTCCGCCATCATGTCCGCCATCATGTCCGCCGTCTTGTCCGCCATAGGCCCGGCGAAGGTTGAAGCCTTGGTGACGGCTGAAACCTTGGAAGGAGGTTCCCCGACGGACCTCCCACGAATCTCATTTTCCCGAGTGCGATATTCAGGCTTCTTTGCCGGGCGACGGCCAGGACAAACACCGGGCCCGCAGCAGCGGGCAACGGCGCTTGTCAGCCACAGGCTTGGCGACGGCTGAAGGTTTCAGTATGCCATCGCCCGTTAAGTCGGTCGCAATATTTCAGGTTTCAGGTCTCAAGTCTCAGGTTTCTGTATGCGTGCTTGGCACCCCGCCCTTGGGTGTTACACCCTAGGGAGTGTCTTCAAACCCGGTCTGTCATTCTGAACGCAGTGAAGAATCCATCAGGACTTAGGCTGCCTCCCCTCGGAAGCGAGTATCCAACTGGTTTCTTCGCTACTCTCAGAATGGCAGGTCTAATATTTAAGGGGGTTGAAGACACTCCCTAGGGTGGTGTCCCGCAAATAACTTCATGCAATCTGCCTGCATATTTCCAGCGCCAGAGCCAATCGGCGGCTTCGTTTACGGAGGTTATCTCTGGGACACCACCCTAGCAACCGTCTCGATGCTTCCGTCCCGCCACAGCCCACTTGTCCACAGATCCCCTCTATCAAAAGGAGCTTGGGAGCCGAAGCCTTGGCGAAGGCTGCTGCCGGCCAAGGCGGGGGGTGTTGGCTCGCGCCCGTGGGCCCGCGAGCCCGCTCGCGCCCGCCACCGTTCACCCCAGGCCGCTTTCACCCTCGTCGAAGTGATGATGGCTTCGGTCATATTGGTGATCGGCTTCGTCGGCATGATCGAGGCGGTGGCCATCAGTGCCAAGCAGATGGACGCCGCGCGCCGGCAGACTCTGGCCACCCAGATCATCAACCACGAGATTGGGAAGCTGCGGTTCGCGGTCTGGACCAACGGCAGCACCGGCATAAATGACCTGCCCACCGCCAGCACCGCTGTCGCGATCGATACAATTTTCTGGCCGGCCTGGAACAGTGCTACCCCCTACGCCGCCAATCGTGTCGTCAATTACAACGGCGCCAATTATCGCTGCACCCTCGCCCATACTAACCAACTGCCGACCAATACTACCTATTGGACCGCCACCACGACGGCCGCGACCACAGACATCATCTTCACCCAAGGTGCGACCTACACCCTCGCCCGCACTGTCACCGGCTCTAATCCGGTCACTAACATCCGCGAAGTGAACCTCACCTTGATCTGGGTGGTAAGGACCAGTCGCGTCGATTCCGGCGGTTCTCCACTGACCTTCACTTTCACCCGCAAAAACTCAGCCTGGTTCGGCAAATACGGCCTAAACCTCGGTTACCAACGCTCGTGAACGTGTCCCGCCAAAAATCGCGCGCAGCCTTCACCTTGGTTGAGCTGCTCATTGGTCTCAGCCTATCGTTGATTGTCATGACCGCCGTGCTGACCACCTACGTCAGTCTCGGCCGCAACTTCACGCGGTCCCTCGGCCTGAGTTCGGCCAACCAGCCCAACTTGGAATCCCAAGCCCGGCGCACCTTGGCGGCCTTTGCCCAAGATGTGAGAGTGTCGAGGGGCATTTCGGGCACGCCCAGCGCCATCAGCCTTACCCTTACCGTCCCCACCACCTCGGGCACCAAGACAGTCAGCTACTATATCAACGCGACCGCATCCCCGGTCACGGTTACCCTGAGCGGCTACAACACCACGGTGCCGGCCCGGACCTTGGTGCGCGTTGATGGCAGCAGTGGGGCCACCCTTATCCTGCAAAGCAGTCTGCAGGTCGGCGGGAACAACACCTTCATCTATTATGATGCGACCGGCTACCCTTACACCACCTTCGTGAACTATCTGTCCGGGATCAAACAGGTCTCATTCGCGATTACCACCCAGGCGGGCAGCAGCATCAATGGGACGCTGACCGAAGCCTATGAGACGGACTCGCCCCGCATATTCTTCCGCAACAAGACCCTTCTCCTGTGAACTTTGCATCCCGCCATTCGCAGAAAGGTTCGCTCATCCTGCTCGTGATGTGCCTGCTGGCTGTGCTAGGCATAGCGCTCGCGGGCTACCTCGCGGTCAGCAACCAATCGATGCAGTTCAGCAACCGCGCCTATGCCACTGACGTGAGCCGGCATCTGGCCGAGATGGGCCTGGAGCGGGCGCTGCGCTCTTTCCAGGCCAGCACTTTCAACGTCTGGACTCTATCCGGAAACACCGCGAAGCAAACCCTGACCATATCCTCGTCACCATCATTACCCACCAGTTACGGCAGCAGTGGCATAGTTCCGACAGTAAACATCCGCGTGGACAATTACCGGGCCACCACCAAGGCGGTGCTGTGGAGCGCGCTCACCACCTACGCCATCAACGACTACGTGTGGTATCAGGGCGTCTGGTATATCTGCAAAAGCGCTCCCCCGACCAATCAGGATCCTTCAAACACGACCTACTGGACCGCCGCCCCTGCGCCATGGAGTTCCATCGCCAACTACCGCCCTGGGAATATCGCGATCCTCGGCGGCAACGCTTACCGCTGCATTGTCGCCAACGTCAACATGACGCCGCCGAATTCCACCTATTGGACGAGCTACGCGGCCTCCACCTGGAGTTCCGCCACCACCTACAGTGTTGACGATGTCGTCTTCCGTGGCGGTGTGTCATACCGCTGCGTCTCTGGGAGCATTGCCAACTCACCGCCCAACACCACCTACTGGCTGAGTGCTCCGGTCATTTACTCGGAAGGCGTGGCCACCCTCCCCGACAGCGCGGGCACCACGATCAAGACCCAGTTGCGCGCGCTGGTCGAGCCCGCCGCGCTTTTTCCCAACGCACTGGGTGCCACCACCCTCGTGACCCTGTCGAGCACCGGCACTGTGGATAGCTACAACCAGCCGCTCACCGCCGCTTATAACGCCGGCACCACATATCTCCCTGGCGATGTGACCCGCTCCGGATCGACTCACTACCGCTGCATCGCGACCAGCACCGGCAACGCGCCTCCCAATGCCAGCTTTTGGACATCCACCCTCCTCGGCTATTCGGCCGTGATTGCCGGTGGCAACACAGGCGGCACTGCGGTGTCAGTCACCAGTGCCGTCATGGGTGGCTACATAGCCGCACCACCTTCGTCTACCACTTATCTCCCGCAGGCGAACTTTGGCTCGGGCTCCACTGTGCCTAGCCTCACCAATTCCGACGGTTCCGTCACTTCAGCCCATGCGACCGCCACCAAGATCGATCTGACCCGAATCAGCCGCAGCCCCTATATACCGCAATTTGATATCCAGTCCGTGACGGGTGCAGGCAATTTGCCCAACGGCACCACAATCCTTTCCGATAACGCCACCACGCTTGGCACTGCCGGCGCCAGCACTCCGGCCATCTACAACATAACCGGCACCACGGATGGCGGCTCCACTCGCGCGGGACTGTATCTGGATGACGGTGCCGATACCCTGACCATCGACGGCCCGGTAATTCTCAACGTCACCGGCACCCTGACCACGAACAACGGCAGAATAGTGATTTCAACTACTGGGTCTCTTGAGGTGTATTTTTCCGGGACCCTTTATGTGGGCCGTAACTCTACGACTGGTATCCAGAATCTAACCCTGAACCCGAAAAAATGTATTCTTGTCGGGACCAGTGCGGTCAATACCGTCGGCACGCATTATTATTGGTCCACCGACCCATTCTACGGCACAATTTATATGCCCAATGCCTACGTGAGCCTCTGGAACAATGTGGTGATATATGGCGCGGTTTCGGCTAAAAATTTCATCGCGCCCAACTCCGGTGCGATCGTGCACTATGACACCTCGCTCCGCACCGCCGGTGCAGTGGGCACTTTCATCGACGCCCCCTACCTGATTTCGGAATGGCGCGAGCTGACGGATCCCGCCGAGAAAGTCACCATGCCCTAAACTAGCGGCGGACGCCTTGACGCCTGCGCTATACCCTGGATAGTAAAATTATCTCTCGCAGCATTCCGCGAGACCGCTAAGTAACCATCAGGACGCCGCTTGTCGGCGTTCATTAATCCCGACTTAGCGCGTCACCTCCCCTTGATCTTCAACTCCCGCAACACCCGGCACAGCCTGCTGATAGAGATTAATCCCTATCAGATCCTCGCGGCTGCCATCGACCGGCCCGACGGCGGGCCCTGCGTCTTGGAATCGACCGTGGAGTTCGATGCGGACGACGATGCCGGGCTGCGCCAGTGGCTCGATGCCAATTTCGACAAGGCCAAATCCTGGGTGCCGGTCATTGGGGGCTTTGTGCCGCCGGAAGCCCTCTTGCAGCGCGAAAGCATCCAGGCTCGTCGCCTGACCGAGGCCGGTTACCTGCCCGAGCTCGTCCGGGAGCAGTATAAGATCGAGCATCCCGCGGCTTGGAAGTTCGCCACGATCAGCCCGCTTGAGGGGGTGCAGGTCGCCCCCGAGGGCACGGCCCGCCCCGCGCTGCTCTGCGGTGTCTCCCACACCGACGTGCACCAGGTCCAGCAGCGCATGCTCGACCACCGCCTGCTGCCCTATCGCCTCGAGATGAGCCTGCTGCCCCTGCTCGGGGTCATCTCGGACTACAAGACCCGGCACAACGACAAGCGCGCAGCCGTCGTCGTGGTCATCGAGCAGGAGCACACCACCGCCTACATCCTCGGCAAGGAGGGTGTGAGCACCCCCGGCCCGGTGCGCCACGGTTTCTCCTCCATCGCCCAGGCCGCCTGCAAGGAATTCGGTCTGAAGACCGCCGACGAGGTGCGCGACCGCCTCCAACACGCTGACGACGAGTTGTTGCTTCGCGCCAGCAAGTTTGTCCGCGCCATCGGCCGCGACCTCAAGCCACTCGTCGATTCCTATGAGATGACCACCGGCCAGCCAGTGGGTGAACTCTACTGCGCCTACCTGCCCGCCTCCCTCTCGTGGATCACCGAGCCTCTCGCCCAGATTGTGGGCCGCTTGCCACTCGCCATCGACTGCCCGGCCTGGATGTCCACCGTCAATATCCAGATGAGCGAGGCCGTTCCCGCCCTCGGCCAGCACTGGCTGGGCGCGCTCAGCCTCGTCGCCGAAGTGCCGGGCCCCAAGCCGGCCAAGGATCCCAAGGAAAATGATGCCTATCAGGGCCCCTGGCATATCGACTGCCGGCTCTCGGGCAATCTGCCCAGCAACGACCTCGTTCGCAGCCGCTTCGTCGCGAACACCATCGCCGGGACGATGGCCGTGGCCGCGTTGATGATCGCTTGCTGGCAGCTCTATCTCGGCAATTCCCTGCGCACGGAAGTTTCCTACTGGACCCAGCGCATCAAGGAAAACCAACAGCAGGCTGATGAGCTCAAGGTCCTCACCCGCACGCTGGGCGACCAGACCGCACGCCTCGACCAGGCGTATTCGCTGGTCGGGAATTCCTATCTTCTTTCCGACCTGGTCATGGCTTTCGGCCGCACGCGCATCGACCGGATGAGCATCGAAAGCATCAACGGTTTCGCTGGCGGCGTCGTCCTGCGCGGGACACTGCGCGTTCCCTCCGAGCAGGCGACGCAACAGCTTCGCGCCTATGTGGAGAGCCTGCGCCGCGACAAGGAGCTGGGTGCCCTGTTCGGCACCGTGGCGCTCACCTCCCTCGAACGCACCGAGGGCGACAGCAGCCTCAGCTTTGAAGTGGCCTGCAAACTCAAGGAGGCCAAGCCGTGAACGCGTTCCTGCAACAATTGCTGGGCTTTTTCCGGCGCTACCCGTTTGTCATCGTCTGCTCGGCGCTGGCGATCCTGTTGTGGGTCGCCAACTACTTCATCTGGCAGAACCACAAGGGACTCGCCGCCGGCCACCAGACCCTGCAACGCAGCGGCGAGGACATGCTGCAGTCCCTGACCAATCAAGGCCGGATCACCACCGAACTCGCCGCGGTGAAGGAAGCCCTGACTTTCATCGAAGCCCATCTGATCCACGAAGGCGACCTGCCGGAAAACATGGGCTACTTCTACCAGCTGGAGACCGCCAGCCGCATCCGGCTGCAGGCGCTGAACCAGCTTAGTTCGATGCCGCCCCCCCCGGAGCAATCATACAAGACCGTGCCCTTCACCATCCGGACCGCCGGCTCCTACCGCCAGGTGCTCCGCTTCCTTCGGGAACTCGAGACCGGGCCCCGGTTGTATAAAGTCCAGACCTACTCCCTGGCCCAAGGCGGCTCTTCGACCAGCCCCGGGGCCGACGCCAGCGCCTCGGTCACGCTCGACATCACCATCGAAGTGCTCGCCCACCCCTAAGCCTCGCCACCCGCCACCCGATGCGCCGCCACCTCATCACCCTCTGCCTTCTGTCATCCGTCCTCTGTCCTCCGCAGATGCGGGCGGCCGAGCCCGTCAGCG
>JBKJRX010000022.1:0-2541 GCA_046593155.1 Lacunisphaera sp.
CTTGCGCGATGGGCACACCGTGCGTGCCGCTCGCCGTCGTCACCGGGATCGCGGTCTGCTGGATCGGATGCCCGGCGAGCTGGTTCGACCCGGCTGACAGCAGCTGCACCCAGCGGAGGCTGCCCCACGCCGCCAGGTCGCGCGGCACCTGCTCGGTCACCAAAATCTCCACCCCGGTGCCGTCGAGGTGGTCGACCTCACCGGCGTTTTGCTCCACGAGCTCGAGGCCCGGCCGGATCGCCTGCAGGATCGCCCGCTGCTCGGCGGTGAACTTGAAGACCGTGTGCAGGAGCAGCTTCATGGCTTAGGTGCGTTCCCCGGAATTGCGGGTGAAGGAGAACTTCGCGAGGATCTCGGGCGTGAGCCTGACGCCGAGTCCGGGCGCCGAGGGCAGCCCGACCGTGCCTTCGCTCACCTGGAACGGATCCAGGAGGATGGCATCCTGGATCGATTTGGCGGCCAGAACATGCTCGAGCCAGTCGACCGAGTGGCTCGCGGCGGCGAGGTGCCACGAGGCGGCCAGCGAGGGGCCCATCGACGCCCCCGTGTGGATCGCCGTGCTCAGGTTGAAGGCCTCGGCGTGATGCACGATCCGGACCGTTTCTTGCAGGCCGCCCACGAACCCGAGGTCCGGCTGGATCACATGGACCGCCTGGCGCGTGATGAGCGGATGGAACTGATCGAGGCCGCAGAGGCTCTCGCCACCGGCGATGGGAATCGGCGAGCGCGCGCGCAGTTCGCAGTAACCGTCGATGTTGGTGTAGGCGAGCGGCTCCTCATAAAAACGCAACCGGTGCGGCGCCAGCGCCTCCGCAATGGCGACCGCTTCGCTTATCGGAATCGGATTGGGCACGCCGCCCTGGTGGCCGTCGATCGCCAGGTCCATCGCGAACCCGAATTCGCGCCGGAGGCGGGCGAAGACGCCCTCCAGCACAGTGAGCTTTTCAGCAAAGGGAAACGGAACGGCCTGCAGACGTCCCGCGTGGCCCGTCGACGTGGCCGCCGGCAGGCGGTAAAGGCCGGTGGAAAGCTTGGTCGCCCGGTAGCCGCGCTGGGAGTAGAAATCGACCTTCCTGACGGTTTCCTCGACGGGCCACAGGGCCGGACCACCCGACGCATAAACCGGAATGCGATCGCGCACCTTGCCGCCCAGCAACTGGTAGACCGGCACCCCGAGCGCCTTGCCCTTCAGGTCCCACAAGGCGAGTTCGAGGCCGCTGATGATACTGCGGCCCGCGCCGGAGCGGGCCCACCAGACCGAATCGTCACAGAGGGCGCGGGTGACTTCCGTAATCTGAAGTGGATCGCGACCGAGCAGCACCGGCTCGAAATACGCCACCATGGCCGGCACGGCATCCGGGGCGAAATAACCCCAGGTGCACTCCCCCAGCCCATCGATGCCGCCGTCCGTTTCCAGCCGGATGATCGCCGTCGAATGCGGAGAACTAGGGAACGATGGGTCATCGACCCAAGTGGTCGTCAGCAGATGCGTCCTGACAGCGGTGATTTTCATCGGGAGGGCGGGTTCAGGAATGCACGACCCTCAGCAGTGATTCGCCCCGGGCGAGCCGGGCGATATTGCCGGCGATGGCGCGCCAGCGGTAGGCCATGGTCTCGGCCGTCGGCTTGTGCGGCGTCATAATGATGTTGTCCAACTCGTGAAACGGGAGCCTGGCCGGGCGCTGCGTCTGTCCGGGAGCCGAGGGATACTGATACCACACATCAAGCCCGGCCCCGGCGATCCGGCGGGTGCGCAGAGCGTCGTAAAGCGCCTGCTCGTTAATGACGGGACCGCGGCCAACGTTCACCAGGCAGGCCGTGGGCTTCATGAGGGCGAATTCGCGCGCGGCAATCAGGTCGACGGTGCCGGCGGCCGCCGGAATCGCCACGACGATGAAATCCGCCTGCGGCAGATGCCGGGGCAATTCATCCAGGCCACCCAGGTGGCGCACCCCCGGGTTCGCTTTTTCGCCCGACGGCCGGCGGGTGAGCACGGTCATCTCCATGCCGAGAAAACGTCCCCAGCGGACCAGTGCCTGGCCGATCTGACCGGCCCCGAGCACGAGCAGATGGTGGTTGATCATCTCCGGCAGATAGGGCCGCTCCGGCATCCAGTCTCCCTTGCGCAGCGAGGCATCGAGTCGGAAAAGACCCTTGTGCAGGGCCAGCATGTGCATGAACGCCTGCTCAGCCACCCCCCGCTCGTGGCCGTAAACATTACAGACCGTGCAACCAGCGGGGACACTCGTGAAATCGATGCCATCGACGCCCGCACCGGTCGAATGAATCAGGCGGAGCGGAGAACCGGCTGCGGGTTTCCAGGCCGGCCGGTAGGCGCCGGAGACGAGCACATCGGCATCGTCGAGGAGCGCAGCCATCGCGGCATTGTCCTGACCGCCAAAGGGCACGAGTTCATGTGGCACCATCAGCTGTGCCCCAAGCTCGGAAGCGAACATGCGGGAAACGACAATCTTCAAGGGACGGGTGCTCATGGCGGATCAGTCGAACAAGGCTTCGCCAGCATCTCGCTCCGGGCGAAGC